>CAMEWE010000011.1:0-71870 GCA_945939695.1 uncultured Bacteroidales bacterium
TTCGCAACTACAAGATAGTAATTTTCTATCACAAAAGCAATAGCTATTCCTTTGAATATCAAAAGAATAGCTATTTTTCTTTACCCCCAATGCCGCAGATGCGAGAGGCTGTCTCCTCCGGGACCCGTGGCCGGCCGCGGCCTCGTGAGCGGCTGTCACGACTGAAGGGAGTGACTGGATGGAGCGCGTAGCGCGAAAGGTCCCCGGAGGAGAGCAGCCGACGCTCGAAGGCAGGGAGATATATAGAAAGAGGATGACCTCAAAAGTCAAATTGACTTTTTAGTCACCCCTCTTTTCTTTTATCTGTACCCGGGACTTGCCCGGATGTTAAATAATTACCTTGCCTGAGTAATGGCGGCCTGGGCGGCTGCGAGGCGGGCGATAGGTACGCGGAACGGTGAGCAGCTGACGTAGTCCACGCCTATGCTGTTGAAGAACTTGATGGAATCAGGATCTCCACCGTGCTCGCCGCAGACACCGCACTTGAGGTCAGCCCTCCTGCCGCGTCCGGCCTGGATGCCGTATTCCACGAGCTTGCCAACACCCTTGGTATCGATGGTCTGGAACGGATCGGCATCGAGAATCTTGTGTCCGAGGTAGTCACCCATAAAGGTGCCGACATCGTCACGTGAGAAGCCGAAGGTCATCTGGGTGAGGTCATTGGTACCGAATGAGAAGAACTCTGCGGTACGTGCCATTCTCTCACCGGTGAGTGCAGCACGAGGAATCTCGATCATAGTACCGAAGTGGTACTCGATGGTCTGCTCGGTGTGGACCTCAACTTCGCTCTTGATGCGGTCGCAGATCGCTTTCTGGAAGCTGAGCTCGCGGGCTGAAACAGTCACAGGAATCATAATCTCGGCCATAGGATGGAGACCGTCCTTCTGGAGTTCTGCCACTGCGGTGAAGATGGCCCTGTACTGAGTCTCGGCGATGAGCGGATAAGCCACGTGGAGACGGACGCCACGGAGACCCATCATAGGGTTGACCTCGTGGAGGCTCTCACCTCTCTTGATGACTTCTTCCACCTTGATGCCGAGCTCGTTTGCAAGCTCCTGCTCCTTCTCGATAGTCTTAGGGACGAACTCGTGAAGAGGCGGATCGAGCAGACGGAATACAACCGGCTTGCCGTCCATTATCTTGAGGGTGCTCTTCACTGAAGCCTTAATGAAAGGCTCAAGTTCGGCAAGGGCAGACTTGCGCTCCTCGTCAGTGTTGCAGAGTATCATCTTGCGGAGCTTGGAGAGAGGAACTTCAGAATTCTTGCCGTAGAACATATGCTCGATGCGGAAGAGTCCGATTCCCTCGGCGCCGAATGAGAGTGCCCTCTGGGCATCTTCAGGAGTATCCGCATTGGTGCGGATGCCGAGGCGGCGATACTTGTCGACGATGCTCATAAACTTGATGAAGAGAGGATTCTCGCTGGCATCCATGGTCTCGATTTTGGAATCGTAAACAAGGCCCTTTCCGCCGTTGAGAGAGAACCAGTCACCTTCCTTGTAAACCTTGTCGTTGCCGCTGAAGCTGAGGGTCTTCTCCTCGAGGTTGATCTTCATCGAATCGCAGCCTACGATGCAGCACTTGCCCCAGCCACGCGCTACGAGAGCTGCGTGTGAGGTCATACCTCCGCGCATTGTGAGGATACCTGATGATGCCCTCATACCCTCGATGTCCTCTGGAGAAGTCTCCTCGCGGACGAGAATGACCTTCTTGCCTTCAGCTGCGGCAGCCATTGCAGACTCCGAGTCGAATACGAGCATACCTACCGCTCCGCCCGGAGATGCAGGAAGACCGCGACCCACCACCTTTGCAGCCTTTTCTGAAGCGGCGTTGAGGATAGGGTGGAGAATCTCGTCAAGCTGGGACGGAGCGACCCTCATGACAGCGGTCTTCTCGTCGATCATACCCTCGGAGAGCATATCCATAGCCATCTGAAGGGCAGCAAGGCCTGTACGCTTGCCTATGCGGCACTGGAGCATCCAGAGCTTGCCCTCCTGGATTGTGAATTCAATGTCCTGCATATCGTGGAAGTGGCTTTCGAGAGACTTGCGTATCTCGTCAAGCTCCTTGTAGACTTCCGGCATTGCGGTCTCGAGAGACTCGAGATTCTTGTTGTGCTCGTTCTTGGTGGCTTCATTGAGCGGGTTAGGAGTACGGATACCTGCAACCACATCCTCGCCCTGGGCGTTGATGAGCCACTCTCCGTAGAACTTATTGTCACCGTTGGCCGGGTTGCGGGAGAATGCCACGCCGGTAGCTGAGGTGCTGCCCATATTTCCGAATACCATGGACTGTACGTTCACTGCAGTACCCCAGTCATCAGGAATCTTCTCGATGCGGCGGTATGCGATGGCACGCTTTCCGTTCCAGGACTTGAACACGCCTCCGATTGAGCCCCAAAGCTGGGCGGATGCGGTGTCAGGGAACTCTACGCCGAGAACTTCCTTAACCTTCACCTTGAACTTCTCGCAGAGATCCTTTAGCTCGTCAGCAGTGATGTCGGTATCGGAAGTATAGCCCTTGGACTCCTTGAGCTCGGACATCATACGGTCAAGCTGCTGACGTATGCCCTGTCCGTCCGCAGGCTCTATGCCTTCTGCCTTCTCCATCACAACGTCTGAATACATCATGATGAGACGGCGATAGGCGTCATATACAAAACGTGGATTGCCGGTCTTGGCAATCATTCCCGGGATAGTCTCTGAGCAAAGACCAATGTTCAGGATAGTATCCATCATGCCCGGCATTGAGCTTCTTGCGCCTGAACGGCAGCTCACCAGAAGAGGATCGTTAGGATCACCGAATTTTTTGCCCATCTGCTTCTCGGTAGCCTCGAGAGCGGCCTTGACTTCTGCCTTAAGCTCGTCGGTATATCCGCCACCGAGCTCGTAGTATTCTGCACAGCACTCGGTCGTGATTGTGAATCCTGCAGGAACAGGCATACCCAACTTGCTCATTTCAGCAAGATTGGCGCCCTTACCACCGAGCAGCTCACGCATGGAGCCGTCGCCCTCGGCGGTCTTTCCGCCGAAACAGTAAACGCGTTTTTTCATTTCAAACATAGGAAAAATTCTTCTTTATTATATATAGTTATATTTCTTCCTTAATAAAGGGTGCAAATTTACATCAAATTTCTGATTATAGCAACTTTGAAGCTATTTCCGAAAGCCGGCTCCTTTCTCCCTTTTTCAGGAAGATGTGCTGGAAAATCTTCTGACCCGCCATCTTCTCTCCCAAATGGGTCAATCCGTTGGACCACTGGTCCAGATAAGGCTGGTCTATCTGGAAAATGTCTCCGGTGAAGACCATCTTTGTCCCTTCGCCGGCACGGGTGATGATTGTCTTCATCTCGTGCGGAGTAAGGTTCTGCGACTCATCTATGATGAAGTAGCATTTTCCGAGGCTCCTGCCCCTGATGTATGCCAGAGGCTCGATTATGAGTTTCTCCTGACTGAGCATACTCTCGATGCGCAGCGCTTCCTTGGAGTTCGGGCGGAACTGGCTCTTGATCACGTTCAGGTTGTCCATCAGCGGCTGGAGGAAAGGAGTCATCTTCTGCTTCTGGTCCCCGGGGAGGAAGCCCAGGTCCTGGTTGCCCAGCACTACCGTCGGACGGGAGAGGATAATCTGCTCGTATTCCTTCTCCTGCTCGAGGGCGGCGGCAAGGGCCAGAAGTGTCTTTCCTGTTCCTGCGCCTCCGGTCAGGGAAACGAGGTCTATCTTTCGGTTGAGCAGGGCATCCAACGCCATCATCTGCTCGTCGTTGCGCGGTCGTATGCCGTAGGCCTGACGGCTCTTCACGAGTATGACTTTGTTCTCGTCAGCATCGTACCTCGCGCACACCCCACCCTTCTCACTCTCCTTCCAGCGCAGCTTGAAGCTCTGGTTCGGCAAGGGTTTCTCCTGGCACACGTCTTTCCAGTCCAGGCTCGTGCCGGGACCGTACACCAGCTGCTGCATCTTCTCGGATTCCAGGGTCAGGACCTGCACCTCCCGCTGGGCGTTCTCTATCTTCGCCTCCTCGACCTTGTCCGTCAAATAGTCCTGCACCGCCATTCCGGCTGCCTTGGCCTTAAGGCGCAGGTTGACGTCCTTGGTGACCAGGGCCACGAAAGTGCCCGGGTTATGGTCGCGCACCCACATCGCCGTAGAGAGTATACGGTGGTCCTGGATATCGTCCTTGAACATTGCGGCGTACTCCTCAGAGAAGGGGTGATTGGGCTCCACCTTGATTCTGCCAAGCCCCGGCGCTATGCTGAGGCCGTCGCGCCCGAAGACCTTCCCCTCCGTGATGCGATCTATGTCGCGCATGAATCCCCTGGCATTGTATGCAAGAGCATCGTTACCCTTCTTGAACTTGTCCAGTTCCTCGATTACGGCAACAGGTATCACCAGGTCATTGTCCTGGAATTTGCGTATAGCCTTGTGGTCGTGCAGTATAACGTTTGTATCCAGCACGAAGATTTTCGCTTTTCCCATATCTCTATAGAGCGTTATTATCGGTTATCAGTCCTCGCCTTCAGCATTCTGCATCAGGGATTCCAATATGGTTTCTATCCCGGATTTGCGGGATGATTTCACTTTCAGCCCCCTGCCCGGAAGCGGATGTCCGAGAGGGAAATATGCCACATCCTGGAGCAGGAGCTCGGCATCCAGATAGTCAAAGTCAGAGTCGCGTATCTGCAGGAGTGCGCCCGGAATTTCGGAGCACAGGAGCTTCAGTTCGCTGTCCTCACCGTAGGAGCGGAGTATGTCGGAGACATCTATGTCAGCCCCGCAGCCCGAAGCTTCGAGCAGGGAGGATACGGCCTTTATCAGTCCGCCCCTTCCCACGGTGGTCGCTGAAAGCAGCACTCCGTCCTCGGCAAACTCCCTGACCACTTCGAAGCAGTCAAGGAAATAGTCCGCATCCCCCAGAAGCGGCGGAGCGGCGGCAATTCCGGCGGCCTGAGCCAGGGCGGAACCCCCCAGACGGTAGTCCGAGGTGTCGAAAGGCACATACACGAGCCAGCTCTTCGGGTCGGCAACGGCGGTCGCGGGGCATATAAGCCCGGATTCCAGACAAGGGTCGGCAACGGTGAACGGCAGCTCTAGCTCAAACTCAGAAAGCGCATTCCGCGCAAGTTCCGCAGCGAATTCCAGCGAGAAACGGGAGCCGTCAGCACATTCGCAGGACGCGAAACGAAGCCCGAGGGCATCGGCGTATTCGGCAGCAGCCTCAACGGAGCGGTAGAAGGCAGCCATTTCCCCAACCTTGCGCTCCCCGAGCGACCAGCGTGCGGCAATGCGCAGGTTGCCGATTCCGAAATGGCCTTTTTTCCAAAGAGTGGAGATGAGGGATGATGCCAGCATAAGGCGGGTGTACTCCCCGGATGCGGACAAAGGATACTTGTCCATACCGCAGGCGATAACGGGAAGCAGGGATACAGGGTCAAGGTTCTCGCTGCAAACGGACTTCCCCACCACGTCCATTGTCTCGTCAACTATGAGGCTTTCAGATCCGGCGGAAACGGGCGTCCCGGCATCCACGAGCACAAAATCCTCGTCAGCCACGGTTTCCAGAAGCCGGGCCGGAACCAGTTCCTGCTGGACGCCGTCAATGACGTACAGGGAATGTAAAGCTGAAGCTTTTTCCGACATTTTTTGTTATTGGGATGTAAAATTAACTAAATTTGGACTCAGTTGCAAATTTTGCAGATATGAGTTTCAACGAAAAAGAATATGAAGCCCTGCTCGGGGAACTCTTCGAGAAACACCCCAGCATACAGAACGTAGGTTTCCGGCCGGGAGCATACAAACCCGGTCTGGACGGAATGAGAGCTTTCAGCGCCGCGCTCGGGGATCCGTGGAAGGATTACCCCTGCGTGCACGTGGCAGGCACCAACGGCAAAGGATCGGTAAGTTCCATGATTGCAGCAGGACTGGCCTCGACAGGACTGCGTGCAGGCCTATATACGTCCCCTCACCTTAGCGACTTCCGCGAAAGGATGAAAATAATTTCCAAAGACGGATGGGAAATGCCGGATAAGAGCTGGGTGTATGACTTTCTCAAGGGCAGCGACACTGAAGGGCTTTCCTTTTTTGAGATTACCACAGGAATGGCATTCCGCTGGTTTTCGGAGAAAGGGGTGGACTTCGCCGTAATCGAAACCGGCCTGGGAGGCAGGCTGGACAGCACCAACATCATACTCCCCCGCCTGAGCGTGATTACCAGCATAGGCCTGGACCACTGCGCCCTGCTGGGAAACACGCGTCCTGAAATAGCGGCCGAGAAAGCGGGCATTTTCAAGCCCGGCGTCCCGGCCCTTGCAGCCGCCCGCGATGCCGAGACTTCTCCGGTATTCGAGGAGATAGCCGCCCATGTGGGAGCTCCCCTCCATTATGCCGAAGACTTCCGTGCAGAGCTTTTCCCCATAGACCTCAAGGGCCCTTATCAGTCTGAGAATCTGCGCACTGCGCTTTGCTCGCTGGATCTGCTCGGGATACGTCCCGAAAAGGAGTACATTGCCCGCACCGCAGCCCTTACCGGCTTCCGCGGCAGGTGGGAGAAACTGCTCGATCGGCCTGAGACCATCTGCGACATAGGCCACAACCCTGCGGCTCTGAAGAAAAACTTCGCAAGACTGGAGGAAAGCGGCCGCCCCCTGCACATAGTGTACGGAATTATGGCTGACAAGGATCTCGGATCCATACTCCCCCTGCTTCCGCGACGCGCCAAGTACTATCTCGCCGCCCCGCACATCGACAGGGCCCTGCCCGTGGACAGGCTCGCGGAGCGCTTCAAGTCCCTTGACTCCAGGAGTTTCGGGAGTGTGGACGAAGCCGTGCACGCCGCACTCGAGGACGCACTTAAAGAAGACAACTCCCTGGTGTATATCGGCGGAAGCAACTATCTTGTCTCCGAATGCATCTTATCTCTGGACAAACGAGATTCTTCAGTATGAAAAAGTTCCTCTCCGCAATAACACTTATTTTCCTTTTTGCCATGACAGTTCTTTCCCAGAATAAAGCCAGCGTGCAGTCGCTGCGGGCGAAATACGACAAAGCCTCTAAACTTGACCGTCCCGAAGAGCAGAAGACAATCCTGCTCGAACTCAAGCGCAGCGCTCTGGAGCAGCAGCTCTGGTGGGACTATTATTTCGCAATGGACAAGTATGTGGAGGTGAGCGCAAGGCAGAATTGGAAGACGCGCACCGCCAATCAGGAAGAGATGGACAGGGAAATTGAGAATTGCGGGGTGGCGGTCGTTCAGTTCTACCACAATAGGAATGCTATGACTGCCGGGGAGATTCTTGCATTTATGGACAGTCACGAGCAGGAACTCAGGCAGGGACACAACAGCGAGTTCTACTTCCACAGCTATTTCAGCAACTTCCACCCAGTAGCGTCAGTTCTTGCACAACTTATTTATAATGACTATGATTACCTGCTCTGGACAGCCCTTTGCAAGGATAGCGGCCCGGGGTCCGTCGCCGCAGTCAAGGCAACGGAACGCTTTGCCGGCAGCTACCCTATGGGAGCGCTGGTGGAACTCAGGGAAATTCTGTGCAAGCGGGAGGAAGACGGCAGGCGCAGCTTGCTCGAGGAGTACTCCAGGCTCTACAGCGGCAAGGCTGCGGGCCTGATAGCAGAGGAGGAGCTTGCCATGCTCCGCTTCTCCGAACTCGAGAAAGAGGAGTGCAACGACGAGAACAGGTACATCGAACTGAAAGTCCTGTGTCAGGACATCAGAAAGAGGAAAGCCGTGGCAGCGCGCAGCGAAAAGCAGCTGACGGGCTGCATCACTCGCGCTGAGAGCCTAATCAAAACATTGAACAGCAGCGATATACGTTCATTTGTAAAGGAGGGGGAGCTTTTCCTGCTTCTGCGCAACCTGAGCAAGGCGAAAGTCAGTGTCAGCGAGAACGGGAAACAGCTCATAAGCCGCATTCTGGACAATGAGAGCAAGTCGTATTACGTTTACGACACCCTCAAGCTGGATCTTTCCGGACTTCAGGACGGCAATTATGAAATAGTCAGCAGCCAGCTGAAGTACAAGAGTCAGATAAACTACAACAGGACCCACCTGTCCATTGCCAGCCGGCGCGAGGGCGGGGAGCTTTGGGTATACGTAGCCGATGCCATGAGCGGCAGGCCGGTGGAGAAGTGCGAGCTGAGACTTTTCGACGACAGGGACAGGGAGATTGCACGCACAGAACTGGAAATCAACGGATTCACCAAGGTAGCGGAAGAGTTCTGCAAGAAACTTTCCACCAGGAAATGGGGGTACGGCATCCAGGCAGGGACCGTCGGCGCCCGGGGTGAAAGTCTGCTTTCCCCAAAACACATCCTTTACCCGGAATATTACTACGAAGACGATAGTATTGAGGAAAAGGAGTCAGTGATGCTGATCTGCGACCGTTCGGCTTTCAACCCGGGCGAAAGGCTGCAGTTCAAGCTGATTGCCTACAGGCAGCAGGAGAGAACCCTTTACTCGGAGGGGAGCAAGCTCATTGTGGAGCTTATTGACCCTGAGGGCAAGTCGCTGATGAGCAGCACGTTCACAACGGGAGAGTTCGGGTCTGCGGCCGGCGAGTTCCTGCTCGAAAAGGAGCTGTGCACCAAGGGCGGGCTCTATGCACTGCGCGTCAAGAGCGGGAGCAGAACGCTCACTACCAAATATATACGCATTGACGAGTTTACCCTCCCGAGCTTCAGCGTGAGCTGGGATGCCCAGACCCGTCCTTTGCTGAAGGGCGACAGGCTCAGGTTCAGCGGTAAGCTTGAGAGCTACAGCGGCCACAGTCTCCAGGGCTGCCGCGCCAGCTACAGGATAAGTTCTTATGGGGAAAGCGTGGCCGAAGGAGAACTCAGACTCGACGGGAGCGGGGCCTTTGAAATCAGTTTCGAGGGCAAGGACAGCGACTGGATCAGGTATTACAAGATAGAACTGGATGTAAGCGACCCGTCCGGGGAGAGCCTGAGATTCGCCAACTCCCTGAACGTAGGCTCCAGCATATATCAGGAGCTGGAGTTTGTGGACTGCGGCAAGGGAAGTTTCAGCGTTTACGATGACTTCCTCGAACGCTACCGGACAGAAGATGACGATAGCCTTGACAAGCAAGGCAAGACGCTTTCCTCTGACAAGCTGAGACTCAGCGCAACTGAGAACGGCCAGACTCCGGGTCTGTTCTCCCGAACGGATGCCAGACTCATGGCAAGGGTGCTCGACGGCGAGTCAGAGCTCCTCAGAGCCGAGAGTTCGGACGGCAACATCATCCTGGACATAAGCAGTTTGGAAAAGGGGAAGCCATACCTTCTGGAGAGCGTGTTCAGCTGCATCGCCGACAACGGAAAGGAGTACAGGCACACGCGCAGGGAGCTGTTCCTGCGAACCGCCTCCATACTCGACGCATCCGTGGAGAGCTATTTCCACGAACTGCCTTCAGGCCTCGTGGAAACGGGTTGCGGGCGCTCCGAGCTATGGGTGGCTGCCGAACTCTTCACCCGCGGCACGCAAAGGCTCGAGGGCGGGGTGTTCCATATCCCTGCCGCCTCCGTGCGCACCGTTGGCTACCCTGTGGAAGCGTTTTCCCTTTACGGAGCAGCATCGCTCGAACTCTTCTTCTTCAAGGATGAAGCAGATTTCAGCTACTCGCGCAGCATCGAGCTGCCGGAAAGCGCTGACGATGCGCCGGAGCTTGCGTTCCTGCGTTTCCTTGACACTACCGCACCGGGGGCTTCTTACGAGTTCATAATCTCGGCACCCGAGGGATTCGAGTGCGCCGCCAGCATATTCGAGCTTGCATCCGAGAGTATGCAGCCGAACCCTTGGAGCCGCATTCCTGCTCGCGAGGAAAGCTTCTCAACCCCGGATTACAATTCCTCCGAAGGCAGCCTCAGCACCGGTGAAGCCATTGTTATCGGCTACGGACGCGCTCCGGGCAAAAGATTCAGAGCTAAGGCGAGAGCCATGGGTATCGATGAGGATAATGTGATGATGTCTGCAGCACCGGCAGGCGCCTTGTTCGAGATGGCGGAGGAGATCGATACCGTGGATTCCGAAGCCGGGAGCGGGGAAAGCGTCGCGATAAGGGAGAACTTCAACTCCACCATTGCCTGGGAACCTATGCTAAGGAGCGACGGGCAGGGACGCATCAGCCTGCGTTTCACCAATGCCGACAAACTCTCCACCTACGTGGTGCAGCTCTTCGCGCACGACAGGAGCCTGCGCAGTGCCACCTTGCGCCGCGAGATGTGCGTGACGCTGCCGGTGAAGGTTTCCTTATTCGAGCCGCGGGTGCTGTATTCCGGCGACCAATACGTCGCAAGGGCAGCGCTGTACAACAATCTCGACCGTGAGGTGAAGGGAAGCGTGGAGCTGAAGTGGTACGACGGTGCGCGCAGCACCAGGCCGCTGGGGCGGAAAAAGGCCGCGATCAGCATTCCTGCCGGAGGCAATTCTTCCTGGAGCTGCGAGCTGGAACTGGTGAAAAAATTGTCTGCAATCGAGAATCTGGGACTGGAGCTCAGCTTCGTCCCTGACGACAGGAGCCTTGCCGGGGATGCCGTGTTCGTGAGCGTTCCTATGCGCCCCGCCGCTCAGAGCATACGCGAAGCACATTCAATGCTGCTCAGGGACGAGGCTCTGCGCGAGGCACTCACCCGACAGCTGCGCTCAAGTTTCACTGCCGTGGACGGAAGACATGCCTCCGTGCGCGAACTGTCCATACTGGACATGCTTATGGAGGCCATACCCGAGAAGATCGAGGCGGAGAGCGACAACCTCGTAGATCTGTCCGCCGCCCTGTATTCCGACTGGCTGCTCAAGGCTCTGCCGGGCAGGAGCGATTCCGGCCTGGATGCTGCCGCAAGGGATAAACTCGTGGATAAAATCATAGCCTGCCGCAATTCGGACGGAGGTTTTGCCTGGTTCGCAGGCTTCAATTCTTCCCCTGCCGTCACAGCACTGCTGCTGGAGAGATGTGCCGCACTTCGCGACGGAAGGTCCTTGCCGGGTCGTCTGGAAAGCCTGCTCCCGACTGCCGTCAAGTATCTGGATGACTGCCAGTTCCGTGACGTTGCAATGCCTTTGTGGCGAGGCTGGCTGAACGGCTCCCAATACCTGTACGTGCGCTCGCTCTACGCTGACGTGCCGCTCGAAATCAAGAATGGCGACAGCAAGTTCGTGAAGCAGTTGAGGAAGGCGTTCTCCGAATATCTCGTGCCGTCAGATGACCGTGGGCTGCAGGGAGACATACTCACCAAGGCGCGCAGGTTGCTGACACTTGAGAAGCTCCTCGACTCCGGAGATGGGCTTGAGCTTGCATCCAGGCTTGGGCTGGGCTCAAAGGCGTGGAATGCGGCCGGCTTGCGTCGCTCCATGGAACTGGATCTGGAGAGCTTGCGCCAGTATGCCGTCGCCCACGCGGATGGAGGAACTTATTTCCCTAATGCCGTGATGCCGTGGAGGGGTCTGCTGTCCAGCGAGCTCTACGCCCATGCCCTGCTCTGCAAACTATTTGACACTCACGGAAATGCAAAGGACAAGGATTTGGCGGAAGGCATCAGGCTGTGGATTATGGTGCAGAAGCAGACCCAGGAATGGGACGGAGACTTCGCCTGCCTTGAGGCTCTGGGCTGCGTTCTCAAGGGCAGCGACAGGACGCTGGGGACCAGGGTACTCATACTCGAGGCAGAGGCGCAGGTGCCGTTGGAGGAGGTGAAAGCCGCATCGAACGGAATACGCTTGGAACTGGTGTGGATGCGCAACGGAAAGCCTCTGGCAGACGGGGATCAGCTGCATGTGGGAGATGCCATCAGCGCCGAGTACCGCATATTCAGCGAGGAGAACCGCAGCTTTGTGCGCCTGACCGCACCGCGCAATGCTGCTCTGAGGCCGGTGGAGCAGAAGACAGGCTTCGATTTACTATCCTTCTCCCATCGCGAAGTGAAAGCCGACCGCAGCCTTTACTGGTTCGAAGTTCTTCCTGAGGAGGACAGACGTTTCAGGGAAGACTTCCTTGTGACCCAGGAAGGATGCTTCAGGTCCGAAGTTCCGACAATCGAATGCGTCTATGCTCTGGAATACCGGGCCAACACTGCCTTCACCGGAGTTATGGAAATTTTGGAATAATTTAGTTTTCCGAAAGCAAACGAAAGTTTTTTCCTAATTTTTCTTGCGTTTTATATTTTCGTTTTCTATCTTTGCGTCGTTACAGATACAAAAGGTAAGAAAACAATGGATATTCCAACACTAAAACTTAGCGCTGAACGCAACAGGCGACGTCTGATCGAGATTATCTACAATGCCAAGGCAGGACATACGGGAGGTGACCTCTCTTGCCTCAACATACTGACCGTGCTCTACAATCATTATCTCAATATCGATAAGAGCAGGCTCGACGATGCGGACAGGGACAGGTTCGTCCTCAGCAAAGGTCATTGCGTGGAGGCTCTCTACTCAGTCTTCGAGCAGATAGGCTTCCTTGAGAAGAGCGAGGTCGACACTTTGGGCAAATACGAATCCCCTCTCGCAGGCCACCCGCTGAATGACATCCCTGGTGTCGAGGTGAACAGCGGCGCCCTCGGCCACGGACTCTCCTTCGGCCTCGGCATGGCCATAGCAGCAAAGATGAATGGCCAGAAGTACCGCACCGTAGTGCTTATGGGCGACGGCGAGCAGGAGGAAGGTTCCATCTACGAAGCGGCTATGGCTGCACACCGCTACAAGACTGGGAATCTCATTGCCATAATCGACAGGAACAAGCTTCAGATCAGCGGCGGAACCGAGGATGTGATGCCTCTGGAATCCCTGGTTGACAAATGGAAGGCCTTCGGCTGGGATGTCATCGAGATGAACGGTGACGAAATAGAGGATATAGTGAAAACCCTTGACAGCATTGATACTGAAGCTGAAGCCCCGCATATGGTCATTGCCCATACCACCAAGGGAAAAGGCGTATCCTTTATGGAGAACGAACGCAAATGGCACCACGGAGTTCCGAGCGAGGAGCAATACAGGACCGCTCTGAGGGAAATCGACGCAAGAATCGCCGCCTTGAGCGCAAACTGATAATATTGAGTAACGCCACATAGAACAAGATCTCTTCCAATGATAGATTCCAGAAAGAGCTTCACAGGAGCACTGCTCGAAGAAGCAAAGAAAGACAAGGACCTGGTAGTCGTGACCACAGACGCCAGAGGTTCAGTAACATTGAATGAATTCGCAGATATCCTACCGGAACAGTTTGTAGAATGCGGCATTGCCGAGCAGAATGCTGTCGGCATTGCCGCAGGACTGTCCCACAGCGGCAAGAAGGTCGTTTGCTGCGGCCCGGCCTGCTTTTATGTAGCCCGTGCCCTTGAGCAGATCAAGGTTGACGTTGCCTACAGCCGCAATCCCGTCAAAATCTTCGGCGTCAGCGGAGGTTTCGCCTACGGAGCCCTCGGCTCCACCCACCACAGTCTGCACGACATTGCAGTGCTGAGGGCTTTCCCGGGCATGAACATTCTGATTCCTTCCGACGGCCATATGGCAGCCAAGGCGGCCAGAACCCTTATCGGCTATCCTGAGCCGATTTACATCAGGGTCGGAAGAGGCGCTACCGGCGAAGTTTATGAGAATGACGACTGCGATTGCACTCCCGGCAAGGCGAATCGCCTCCGCGAGGGCAACGACCTCTGCATACTCGCCACCGGCGAGGCAGTGTGTCAGGCAGTAGGAGCCTCAGACCTGCTCCGTGCCAAGGGCATCAGTGCCAGAGTACTGGACTGCAGCTGGATCAAGCCTTTCGACACCGACGAGCTCGAACTCGCCGCAAAGGAGACCGGATGCCTGGTAACCGTCGAGGAGCACAGCATCAACGGAGGTCTCGGCTCAGTAGTGACAGAAAGCCTCAGCGAACACCCTGTGCCGGTAAGAATCATTGCGGTTCCTGACGAGAACGCTGCCCACGGCACGTCCGCAGAGCTCTACAGGAGATACGGAATGGATTCCCAGGGCATTGCAGCCAGTGCAGAAGAGTTCTTCCACAGCATAAAAGGATAGGGATATGAAGCATTACGTAATAGCAGTAGACCAGAGCACCTCCGCCACCAAAGCCATTCTTTTCGGCGAAAAAGGCGAGGTTCTGCGCAATTCATCCGTTCCCCACAAGCAGTATTACCCGAAGGAAGGCTGGGTGGAGCACGATGCAGAGGAGATTTACGCCAACACAGTAGCGGCAATACGCGAGGTGGTGGGAAGCCCTGAACAGGATTGCGAATACTCCCTGGCACTCACAAACCAGCGCGAGACCGTAGTGGTCTGGGACAGGCGCAGCGGCAAGCCCGTATGCCACGCAATCGTATGGCAGGATATGCGCGGAAAGGACATTTGCGATGAACTTGAAGCCCAGGGATATGCCGGGCTCGTGCGCGAGCGCAGTGGCCTGCGCATAGACCCTTATTTCTCAGGCAGTTGCATAAAATGGATACTCGACAATGTAGCGGCTCCTCAGGGCATCGACCCCGAAACGGAGCTCCTTGCCGGTACCATAGACTCCTGGCTCGTCTGGAAGCTCAGCGGCGGTGCGGTACACGCTACCGACTACACCAACGCTTCCAGGACCATGCTCTTCAACATCCACAGTCTCGATTGGGACGATGAGCTGCTCAAGATGCTCGGCGTGCCGCGCGCGATGATGCCTGAGGCGCTCCCGTGCGACTCCGTGTTCGCCACTACCGACGTGGAGGGTCTGTTCAGCGCAGCTATAGAAATAGCCGGCGTACTCGGGGACTCCCACGGTGCACTCGCCGGCCAGATGTGCTTCAACGAAGGCGACGGCAAGGTCACCTACGGCACCGGTTCATCCGTAATGGTGAACATCGGCGAGAAGGCGGCTGCAGCACCGGAGGGACTCGTGACCTCGGTGGGATTCGCCGCCAACGGCAAGCTTTTCTACGCCTTCGAGGGCAACATACATTGCTCGGGTGCAATCATCGCCTGGCTCAAGGACAATCTTGGCATCATTGCTGACAGCGCTGAAGCCGAACCGCTTGCAAGGTCTGTCAAGGACAACGGGGGCGTGTACCTCGTGCCTGCATTCGCCGGCCTGGGTGCCCCGTACTGGGCCGCATCCGCACGCGCCTGCATAGGCGGCCTGTCGCTCGCGAGCACCAGGGCACACGTCTGCCGTGCCGGTCTGGAGTCAATCGCCTTCCAGATCAAGGACCTGCTGGACGCAATGCTCTGCGGCACCGGCGTTTCCCTGCGCGAAGTACGCGTGGACGGAGGCCCTACCAGGAACGGTTTCCTGATGCAGCTCCAGTCCGACCTGCTCGGAGTGCCTGTAGTGCAGTCCGAGGTCCTGGACGCATCCGCTTTCGGAGCCTTCATAATGAACGGCTTCGCAAGGAAGAAGTGGAAAAGTTTCAGTGAGGCGGCAGCAATCTGGGCCCCTAACGGGAAATACCTGCCTTCATCAGGGGTTGCCGAGGCTGAAAAAATCTTCGCTGCATGGAAGCTTAAGGTCGAAGAAATCGTAAGACAAACAACAAACAATTAATAACACATAAATTTATGTACAAGAACAACCGAAAAATCTGCTTCGGTGTCATCATCGGCACCCGAGCCTATTTCAACTCAGAACTCGCAAGAGACGTAAGGAAGCAACTGCTCAAGACCATAGATGATCTTGGCTATGATTATGTCATCCTTCCTGAGGATGCCACCCCGACCGGAAGCAGCAGCATCGAGACCAGGGAGGACGCGCTCAAGTGCGCAAAACTCTTCAGGGAGCACAGGGATGAAATCGACGGTATTATCGTATCACTTCCGAACTTCGGTTTCGAGATCGGCATCATCAATGCCATCAAGGAGGCTGACCTGAATGTGCCGGTACTCGTGCAGGCTTGCGATGACAGCAACGACAAGGTGGACCTCGACAACCGCAGGGATGCCTTCTGCGGCAAGATTTCCGTTTGCAACAACCTCTATCAGTACGGTATTCCGTTCACTGACACCACTCTCCATACTTATTCAATCTACTCCCCTATGCTGGCTGAGGACCTCAACAAGTTCGCAGGCATCTGCCGCGTTGTAAACGGTCTCAGACATTGCCGCATAGGTCAGATCGGAACCCGTCCTCTCGGCTTCAACACCTGCCGCGCCAGCGAGAAGCTCCTCCAGAGAACAGGCATCACCGTGGTCCCTGCAGACCTTTCTGAGCTCATCTTCGCAGCCGAGGCCATCTCTGAGGACGATCCTCAGTACCTCGCCAAGAAGGAGAGCATCAGCGCCTACGCCAAGGTCCCTGCAAATTACGAAGACAAGCTTCCTCTCGTCATCAAGTTCGCCCTCGCGGTAGAGCGCTGGAGGGAAGCCAATGATTGCGACGCCCTTGCCATACAGTGCTGGGACTCCCTCGAGCAGAACTACGGCTGCGCAGCCTGCGTGGCTATGAGCATGCTCTCCGACAGGCTCATCCCTTGCGCCTGCGAAACCGATATCGCCGGTGCCGTGTCCATGTATGCCCTCACCCTTGCCTCCGGTCACGCTTCCGCCCTTATGGACTGGAACAACAACTTCGCCGAGGACCGCGAAATGTGCGTCTGCACCCACTGCGGCAACTTCCCACGTGAATTCATCGGCAACAACGAGCTCAAGCTTGCTCCTCTCGGAGTGCTCGGAAGGACTCTCGGAAAGGTCAAGACCTTCGGAGCAGTCTGCGCAAAGGTATCTGAAGGCGACTTCACCTACTTCCGCATCTCCACCGACGACACTGAGGGCAGAATCAAGGCTTACCTCGGAGAAGGCACCATCACCAACGATCCTTACGGAATGGACGGCTGCATCGCTGTCACCAGAGTTCCAAAGCTCCAGACCCTTATGAAGTATATCTGCCGCAACGGCTTCGAGCATCACGTGGCCGCCTGCCGCGGAAAGGCAAAGGAGATACTCCAGGACGCAATCGAGAACTACCTGGGCTGGAACCTTTACGTTCACGAATAATATAATCTGAACTATGGTACTTGTAACCAACATACCTCTTGCCATCATATGCTGCATCTACTGCTGCATATGCTGGGGTTCCTGGGGAAACACCCAGAAGCTTGTCCAGCAGAAGGACTGGAAGTCCTCTCTCTTCTACTGGGACTACATCGGAGGATTTTTCCTCACTTCCATCATAGGTCTTCTGGCCTTCAACGGCGGAGGCATATTTGACAATCTCACATGGTCCAGCGTCGGCTGGGCCATGCTGGGCGGTCTCGTATGGAACATAGCCAACATCTTCCTCACCGCAGCCAACGGCATCGCAGGCCTCTCGGTCGCCTTCCCTATCGGCGGCGGCTTCGGATGGGTGGGAGGAATCATCTTCAACTACTTCGTTGCCGGCTTCAACGGCAATGAGGCCCTGCTCTGGATCGGAGTAGCCCTTGCGGTAGCCGCTATGCTGCTCTGTGCCATATCCTATAAGAAGCTCACCTCATCCCAGTCCAAGAGTCCTCTCGCCGGCATAATCTACGCATTCATCTCCGGCTTCGGATTCGCATTCTTCTACGGTCTCGTAGTGAAGGCTACAGGCGCCGAGTTCGGCGGAAGCGGCACGCTCTCCCCTTACCAGGCAGTATTCTTCTTCGCTCTCGCAGTGCTCATCTCCACCTTCCTTCTCAACCCTATTATGATGAAGAAGTCCGTGGAGGGCGAGGCCAGCATGAAGGATTATTTCACCAAGGGTGACACCCGCACTCACCTTATCGGTATGCTGGGAGGCTTCATCTGGATGAGCGGTATGGTCATAAGCTTCATGTCCGCAGGCGCCCAGGTCAACAAGGCCGTCGCCTACGCACTCAGCAATGCTTCACCGCTGATCGCAATGATCTGGGGAGTGTTCATCTGGAAGGAGTTCAAGGGAGCACCAAAGGGCACGAACAAGTATGTTGCAGCCATGTTCCTCAGCTTCCTTGCCGCCCTGGTGATCATCACTTTATCGAACTAATTCATTCACAATAATTTATAACCAATGAAACGTTTTACAGCATTTTTAGTATCTACCCTTCTGTGTATCAGCGCATTTGCGCAAGGGGGGGGAAGATTACCGTAAGCGGTGTTGTCACTGACAGCCAGAACGTACCGGTAATCGGAGTCAGCGTTGTTGAAGCCGGCACCACAAACGGCATCTCTACAGACATTGACGGCAAGTACTCCATCACGGTTCCCCGCGGAGCGAAATTGGAGTTCTCCTGCATTGGACTTGCCACCCAAGTCATCACAGCAAATTCAACTACCATCAACGTAGTTCTTCAGGACGACCAGAACTTTCTTGAGGAAACGGTTGTAGTAGGATACGGCATTCAGAGGAAGAGTGACGTGACTGGCGCCATTTCTTCCGTAAAAGCTGAGGACCTTGCTAACCGAAGCATCACTTCGGTTGACTCGGGTCTTCAGGGAAAGACAGCCGGCGTCCAGATCGTTTCCACCTCCGGAGCACCGGGCTCAGAGAGTTCCATCCGTGTCCGCGGTTACTCATCCAACTCCGATTCCACTCCTCTCTACGTTGTGGACGGTCTGAGGACCAAGAACATCAACAACCTCGACCCTAGCGATATCGAGAGCATCGAGGTGCTCAAGGATGCTGCATCTGCAGCTATCTACGGCGCATCTGCAGGAAACGGTGTTGTGCTTGTCACCACCAAGAAGGCAAAGGAAGGCGTAACCAGAATCGGCTACGATATGCAGTACTCCTTCCAGGATGTTGCCAGAATACCTGAGGTGCTCAACGCACAGGAGTACATCAACTGGGTAACCGAGGGAAATCTTGTATCCCAGGATCGCATCAACCAGTTCTATGACGGCAAGACCGACACCAAATGGGCAGACGTAGCATTCGAGCAGGGCTCAATGCAGCGTCACAACGTGAGCTTCCAGGGTGCCAACAAGGATGCAACCCTCTTCGCATCCCTGTCCTACCTCAGCAATGACGGTCCTGTCATCGGCAACCAGGACAAGCACAGCCGTCTCACCGGAACCGTGAACGCCAGCTACAACATCAAGAAGTGGCTCAAGCTCACCTCCAACAACAGCTTCGCCAAGTTCGGCGCCACCAGGGTACGCGAGGGAGGCATGTACTCCATGCTCGGTTCAGTCCTCCAGATGGACCCGCTTACTCCGGTAACCTACTCGAAGGACAACGTTCCTGCACATATCCAGGCTCTCCTCGACCAGGGACATGCCTTCCTGACCGATGAAAACGGAGACTACTACTCAATGTCCCCATTCCAGGAGTCCAACAACATCAACCCTTACATTATGCGTGACGGCTATCAGCAGCAGTCCGAGGGTTTCAACTTCAGAGGTTCAACCTCCCTCGACTTCAAGCCGATCAAGCAGCTTACCTTCACATCCAGAATAGGTTACGATTTCAGCAACAGGAGCACCTACAACCTCCAGTGGCCTCACACCGTCAATACTGACACCAACTACGACTACGTAACCATCTCCGCATCCGAGTCCCACAACAACTACTGGCAGTGGGAGAACTTCGCAAACTACAATCAGACATTCGCCAAGAAGCACAATGTCAGCGCCATGCTCGGTATGTCCTTCTCCAGCAGGTCCACATACGACGTAACCGCAAGCGTGAGCGGAACCAGCGCTTCCAATATCGGTATCAGCAAGCTCGACAGGAACTACGCATACTTCGCAAACGCAACCGGAACCGCCACCAAGACCATCTCCGGCGGCGAGAAGCGCAATTACGCCGAACTTTCATACTTCGGCCGCGTCGGCTACGACTTTGACCAGAAGTACTTCATCCAGGCTTCCCTCCGTGCGGATGCAGCTGACCTCTCAATACTTCCTCTCAACACCAGGTGGGGCTTCTTCCCTGCAGTATCAGGAGGTTGGACGATGTCCCGCGAGGATTGGTTCAAGAACAACGTACCTGCTGTCAGCTTCCTGAAGCTCCGCGCATCCTGGGGTCAGAACGGCTCCATCGCTGGACTCAGCAACTATATGTACGGTTCCGTGATTACCTCCACCATCAAGTACCCTATCGCCAATGACGGTTCTTATGCAGTAGGTTCACTTCCTTCTTCAACCGGAAACTACAACCTCAAGTGGGAAACCTCTGAGCAGATAAACGTGGGTCTCGACCTTCGTATGCTTAAGGACAGGCTCTCTTTCAGCATGGACTGGTACAAGAAGTCCACCAAGGACCTCATAATGACCGGCGTGAAGTCTTCACTCTCAGTGGGCAACACCATTTCCCCGCTCAACGCCGGTAACGTTGAGAACTCAGGATTCGAGTTCGACATCAACTGGAAGGATCAGATCGGCGATTTCGGCTATTCTATCAGCGCCAACCTCGCCACCCTCAAGAACAGGGTAACCTACATCTATCCTACCCTCAGCCGCGTTGCAGGAAACTCAGGCGGTTCAGGCATCACCTGCTTCTTCGAGAAGGACTACCCTATCTGGTATATGCGTGGCTACAAGTATGAAGGCGTCAACCCTGAGGATGGCTCCCCTGTCTTCGCCGACCTCGACGATAACGGCAGCATCAACGACAACGACAAGACAATGATAGGCTCAGGCATTCCTGACCTCACCTACGGTATCACCCTCAACCTCTCTTGGAAGGGCGTAGACCTCACAGTATTCGCAAACGGTGCAGCCGGCAACGAGATTGCTTACGCAGTTCCACGTTCCACCCGTATCCAGGCAAATACCCTCAAGTATTTCTACGACAACCGCTGGACTCCTCAGAACACCAACGCCCAGTACATCGGTGCTTCCCTCAAGAATTATGACAAGTACGTGCAGAGCTCCGCTATGGTATTCGACGGTTCATACTTCAAGATCAAGCAGATCCAGCTCGGTTACACCTTCCCTAAGAACCTCCTCAAGAAGGTATCCATCAACAGCTTGAGAGTTTACGTATCTCTCGACGACTACTTCAACTTCACTTCATACCCGGGATTCGACCCTGAGGTATCCATGAGCGGAAACGGTCTCGGACTTGACTACGGTCAGTATCCTGTGACCAAGAGGGCAACTTTAGGCGTCAACCTTTCATTCTAATTAATAACAAGAAATCGATATGAAAACCAGATATTCACTCATTTGCCTGCTCGCGAGCTCAGCTCTGGCATTCACAGCCTGCTCCGGAATGCTGGACATTCCTCAGCACAGCGTGGCTGATGTACAGACCTACTATCAGACTGACAGCGAGGCAGAGGAAGGCATTATCGCCTGCTACGACCAGGTCAGGGCCCTGGAAGTGTCCACAAACGGTCTTCAGTTCGTAAAGACCCACCTTTCAGATGACGTATGGTCCGGAGGTGGCTCCCACTACGACGGCACTTTCTATATGCTCTCCGACTACACCTTCAGCTCTGACTTCGGTGCAATCGCCACAATGTATGAGAACCTCTACAAACTCGTTTACCGCGCCAACGTGGTTCTTGAGAAAGTGACAGGCAACAGCGCAGTTATGAAGAGAGCCGTTGCCGAGGCTAGAGTATTCAGGGCTTACGCATACTTCCAGCTCGTAACCCTCTGGGGCACCCCACCTCTTATCGACCACACTCTCCAGGAGAACGAGTATATGCAGGGCAACTCAAGCACCGAGGCTCTCTGGGCTTTCATCGAGGAAGACCTCAAGACCGCCATCAACAGCGGTGACCTCCACCAGAAGGCCAACATCAACGAGAAGACCTACAGGATTACCAAGCAGTATGCCCAGGCACTCCTCGGCAAGTCCCTCGTATTCCAGAAGAAATATTCAGACGCTGCCACCGTGCTCAAGGAGGTCATCAATTCCAATCTCTACGATCTCAACCCTGACCTCTCCAACATCTACACTCCTCTCGGAGTTATGAGCCAGGAGTCAGTGTTTGAAATCCACGCCCTCAACGACAGGAATGTCGGCACAAACAACAATTTCAAGTGGACCTTCATGGGACTTCGCGGAGAGAAGTACTCCTACACCGACGACACCGTGTTCTGCTCTTCCTCCTTCGGATTCCAGAACCCTCGCAAGGACCTCTACGATGCTTTCGTAGCCGTTGAGGGTAAGGACGGATACCGTCTCAAGAACACCATCACCAACTGGGAGACCATGACCGGCCAGTACGGCACCGCACCGGTAATGGATGTCACCGACCAGGAAGGTTACTGGAACTTCAAGCAGCGTATTCTCAAGTCCATCTGGGCCGGATATTTCTACGCAAACAACGAGAGAATCATGCGCTTTACCGAGGTGCTCCTTCTCGCGGCAGAGGCTTGCCTGAACTCCGGAGATGCACAGAGCGCCACCACCTACATCAACAGGATCCGCACCCGTGCGCAGGCTCCGCTTGTCCAGGGCACCGTTACCATGGACCAGATCAAGACAGAATCACGTCTCGAACTCTGCTTCGAGGGTCAGAGGTTCGAAAACCTCGTCCGCTGGGGTGATGCTCCTGCAGCTCTCGGACACAACGGTGAGAAGAACCCGGTACTCCATCCGGACGGAAGCGTAAGCTGGGATTCCTTCAACAAGGCCGGTGAATGCGGCTTCAAGGCCGGGAAGCACGAGCTTCTCCCATTCCCTGCCAACGAGCTTTACGTAAACGAGAACATCAAGCAAAACCCAGGATGGTAATAATGAGCAGAATCAAAATTTTACTCGGCGCAGCGCTTACCCTGATTTGTTCAGGGGCGCTCGCCCAACAGAACCTCTTCCCTGCACAGAACATCAAGTCTGCCATCGTGAACGAGGATGCTTCAGTAACCTTCAACTTCCTTGCTCCCAAGGCGCACAGAGTGCAGATTGTCGGTGACTTCATGGAAGGAGAGAAGGGCACGAACGCAGGCATGGTGGCCAGCGGATTCGTAGATATGGTCGAGGGCGAGGACGGCGTGTGGACCTATACCACCAAGCCGCTCGAGTCAGAGCTCTACAGCTATATGTTTATGGTTGACGGCATAGCCACCATCGACCCTAACCATCCGTACGTATTCCGCGACTTCGCCACCCTCACCAACCTCTTCGTGGTTGGAGGAGGCCAGGGCGATCTCTACAAGGTTCAGGATGTCCCTCACGGCACCGTTTCAGCCCGCTGGTACCATTCTGACGGCCTGAATGCCGACCGCCGTATGAATGTCTATACTCCAGCCGGGTACGAGGAGTCCAAGAAGACCAGATATCCAGTGCTCTACCTTCTCCACGGCTCCGGCGGAGACGAGGACGAGTGGAAGAACTTCGGACGCGCCTGCCAGATACTCGACAATCTCATAGCCGCCGGCGAGGCAGTGCCTATGATTGTCGTGATGCCTAACGGTCACGTCGGAATGGATGCCGCTCCAGGAGAGAGCGATTGGGGCTATTACAAGCCTTACCACGTAAAAGACGCTCCAGGCGCATTCGAGGCCAACTTCATGGAGATTGTAAACTTCATCGACAAGGAGTACCGCACCATAGCCAAGAAGTCCGGAAGGGCCATTGCAGGCCTGTCGATGGGCGGTGGCCACACCTGCCACATCAGCGCCAACTTCCCTGACAAGTTCGACTACATCGGCCTCTTTTCGGCCGCAGTAGGCTACAGAAGCAAGGAAAGGGAAGTCGCATCTCCGATATATGAGAACGTTTACGGCAAAATTGACGTCCTCTTCCAGAAAAAGCCGAAGCTCTACTGGATAGGTTGCGGCTCCGAGGACTTCCTCCTCAAGAATGTAACCGAGTTCCGTGGATACCTCGACAGCAAGGGCTACCCTTACGAGTACCTTGAGACAGGAGGCGGCCACATATGGAAGTGCTGGAGAATCTATCTTTCAGTGTTCGCAAAGGAACTTTTCAAGTAGCTTTCAAATGAATCTGAGCAAACTGATTTTATATTGCACCGCAGCCGCCGTCATCTCGGCGGCTTGCGGTAAATTTGAGTCTTCAGAGACCAAACCGCGTGTAATCGTAACCTGCGACCCCGAATTGGACGACAGCAACTCGCTTATACGTTATCTGCTCTATTCCAGCGACTTCGACACTGAAGGCCTGATCTATGCGAGCAGCCAGTTCCACTGGAAGGGCGATGGCAAGGGCACTACCCAGTATATCCCGGGAAGGGAATACGCCAGGCCAGGAAGGGACCTCGGTCCTCAAACAAGCTGGAGGTGGGCGGAAGGCGAGCGCTTTATCGACAACATCGTTGAAGCCTACGGACAGGTATACGGGAATCTTGTCGTGCACAATCCGGATTACCCTACGCCCGAGTACCTCAAGTCCATAATAAGGATGGGCAATGTGGAGTTCGAAGGCGACATTTCACACGACACACCGGGCTCCGACCTCATCAAGGAAGTGCTTCTTGACGACGATATGCGTCCTGTATTCATACAGGTATGGGGCGGTCCAAGCACAGTATCCAGGGCGCTCAAATCCATAGAAGACGAGTTCAGCGGCAGTGCCGACTGGGCAGCAATCAAGAAAAAGGTATCTTCCAAGGCCAAGCTCTGCCTTTCGGGACAGCAAGACCAGACCTATAAGGAGTATATCCAGCCTAACTGGCCTGAGGTAGAGTCAGTAATACTCAACGCCGGTGTCACAGGACTGGGTTACGGTGCCAAACGCGGGGTCATCAACAAGGCTGACACGCTCTATTTCTCCGCAGCCTGGACAAAGGAGAACATCAAGTCCAAGGGTATCTTCGGCGACATGTACAGGGTTTGGGGCGACGGCAAGCAGATGGCGGAAGGCGACTTCACCGACTATTTCGGCCTGGCCGGATACTCCGCCGCAGAGCTGATAGAGATGGGCTACTGGGTATGGACCCCTCCTCAGCCTCAGGGAGATTTCATCAGCGAGGGAGATACCCCTTGCTATCTCAACCTCATAGGCAACGGTCTCAGGGCTTACGAAGCTCCCGAGTACGGCGGATGGGGCGGACGCAAGAAGACCCTCTCCGAGCAGGAAAAACAGGACGGTTATACTGCTCCATTCTCAATGAGGATAGTCAAGGATGCCGTGCTTCCTGTCTTCCTCCCTGCCATTCAGAATGACTTTGCCGCCAGGATGAAGTGGTCCGTAACGGAGGATTACGCCTCAGCGAACCATAATCCAGTCATTTCAGGGCCTGTAGCCCTGAGCGCCGGACCGGGCGAAAGTGCGAGCATCAAGACCAGGGTGTCAGATCCTGACAAGAATGCTGTATCGCTATCCTGGGCTCAGTATAAGGTGGGCTCTTATCAGGGAGAACTCAGTCTCAAAGGGACGGACAGCGACACTGTCAGCTTCAACGTTCCCGAGGACGCCAAGGCGGGCGACACCATACATCTCGTACTTACCGCAGAGGACAATGGGGAGCCTGTTCTCACCAGATACCACCGTGTAATCATCACAATCAAATAGAGCATTTTATGAAAAGAATTTTAAGCATACTCTTTTTTGCCGCAGCATTCTGCTTCGGCATTTCAGCCCAGGAGGCAAAGCCGCAGGATCCTTCAAAACACGTGGCACGCAGCTTTCCTATGCCTTACGAGCACCTGTACTTCCACAGCGACATACTCGGATGCGACAAGAGTTTCTCAGTGCTCCTTCCGAAAAGTTACAAGAAAGATACTGAAAGGAAGTATCCAGTAATCTATATGCTCCACGGACACGGAGAAAACGATTGGGAGTGGGCAAACATCCCTTGCTCAATGATCAATGAAGCTGTGACCCAGATGGTCAACGACGGCTCCGCCTGCGAGGCTGTCATCGTGTTCCCTCATGCAATGGAAGTCAATACCGGCTACTTCAACAGGGAGGGATGGAGATATGAAGATTACTTCTTCCAGGAGCTTATGCCTTATATCGAGAAGAACTACAGGGTCTATACCGACAAGGGCCACAGGGCTATAGGCGGACTGTCTATGGGCGGAGGCGGCTCATTCCATTACGGAATGAGGCATCCGGAGCTCTTCAGCAGCGTATATGCTATCAGTGCTGCTGTACACGGGGACATTACGAAGACTGCTGCAAACGCAAATGACATCGTATCCGGCACCGCATACAGCCCAGAGCAGCTTGAGGCGGCAAAATCAGTCAATTTCGTACTCGACTGCGGCGATGACGATTTCCTCTTCGACCAGAACGTAGCCTGCTACCAATCGATGAAGAAGGCCGGTATGAACGTGCAGTTCCGCTGCTTCGACGGTTCCCACGCTTCCTACTACTGGTATGACGCACTCAGGCGCGCCCTGGTTTACTTTACCCGTCACTTCTCAGATCAATGCAAATAATACCCGGTATGAAGACAATCAAATCGACTGTTTACTTAGTTCTGGCTTGCGTTGCCCTATGCAGCGCCTGCTGCAAGCGCGCAATGCAGCCTGAGGACCTTGCTCCGGTAGTGGACAAGAGCAGCCAGGCGCGCATACTCATCACGACCGACCTCGAGGTCGATGATATGAACGGCATACTTCTCAGCCTTCTGTACTCCGACCAGTACGATATCGCAGGCATAGTGTGGACTGCCGGAATGTTCCATTTCAGCGGAGACGGCGGCAAGCATACGCTTGGAGAAATCACGCCTCACTACAGGTGCAACGCCCAGCACTGCGAGCACAGGGTAGCTTCTGCCGCAGACCTCACCGAGTATCGCCCGGTTGACCCGACCTGGCTCGACAGGGTACTGGACTATTACGAGGAGGACTATGTCCACCTCAGCCGGAACAATCCGAACTACCCTACTCCCGAATATCTGAGAAGCGTCACCAAGGTGGGCAATATCGAGTTCGAGGGAGACTACCGTTTTGAGACAGAAGGCTCCAATTTCATCGTGGACTGCATACTCGACGACGATATGCGTCCTCTGTACATACAGCACTGGGGTGGGATCAACACTACCGTCAGAGCCCTCTACACCATCTACGAGAGGTATCACAATACCCCGGAATGGGATGCAATTCTCAAGAAAGTGACCGACAAGGTGAGGATAGGAGGCAACGGCGAGGACAATTGCCGTATCGACAGTAAAATCGATGAGATGTTCCCAGGCCTTCAGAACGGGGGATACTCGATGGGATGGTTCTCTTACGGTTCCTTCTTCTCAGCAAGTCTCAACGGACCGCGTCCAGCAGATGAGGAACTTCAGCCTTACCTCCATGCCGGCTGGAACCTTGACGCCTTCAAACTCGGCCACGGCAAGCTCACCAGCGAAATATGGCTTATGGCTGAAGGCCGTCCGATCTTCGGAGAACCGTACATCTACAACTACGGTGTAATTGACTTCATGGACTGGGGACTGTCCGCACAGCTCGGCTGGGGACCTGAAAGTCTCAAGACCTACCCTCGTGCCGACTACCAGAAATATGACTGGGCTTTCTGCCAGTTCGGCTGCGCCCCATTCATCAACATAGGCATAAGAGGAGAATTGAAGGGCAGGGAGAACAGATATACGATAGTAATGTGGGAGGAACTTGCAGCAAGGGCGGATTGGACAATATTCGACCCTGAAAAATGCAACCACGCACCTGTTGTCAGCGCAAGCGGGCTTGATCTCAAAGCTGCGGCAGGAGAGAGAGTCAAGCTCAGCGGAAGCGCCAAAGACCCGGACGGGGACAAGCTGGATGCGAGCTGGTGGATTCCGGCTTCCTCCTGCAGTTATGCTGGAGACGCAAGCACGCTGAGTGTCAGCAAAACAGAGGGCTGGACAAGCGAATTCACCGTGCCTTCCGATGCCAAAGAAGGAGATGTATTCGTAGTGAATCTCGAAGTCCGCGACAGGGCTGAAAGGCCTATGACCAGATATGCACAATTCGTAATTGAAGTGATACAGTAAGTGGTTTGTTTTTAGGTATTCTTGTTGTGCGGGTGGCTGTCCAATGTGGAGGCCACCCTCTTTTTTTTCGTTTTTGTACTTTTTATTTTCTTCTTTTTGTTTCGTTTTCTTTTGTTATTTCAAAATATTATCTATATTTGCCGCAAGGACAACTAGAACACCACAAAAACACAAGAACACAAAACCACTTTTATGAACCGCATTTATGCTATTCTGGCATCAGCCATTGCATTGACATCGTGCGGAAGAACCGTAACGATGGTTACCACCACTGCTGACAAAACCTGGGATTGCCAGGAAGTCAGTCCTCTCAACAATCAGGAAGTATCCGCAGTTCTCACAGTTGACCTCAATGACCGCAAGCAGACTATTCAGGGATTCGGAACGGCATTCAGCGAGATGTCCTATGAGGCTTTGAGCCACCTTTCCGAGCAGGACAGGGAAGACATCTACCGTGAACTGTTCTCTCCTGGAGTGGGTGCCAATTTCACAATCAACAGGACACCTCTGGGAGCCAACGACTTCTCATTGAAGTATTACTCCTACGACGAAGTGGATGGGGATTTCGGCATGGAGCATTTCAGCATCGAGAACGACAAATCCACTTTGATCCCATCCATCAAGGCAGCACTTGCCCAGAATCCTGACCTGAAGATATGGGCTTCTCCTTGGTGCCCTCCGGCATGGATGAAGACCAACAAGCACTACGCCACAAGACCTATGAGGAGCATGAGACGAGCTATCGATGCCGCCGCTCCAAGACCGGGCGGAGCTCCGGGACAGGGCAATGGAAGTATGGGGCAGCAAGCTCTGAACGCGATGAAGACCAGGGATATGTCCAATGTCATCACGGACAACGGCATCACTCCGGAACAGACAGGAAACGAGGGAATGATGATGTTTACCCCGGATGAGAAGTATTTCAAGGCCTACGCCCTCTATTTCCAGAAATATATCCGGGCCTATAGGGAAGAAGGCATAGACATTTTTATGGTGATGCCTCAGAATGAGCCGAATTCCGCACAATGGTACCCGTCCTGCGTTTGGACGGCAGACGGACTCAGGCAATTTATGCGCCACCTCGGACCTGCTATGGAAGAAGTGGGCGTGGAAGTAATGCACGGAACGATGGAACGCGCCGACTGGAAGCAGGCTGACACCGTACTTTCCGACCCTGTGGCCGGTCCATACATCAAGGGCGTGGCATTCCAATGGGGCGGATCCGCCGCTCTCCCGAAAATCCACGAGCAATACCCTGAACTCACTATGGTAATGAGCGAACATCAGTGCCACAGCGGACGCAACAGCTGGGATGACTTCGTTCACTCCTGGGAGCTTCTCAAATTCTACCTCGACAACGGAGTGAGCATCTACGAATACTGGAACCTTGCTCTCAAGGAGAACGGACTCAGCACCTGGGGCTGGGCACAGAACTCCCTTATCTGCGTCAATCCTGAAGACCACAGCTACAAATACAACTACGAGTACTATCTGATGAAACACATCAGCCATTATGTAATGCCCGGAGCAGTCCTTCTCGGAACCGAAGGTTACGACGAAGCCCTCGCATTCAGAAATCCGGACGGAGGAATTGTCATCCTCGTGGCTGAAAAGGAAGGAGTTGACAAAGTGCTTAGAATCCAGACCGGCAAAAAGTCAACCGAGCTCAAGATTCAGGCTAACAGTTTGAACACCATTACACTTTAACATAACCACTTTATCCACAATGTATTACTCTAAAAGATTATTGGGGGGAAGAGCTGGCATAATTGCAGCTATTCTGCTTCTTGCATCCTCCTTTTCACTCTTCGCACAGACGAAGGTGACAGTCTCAGGTACCGTTTACGATGAATCCAACCTTCCTATGATTGGAGTCGGCGTAGTACTGAAAGGTACTACCAATGGTGTAGCCACCGACATTGACGGTAAATATTCTCTTAATGTTCCAGTCGGAGCAACTATCGTATTCTCTTCCGTAGGTTATCTTGACCAGGAAATGACAGTGCCTAACAAGAACCAGACTATTGATGTATTCCTTATTCCGGACACTCAGATGATTGAAGAAACCGTTGTAGTAGGCTACGGTGTTCAGAGAAAGAGCGACCTTACGGGTTCCATCTCGAAGGTAAAGGAAGAAGACTTTACAAACAGGACCATCACCGATGCAGCCCAGGCTCTCCAGGGAAAGACTGCAGGTGTATATCTTTCAATGTCTTCCGGAGGTCCGGGATCAGAGAGCACGGTACGCGTCAGAGGCGTAGGTACCAACGGTGACTCCAGACCTCTCTATGTCATTGATGGAAGTATCTCCATGACAGGCATTTCCTACCTCAACCCTGAGGATATCGAATCAATGGAAATCCTCAAGGACGGTGCCTCAACCGCCATCTACGGTGCACGCGCAGGAAATGGTGTAATCCTCGTCACCACCAAGAAAGGCCAGGGTAACGGAAGAATCAATTACCAGTTCCAGACCTCCGTTCAGTCCTTCAAGAAATTCCCTGAGGTGATGAACGCACAGCAGTTCTACGAGTACTACACCGAGCAGGGCTCCATAGGTCAGTCTCTCTTCGACACATATTGGGACGGCAAGACCAGCACCAATTGGGCTGACGCAGTCATCGAACCTTCAGTTATGATGCGCCACAACCTCACCTTCCAGAAAGGTGACAAGGACAGCTCGATCTTCATTTCCGGTTCCTATATGACCAACGACGGAGCCATAAAGGGTGACAGGGATACTTTCAATAGGCTCAATGTCTCAATCAACGGACAATGGAAGTTCAAGCCTTGGCTCCAGCTCACGACCAACAACCAGGTGAGCATATCCAAGATGAGGCAGGTGGGCAACAGCTCAATGCTCGCAGTAATCCGCATGGACCCTCTTACTCCTGTAACCTATACCTACGACGAGCTCCCTGCAGACCTCAAGAACGTAGTGAACAACACTGCGACTTTCGGTGAACTCCTCTCTGATGCCAACGGCAACTACTACGGAATCTCCCACTTCACCGCGGGAGGAACCAACAACCCGTTCATCGGTCTCTACGCATCTGACAGCTTCACCACAAGCTATATGCTCAACGGTACGACCGCCCTCAACATCACCCCTGTCAAGGGTCTGACCTTTACCTCACGTCTTGGTTACAGAATGAACCTGAGGAATCCGCAGACCACCAGCTATGACGTTTACAGGCAGTCCAACTCCTACACGAACTACGCATCAGTATCCGCATCCCTGAACCTTTCCGCCTACTATCAGTGGGAGAACTTCATCAACTACAACGTGAAGTTCGGAAAGCATAACCTCAGCGCGATGGCCGGTATGTCATTCAGCCAGGATTACAGCTATTACATCAGCGGATCCGTATCCGGAGGACAGGATTCAACCTTCGGTTTCCTCCAGGACAATCCTAATTATCTCTACTGGGCCTTCAGGACCGGTAATGCCATCCACACCGTTGACGGTGCAGAACCAATCTACGGAAGGAACCTCTCATACTACGCCCGCTTCAACTGGAACTACGCTGACAGGTACATCGTGCAGGCTTCAATCCGCGCAGATGCCGCCGACTCTTCAGTGCTTCCTATAGACAACAGATGGGGATACTTCCCTGCAATATCTGCAGGTTGGACAATGTCCAACGAAGCATTCTGGTCTGACATCAAGCAGTATGTGCCTTACCTCAAGCTGCGCGCTTCCTGGGGTGCAAACGGTTCCACCGCTTCCCTGGGCAACTACTCCTGGTCATCCTCAATGATCAGCACCGGCTTCTATCCTTCAAGGACAGGCGACGAGAACACCGATTACGAGTACATCCCTACCTACATCCCTGCATACACGGGAAACAACAAGCTCAAGTGGGAAACCTCCAAGCAGCTCGACCTCGGCGTGGATATGCGCTTCCTCAAGGACAGGCTCACCATAGGTCTTGACTGGTACCAGAAGAAGACCACCGACCTCATCATCTCAGGTGCACGTCCTTCAATGGCTGTAGGTAACCTCTTCTCCCCTATCAACGCAGGCGCAATCACCAACTCAGGCATCGAGTTCGAATTCGGATGGTCTGACAGAATCGGAGATTTCGACTACAGCATACGCGCAAACGGTGCCACTCTCAAGAATATGGTGGACTACGTAGATCCTTCAGTGAATACCATCGACGGTATCACCGTGCACCCTTACGGCGCCATCACAAGGTTCCAGGCCGGACACCCTGCATGGTACTTCTACGGACTGAAGTTCAAGGAAATCGACAAGTCCAACGGTAACGCCGTATTCTATGACCTTGACGGAGACGGCAACATCGGAGACGGTGACCTTACCGACATCGGTTCCGGTCTTCCTAAGCTCACCGCAGGTCTCACCCTCAACCTTGCATATAAGGGCTTCGACCTCCTCGTATTCGCTTCAGGTGCCTTCGGACAGAAGACATATATGTTCTACGACCACTCCGACTACACCTACAACAAGCTCACCATGTTCTCCGAGAACAGGTGGAGCCCGTCCAATACCAACGGTACCGTTCCTGCAGCCAACGCACCTACCCAGAACTACCGCGACTGGCTCAGGTCCGATGCTAACGTTGTACGCAGCGATTATGTCAAGATCAAGCAGATGCAGCTCGGATACACTCTTCCTCGCAAGCTCGTGGAGAAGATCAACTTCCAGGCTATCAGGGCTTATGTCTCCCTCGATGACTTCTTCACCTTCACAAGCTACAAGGGATACGATCCTGAGGTTGTCGGCAGCGGCAACGGACAGGGCGTAGACCAGGGAACCTACCCTATGATGAAGAAGGTAGTCTTCGGTGTAAATGTAACGTTCTAATGGAAACCTATAAAATCGTAAAGAAATGAAAGCCAGATATATATTCTTATCACTTTTGGGTGCGGCCTGCCTTTGCTCCTGCTCCAAGCTGCTCGACATCCCGCAGCACGGCGTCATCCCTATTGACGAGTTCTACCAGACGGATGATCAGGTGCTCAGCGCCAACGCCGAAGAATACAATATGTTCCGCGCGCTGCCGAACGGTTCCGGCGCCATGGGCCTGAGCTTCTACGGCTCTATGGAATGGGCGTGGATCCAGAACAAGGAAGCTGCAACCGACAACACCTGGTCAGGTGGCGGTTCAAGAGGTGACAATGTGGACGGACGCCAGATTTCCGAATGGAACCTCGACAGCAACACTCCTAACATCTCCATCTACTACACTCTGCTTTTCGGACAGGTGTACAGGGCAAATCTCGTCCTCGACAGGGCTCCTGAGGGACAGAGCGACATCATCGATATGTGCCGCGCAGAGGCAAGAGTGTTCCGCGCATTCGCATACTTCGAGCTCACCACACTCTGGGGAACTCCACCTCTTGTTGACCACTGCCTCACCGCTGAGGAATACAAGGTCACCAACTCCACCCAGGAAGAACTCTGGAATTTTATGGAGGACGACCTTCTCACAGCCATCAACTCAGGCAAGCTCACCGAGAAGACCGGTGTCAACGACCGTACCACCTGGCGCATTACCAAGCAGTACGCACAGGCCCTGCTCGGCAAGGTTTACCTCTGGCAGAAGAAATACGACGAGTCAGCCAAGGTTCTCGACGAAATCGTTAAAAGCGGCAAGTACAAGCTCTTCACCGAGGGAGAATACGGTGACATGTTCAACCCTGAGTGGAACTTCAACTGCGAGAGCATGTTCCAGACCAACCGTGTCCCGGACCAGAACACTTCCCAGGGCTGGAGATACCTCGCGAACTATTTCAACTTCCGTGGCGGTATGGTTAACTGGTCACCTAAGGCCACCGCATATTTCGAGACCGGAGGATGGGGCATCTGCATCCCTACCCAGAATCTCTACGACGCATTCGTAGCATGGGAAGGCAAGGACGGCTACCGCCTCAACCAGACGATGAGATCCTACACCCAGCTGCAGGAAGAGTTCGACTTCCGCCTCAACACGGGCGTTCAGATGGAAGGCGACAGCGTATGGATGTGGAAGACCAGGGCGATAAAGGAGCATAGGATGGGAATGTCCCGCTACAACGGAAAGAACTGGACCATCTTCAGATATGCAGAAGTCCTTCTCACCGCTGCCGAGTCACACCTTATGAACGGAAACGTCGCTAAGGCTACCGAATATGTGAATCTGATTCGCGAAAGGGCAAAACTTGCGCCTCTTGCAAGCGTCACCCTCGACGACATAAAGATGGAGAAGAGACTTGAGCTCTGCTACGAAGGCAGCCGCCTCCAGGATCTCCAAAGATGGGGAGATGCAGCTACCGTTCTCGGAAACAAGGGTTACGACGTACCTCAGTTTACTGTAAGCTACGACCCTAATCACGAGGATGACTACAGATACGACACGGAAACCATCATCCACAACCATTACTACAGTAATCCGAGTGAATATGGTTACAAGGTTGGCAAGCACGAATACTGGCCGTTCCCAAGGACAGAAATCAATGCCAATCCGAACATCAAACAGAATCCTGGTTATTGATTAGTTTGTATTAACTTTGCGGGTGGCTGTCCAATGTGGAGGCCACCCCTTTTAAAAAATATTTGAAATGAAAAGATTTCTGTCAAGCTTCATCCTTTTCGGTCTTCTTGCCGGAGCCGCTTTAGCCCAGCCTCAGCGCCCGGAACAGAGAGAAGACCGCAGAACCAAAGTCATCATTGACAATGACCTTTGCGGAGATGCCGACGGGCTCTTTGCCCTGGCTCATCAGCTTTTGTGCAAAAGCGTGAACATCAGAGGCATAGTAGGTGCGCACCTGGGGCCGAGAGGAGGCTTCAGCAATGCAGCGAACACTGCACAGGCATCTGTTGAAAAGGCAAACGAGATAGTCGAAGCCCTCGGTATGACCGGACAGTTCAAGATTGTACCTGGAGCGCCAAAGGCAATGGAAGCTCCCGACAAGCCGGTAGTTTCGGAAGGCTCTCAGCTCATAGTGGAGGAAGCTCTGTCGTGCACCCCGGACAAGCCTTTGTATGTGCTCGTCGGAGGTCCGCTGACCGACATCGCAAGCGCATTGCTGACCAGACCGGAAATTGCAAAGAACATTATCGTCGTCTGGATCGGAGGACAGGAATATCCTTTCGGCCATCCTCAGCCTTGGGGAGGAATCTCGGAGGTGGAGTACAATCTCAACCTCAGCATCCCTGCGGCGAGAATGATTTTCAACGACAGCGACGTCCGCCTCTGGCAGATTCCGAGGGACGCATACCGCCAATGTCTCTACGGTTTTGACGAAATCAAGCTGAAACTTGCTCCTTACGGCAAGATTGGCGAGATTCTTGCATCTTCTTTGGAACGTATGCAGCGTTTCTCAACCAAAGAAATGTATGTGCTCGGAGACAGTCCGCTTGTGCTTGTGTCAAGCCTTCAGACCTTCTTTGAGCCGGACACCGCTTCCTGCGATTTCGAGACAACCAAGGCTCCTTACATCACCGAAAGCGGAAGCTACGACTTCAGCCGCTCCGGTAGGGAAATCAGGGTCTACACCCATCTTGACAATGCCTTGATGTTCAGGGATATGGAGACGAAAATACAACTACATTCAATCAAATAAAAACAAATAACCGTTAATCATTATGCGCAAGACAATCACAATCCTCGCGGCTCTTGCATGCGCCGCAACCCTCTTCGCCCAGCCTCAGCTCAACAAGGACAATGTTGAGGAGGTGCTCAAGGCGATGACCCTTCAGGAAAAGGCAGCCCTTTGCGTGGGCGGCAGCCGTATGGTCAACATCGACGGAATCCCTACCGGTTCAGCCAACCTCGTACCTGGAGCAGCCGGCACCACCAGGGCACTTCCTCGACTCGGCATCCCTGCCACCGTCCTCGCCGACGGCCCTGCAGGTCTCCGCATTTCCCCGACCAGGGAAGGCAGCAGCAAGACATTCTACTGCACCGGTTTCCCTGTAGGAACCCTGCTTGCCAGCTCCTGGGACCTCGATCTCGTGGAGTCAGTTACTGATGCTATGGGCAATGAGGTGCTCGAGTACGGCGTGGACGTGCTCCTCGCCCCGGGCATGAACATACACCGCAACCCGCTCTGCGGACGCAACTTCGAGTACTTCTCCGAAGACCCTCTGCTCAGCGGTAAGATGGCTGCCGCATACGTTCGCGGAATTCAGAAGAACGGCGTCGGCACCTCCATCAAGCACTATGCCGCCAACAACCAGGAGACCAACCGCAATATGAACGACGCCAAGGTCAGTGTACGCGCCCTGCGTGAAATCTACCTCAAGAACTTCGAGATCGCAGTGAAGGAGTCTGACCCTTGGACCGTGATGTCCTCATACAACCAGCTGAACGGTGAATTCACCCAGCAGAGCCACGACCTTCTCACCAAGGTTCTCCGCGAGGACTGGGGATACACCGGCATCGTGATGACCGACTGGGGCAACAAGGAAGGCACAGTTAAGGCAGTCATTGCCCAGAACGACCTTATGGAGCCGGGTGCGCAAAGCGAAATCGAGCGCATCATCGCAGCAGTGAAGGACGGCAGCCTCTCCGAGGCAGACCTCGACAGGAACGTTCGCAACATACTCAACTACATCGTAAAGACCCCACGCTTCCAGGGCTATAAGTACTCTGACGCACCGGATCTCAAGGCACACGCAGCAGTAGCACGCAGCGCCGCAGCCGAATCCATGGTACTCCTCAGGAATGAGGGCGCCCTTCCGCTCAGCGGCAGCGAGAAGGTTGCAATGTACGGCATCTCATCAATTGACTTCGTTGCGGGCGGAACCGGTTCCGGAAACGTGAACAAGGCATACGTCGTGAATATGAAGGAAGGCCTCGAGAACGCAGGCTTCAAGCTCGACAAAGACCTCGTGGACTATTACGAGTCTTATATCAAGTACTACAATGCGAACAACAAGCTCAACAGCAGCAACGCAAACAGGCCTCTTCTCGGCTCCGCCAAACTCGCTGAAATCCCTGTCGGAAGCGCAGCCATCAAGCGCCAGGCAAAGAACAATGACGTAGCCGTCATCACCATAGGCAGGAACGCCGGAGAAGGCGCAGACCGCAAGATGATGGACGACTTCGAGCTCACCGCAGTGGAACGCGAACTCATCCAGAACGTCAGCGCAGCCTTCCACCTTGAAGGAAAGAAGGTGGTAGTGGTGCTGAATATCGGCGGCGTGATCGAGACCAACTCCTGGAAGGAGATGGTTGATGCCATCCTTCTCCCTTGGTCACCTGGCCAGGAAGGCGCAAACGCAGTTGCAGACGTGCTCACCGGCAAGGCGAACCCTTCAGGAAAGCTCCCTATGACCTTCCCTGTCAACTTCACCGACCATCCTTCATCATCCAACTTCCCTTATGACTACACCAGGCCACAGAGCAACATTTTTTTCCGTGGTCCGGCAGCACCTGCCAAGGACGTTGACTACACCAACTACGACGAAGGCATCTACGTAGGTTACAGGCACTTCACCACCACCGGCACCAAGGTTTCCTATCCTTTCGGTTACGGTCTTTCCTACACCGAGTTCTCATACTCCAAGCCTGCAGTGAAGGCCGGCAAAGACGGCTTCACCGCCACTGTAACCGTGACCAACACCGGTTCCGTAGCCGGCAAGGAAGTGGTTGAGCTCTACGTGAGCGCTCCTCAGGGAGGTATGGACAAGCCTAAGCTCGAGCTCAAGGCCTTCGCAAAGACCAGAGAACTCCAGCCGGGCGAATCCCAGACTCTCACCCTCTCAGTCGACAATTACAGCCTCGCTTCCTTCAACGAGGCCAATTCCAGCTGGGAGACCGCAGCAGGCAGCTACAAGGTATTCTTCTCCAAGAATGTCGATGCTCCTCAGTGCAGCGGCGAATACAAGCTCAAAAAAGCCCAGTCCTGGAAGGTCAATACGATTTTCGATTAATGAGATTAAAGTATTTCTCACTCATAGTGCTCTGCGTTCTGCCTTTTACGGCACGGGCGCAGAGCCTTCCTTATATGGAAAGGCTGCCTGACTACCTGATGAATCTGACGGTTTTCGAAGAGAATCAGGAAGAGGGACGGGCCTACCATATTCCGGAAAAGAACATCTCCCTCAACGGAGAATGGCGCTTCCTCTACGGGGACTCCCCTTATGACATCCCCGAGAACTTCTTCCGCACGTCATTCAACGATGCGAAATGGGATAAGATAAAGGTCCCGTCAAACTGGGAGATGCTGGGCTACGGTGAACCGGTATTCCGCAACGTCACCTCACCTTTCCCAACCAGACTGCCGCGGGCAATGGCCGATTCGCTCAGGCGCATCGTAAACGGAGAAATCCCGGCCAGCGATGCGTCCAAGAGGATGGCTCAGTACAGGCTGTCGTCAATGTCTTCCGACCCGTTTGCCGTGGAAGTTCCTGAGGTTCCTATGGAATTCAACCCAAGCGGCGCATACAGAAAAGCGGTCAACATTCCTTCTTCGTGGAAGGGCGACAAGATTTTCATACGTTTTGAGAAGGTTGCTTCAGCCTTCTTCGTCTGGGTGAACGGTCAAGAGGTCGGGTACAACGAAGGTGCGCAGGAGCCGGCCGAGTTCGACATCACCGGCTACGTAAAGCCGGGGCGCAACACCATAGCCGTGCTCGTGACCAAGTATTCCGATGGCTACTACCTTGAAGGTCAGGACTATTGGAGGCTTGCAGGCATCTTTGACGACGTTTGCCTGTATGCCACCGGACAGACCAGAATCTTCGACTGGCAGGTCATAACCGACTTCGACTCCGACTACAGGGACTCCGACCTTCTGGTAAAGGTGGATGTCAAATCCTATGCGGCCCCACAGGGCAAACTTCAGCTGAACGCCAGTGTCAGCAGGGAAGGCAAGACCGTCAGCAGCATGGACAGCGGGGAATTCAGCCTCGGAGCGGGAGAGAAGAAGACCCTGAGCCTCAAGGACAAGGTCATCGCTCCGGAGAAATGGTCAGCCGAGTCCCCTGCCCTCTATGAACTCACCCTCAGCCTCAAAGACGAGGGAGGCAGGACAATCGACAGCGTCACCAAGAAGATAGGCTTCAAGAAGACTGAGATCCGAGACGGAGTATTCTACCTCAACGGCGTGCCCCTCAAGGTCAACGCCCAATGCTCGCACATGCAGCATCCGGAACTTGGCCACGTGATGACCGAAGAGGTGATACGCAAGGATATGGAAATACTCAAGCAGTTCAATTTCAACGCTGTACGCACTTCCCACTACCCTCCTGTCAACAAGTACCTCGAACTCGCAGACGAATATGGACTCTACATTATCGATGAGACGGGGGACGAGGCACACGCCACCGAATACGTATGTTCGATGAGTGAGTTCACCGAAATGTACAGGGAACGCGTTCGCCGTATGGTGCTGCGCGACCGCAACCACGCCTGCGTACTCTTCTGGAGTGCCGGCAACGAAAGCGGTGAAAGCTTCAACATCAACGAGGTAGTGAAGGAGGGTAAGAAATATGACCCTACCAGATTCTGGATGTACGGCGGCAATTCGGCCGTGCACCCTGCTGAAGACATCATAGGTCCACGCTACCCTTCCCCTGTGGAGCACGAGGTGCGCTATGGCTTCGATGACAGCGACAAGCGCCCGTCCTTTATGGATGAGTACCTGTCTGTGGCAGGCAACGGCGGCGGTGGGATGGATGACTATTGGAACGAGATCTACGAGCACCCGAGTCTGATGGGCGGCGCCGTATGGGACTTCGTGAGCATAGGACTCACCCGCGAGCTGCGCGAGCTATGCGACAAGTCCCCGCAGGGCACCCAGGCAGTGATTATGGGCAACGCCAAGCTCGTCCCTGGAATCAGCGGTAAGGCACTGGACCTCAACAAGTTGGACCAGTGGGTGCAGGTATATCCTTCAAACGGGCTCGAGATTACATCCGATGAGCTCACCCTCAGCCTTGACATCTACCCGCGCAAATACAATTCCAGCGGCGGCTATATGATTACCAAGGGCAGCAACCAGTACGGACTCAAGCAGAACGGCAAGGACAAGCTGGACTTCTACATCGACACCGGACGCAGGGTATGCCTGAGCGTGGATTTGCCGGAGGATTGGGAGAACCGTTGGCACAAGGTAACGGCCGTGTATGACGGAGCCACGATGAAACTCATAGTTGACGGCAAGCTTCTCGGGAGCTGCGAGGCCTCCGGGAATATCAGGAATCTTCCTTTGTCCGTATGCGTGGGCAGAGACGAGCAGCGTTTCGGACAGGAGACAAACGAGTATATCTGTGACGCCATCATAGACAACGTCGGCATCTTTGACCGCGCCATTTCCGATAGCTCCCTTTTGAGGGCAGAAGACGCGGTGCTTTGGCTGGACTTCGAGGAAGAGAGGGACGGCGGCACTTTCTGGTCACACGGAGTGGGTGGACGCACCTACGGCAGCATCTGGCCGGACAGAACGCCTCAACCGGAGATGTGGCAGATGAAGAAAAGCGTGCAACCTCTGTCATTCAGACTTCTGGATGAAGACAGCGGGCTCGTGGAGGTTTGGAACAGAAACCATTTCACCGACGCCGACCACTATCTCACCACCTGGACCCTGTATGCTGACAACGAAGCCATAGACGGCGGAGAACTTGATATCGAGCTTGCCCCTCTCTCGAGGAAGAGCATCAACTTAGCTCTCACCAAGCCGGAGATAGCCCCCGGAAAAGAATACAGGCTGGAAATCAACTCCGTTCTGCGCGAAGATGAACTCTGGGCAAAGAAAGGCCACGAAGTGTCCTGGGACCAGTTCGAACTCAAGGGCTGGAATCTTCCTGCCCCGGCAGCGCAGCACGAAGGCAAGGCTCTGGAGCTCACCGAAACCGGGGATATGATAGTTGTGAAAGGGGAAGGATTCTCCTACGGGTTCGACAGCAGGAGCGGAGAGCTCTGCTCTATAGTGTCCGGCGGCAAGGAGATGCTCCTCAGGCCTATGAGCCTGAATGTATGGAGGGCCCCTCTGGCCAACGAGCTTGACGGTTGGAACTCCAGAAGCGTTAGCCAGCCTAAACAGGGCGGCTATGGCAGCATAGGTCACACCAATGTGCTTGCAGGCATATACTATGCGGCGGGGCTGGACCGCCTCTCCCACCTTACTTCCTCCGTCAGGACGATAAAGTCAGACGATGCGGTAGTAGTGAAGGTGAGGGAGCTCGTCCTCCTCGGAGGAGCATCAGGCGAAATGCGTCAGCTTGACCAGTATATCAGCGGCGTCAGCTTCAACGGCTTCGAGAGTGTGTATGAGTTCTGCATCTACCCTGACGGGGACTTGCGCGTACGCCACGACATCAAGCCTCAGGGCTCAATGCCGGAATGGCTTCCGAGGATAGGCGTAAGCATGGGATTCAACCCGGAGCTGCAGAACGTGGAATGGTACGGAAGGGGCCCTCAGGCCAATTATCCGGACCGGAAGAGCGGATACAGGATAGGTATCTGGAGTTCGGATCTCGATTCGATGTATGAACCATATCTCATACCTCAGGACTTCGGCCTGAGGACAGAGAACAGGTGGGTGGAACTCAGCGGAGAAGACGGCAAAGGCATACGCATCTCATCCGGAGACCTTTTCAACTTCAATGCCTATAACTATGATACTGAGAATCTTACCAAAGCGGTTTACCAGTATCAGTTGAAGAAGTCTGATTCCGTCACCTTCAATCTCGATTACAGCACCAGCGGAGTGGGATGTACCGCCCGAGGCATATTCACTGCCTACAGGACCTACCCTTCCGAATATTCCAGGGAGTTCACCATAAGTCTTATCGACTGACAGCGGGCTGCATATAGAAACAGCCGGGCGGTTCTTCCGTCCGGCTGTCTTTATGTGTATCAAGACTATTCAGCTATTATGACCTCGACTCCGAGAGCCTCGATTTTGGCGACAACCTCAGGGGCTATCTTAGAGTCCGTTATCAGGGTATTTATCATAGAGATGCTGCCGAGGTTCGCAAGGGAAGGATTGCCTATCTTGGATGAGTCAGCCAGAAGATACACCTTTGCCGAAGACTTGATCATGGCCTTCTTCACGGCTAGGTCGCTGAAGCTCGGGTAAGTGAGCATCAGGTTGTCGAGGGTGATGCCGGCGGTGGCGAGGAAAAGCTTCTCGGCATGGAAACCCTTGAACATGCCTGCAGCAAGTTCTCCGGTCATCGAGAGTGTAGGCGCCTTGAACTCGCCTCCCGAGAGGAAAAGACTGATTCCCGGGTTCTCTCCGAGTATGTATGCAATATTGAGGGCATTCGTCAGGACCACTAGGTTGTTGCGCGAGAGCAGGCACCTTGCGAGCTCGGTGGTGGTGGAACCGGAATCGAGAATTATGCTTTCCCCGTCGTTTACGAACTGTGCCGCAACCTTGGCAAGAAGCTTCTTTTCTTCAATGTGGGCCTGATTGAAAAGCATACCGCTTTTGGCAAAAGAGCCGACATCCTTCAGGAAGGCTCCGCCGTGCTCTCTCTGGACATATCCGAGCTTCTCCAATTCTTCGAGGTCCTGCCTGATGGTGACCTCCGACACATTGAATATCTTGGACAACTGCTGCACTTTAGCGTGTCCGTCTTCTTGTATCAACAACAGAATTTCAGTTCTTCTCTTGTTTAGTCCCATTTACAAATATAGTTAGATTTTAGTAATGCAAAGATAATCAATTTTTTCCATAAATACCCAGATTTCTTTTCCAACACTTTTGTGTTTTTCCATTAATTTTCTATATTAGTGTTTTAAGTTTCGCATGTTGCGAAAGAATCCTTTGCGCATACATTTGCGGAAATGACAATATAATATCACTATGTCTCAGATTGAACAATTATACCGCAGCCTCACAGGCTGCGAAGCCGAGAAAAAGGAACTCCTTCCCCTCTCCGGCAGCGCCAGAAAGTATTTCCGTGTAAGCGGCGAAGGCGGAACCTTCATCGCCTGCGCGGGTACGAACCAGGCCGAAAACAAGGCATTTATCACCATTGACAGGCAGTTCCGCCGAGCCGGGCTTCACGCTCCGGAAGTATTCGCCGTATCCGACGACTCGATGACTTACCTTCAGGAAGATCTTGGCGACGGACAGCTCTTCGAACTCCTCAAACCCAGGATTCCCGAAGGCAATTTCAGCGAGGAGCAGCTGAACTGGCTCCACGACACCATGTCCCTGCTCCCGGCGGTGCAGTTCAAAGTCGGGGAAGGGCTCGACTGGGATATATGCTTCCCTGACCGCGAGTTCAACGAGCGTATGGTAAACTTCGACCTGAATTATTTCAAGTATGATTTCCTCAAGCTCACCGGGCTGGAGTTCAACGAGATAAGGCTCCAGGACGACATCGACAGATTGAGGCTGGACGCCCTTGACTTTGAAGGCGACACCTTTATGTACAGAGATTTCCAGGCCCGCAACATCATAATCAAGGATGGAGAGCCGTGCTTCATCGACTTCCAGGGCGGACGCCGCGGTCCCGTGCAGTACGACCTCGCCTCCTTCCTGTGGAACGCCGGCACCCATTTCAGTCCCGCCCTGCGCGCCGAGTTGGAAAACAGCTACCTTCGTGCCCTGGAGTCATTCGTACCCGTGGACGCGGACGATTTCCGACGCAAGTACAGGCTCATCACCCTCATACGCCTGCTCCAGGAATTCGGCGCCTACGGTTTCCGCGGGCTGGTGGAGCGCAAGCAGCTGTTTATCGACTGCATCGCACCGGCACTCGGCTGCATTGCCGAGCTGGTGAGCGTGCCTTTCGGACGCTATCCTTACCTCAGCGAAGTGCTGATGCGCCTTGCGCACGAATGGGACGGCAGCACCATCATCCCGGGACTGAAACTCGAGTTGCGATGAAGGCGATGATATTTGCGGCCGGTCTCGGCACCCGCCTGCGTCCGCTTACCGACAAGATGCCCAAGGCTCTGGTGCCGGTGCGGGGAGAAGCCATGCTCGGGCGGGTAATACGCAAGATCCAAGCGGCCGGGGTGAACGATTTCGTGGTGAACACGCACCACTTCGCCGACCAGGTCGGGGAGTACTTGAGCCACAACGGGAACTTCGGCTCGCATATTGACGTATCACGCGAAGATGACGGTCCCCTGGAGACGGGTGGCGGCATCAAACGCGCGGCACGGTTCCTGAGCAGCCCTGAACCCGGGCGTTTCCTTGTGCACAACGTGGACATACTGAGCAATCTGGACATATCCTGGTTCATACGGCAGGATGCCGCCGGGGACGATTGCCTCGCGAGCCTGCTCGTGTGTGACGCGACTGATGCGGACCGCTACCTGCTGTTTGACCGGGAAATGAAGCTCGCCGGATGGACGAACATACGCACCGGGGAGGTGAAAAGCCCCTACCCGGACTTCGATCCCGCTGCATGCACCAGGCTCTCTTTCTGCGGCATACACATACTCTCGCCGCGAGTCTTCGCCCTGATGGACGCCTGGCCGGAGAAATTCTCCATTATTGATTTCTATCTTTCCCTCGCTGCAACGGAAAAGATTCGCGCCGTGACTGCTCCCGACGGCTTCCGTCTCATAGACATAGGCTCCCCCGAAAAACTCGCCGAAGCCGAGGTATCGAGCTTGGGATAATGCCCTCCGGAAGCGTTCCGGGGGCCTGTTTTGCGTGATTGACAAAAACTTACTAACTTTGCAGGTTCTATGGGTAAGCTTTCCCGCATAAAAGCCGCGCTCCATCGCGTGCTCTTCCCCTCAGCTGTGCTTCTGGCAAGCACGGCAGGGGCTTTCGGGCTTGGCCGCAGCGGTTCCGGCCTGCTTCCGGGCAGGGTCGCTTCTGCCACAAGGGAAGCCGTGAGGGACACCGTCATCTACCCGACCGAAGCATACCGCTACGGACCTACCGGGAGAAAGAGCGGAGAGACCATTGCGATAGACTCCCTGGCTGCAAAGTTGGAGAGTATGGTCGTAGCCCGTCAGGATGAAGACAGCGTTGGCGTAAAGAAGCTCAGTCCGAGGGACTCGCTCAAGCAGCTGCTCGACTCGACGCTCTGGGACAAGCTGGACTCCATATACATCGCCGACTCCACCGCAAAGGCAAAGGCTGCCTTCGAGGCGTGGTACAACGGGCTTTCCAAGGAGGAGAGGAAGAAGTACGACAACGAGCAGAAGGCAAAGCTGCTCCGGGCAAGGGCAGACTCCCTGCGCCAGGTCAAGGAGCGCAAGCAGGAAATCAAGGACAGCATACTTGAGGCTACACCGCGCATTCTGGAGACCTATGCCATCGCCGACACGATGCAGTACAAGAGACTAATCTCCTGGACTATGGACCAGGACTTCGGCTCCATCAAGCCTTCCGTGCCGGACACCAGTTTCAACTACCATTTCTATGACCATCCATTCCAGCGCAACGACGTGAATGCCACCTGGCTCGGAGTGGCGGGTTCTCCGGTTCAGTACTACGACTGGTTCAAGCGCAAGAGCGATGAGGGCGTAGAATTCTACAATGCCCTGGAATCCTGGAGCCTCTCTCCGAGGACGGCTCCGTTCTACAACAGCAAGACCCCATACACCGAGCTGTGCTATTATGGAACCCTGCTCGGCGCCAAGGCAAAGGAATCGGACAATCTGCACCTCTTCACCACCCAGAACATCAGCCCGGAGTTCAACTTCAGCCTGCTCTTCGACCGTTTCGGAGGTGGCGGAATGCTTGACCGCGAGCAGACCATCAACAAGACGAGCAGCGTCCAGGCCAACTACCTTGGAAAGAAATACACTATGCATTTTGGCTACATCCACAATATGGTCTCCCGTCAGGAAAATGGAGGAATGCAGGACATCAGCTGGATCAGGGATACGACCGTGGATGCCAGGGACATACCTATCACCCTGAAGAACGCGGACTCCAAGGTGAAGAAGAACAGCTTTTTCCTGGAGCAGCAGCTGCGGGTGCCTTTCACATTCATCGAAAAGATGAAGGCGTCCCGTGACAGCAGCTACAGTTTCAATCCCGACAGTCTCAACAGGGACATAACCACTGCGTTCATAGGCCACAGCAGCGAAATCACCACCTACACCCGCAACTACAACGATGTCATCAGCGACGAGGCGGGGAGAAATTTCTACAACAACGCCTTCTTCTACGACCCGAGCAGGACAGCCGACTCCAGCAGGGTACGCAAGATTGACAACAAGTTGTACATCAGGCTCCAACCTTGGTCCAGCGAAGCCGTGGTATCCAAGCTTGACCTGGGCGTGGGCGATCTTTACAGGAGTTATTTCGACAGCACCTCCGTGCGACCTACCCTCCACAAGGAAAACACCTTCTACATTTACGCCGGCGCGGAAGGGCAGATCCGGGAGAACTTCTTCTGGGACGCCAGAGGCAAATACAATCTTATCGGATATGACGCGGGAGACTTCAATCTCAGCGCCAACGGAGAAATCAAGCTCTATCCGTTCCGAAAGGCCCGCAAAAGCCCTCTTTCACTCGGACTGAGCTTCGAGACCAGACTTGAGAACCCGAACTGGTACACCCAGCACTATAACTCCAACCACTTCAAGTGGGACAATGAATTCAGCAAGATATCGACGAGCACCCTTCAGGGCACGCTGTCCGTTCCGAGATGGAAACTGGATGCCAGCGTGGGCTACGCCCTTCTCGCCGGAAACCTGTATTACGATACTCAGGGAATAATCAGACAGAACGACAGCCCAATGAGCGTGCTCTCGGCTTCAATCCGCAAAGAATTTGTCCTGGGGCCTCTGCACCTCGACAACAAACTGCTCCTGCAATACTCCTCCAACCAGGAGGTTCTGCCTCTGCCTAATCTCTCCCTCAACCTGAGATACTTCCTCCAGTTCGTTGCCCAGAAGAGCGATGACGGTCTCAGGGACATACTCGTGATGCAGTTAGGCGCAAATGCCTTCTATAACAGTGCCTGGTATTCGCCTGCGTGGAATCCGGCACTGGGAGTCTTCCAGAACCAAAACGAAAGACTATATACTAACGGCCCGTATTTTGATGTATTTCTCAATATGCAGTGGAAAAGAGCCTGCATATTCGTGAAATTCCAAAATGCCGGGCAGGGATGGCCGATGAACAAGTCCGACTATTTCAGCGCGGACCGCTACATCGTCACGCAGCGCGGTTTTTCCGGCTTGAAGATTGGCATTTACTGGCCTTTCTATATGGAGCCGACCGGTCATCCCGCCAAATAGAAATGCCCGCCCCGAAAACGGCGGGACAGCAGAATTATGTACGTAGACAAGAGTTTTAAGATTGTAAGCGGCATCACCGCAGTGATTTGCGTGGCCGTATTCATAGCATCTCGCTTCATTGGCGAGCCCGAGCCCGAAAAGAGCCTCAGACCTCATATAAGGAGCATTCTGGAGCTGGACGGCGCAAACGACACAAGTCGTTCATTGATAGTTGGTTACAACTACCATCTCCTAGAAATGTACGCCGATAGCGACGAGCGTACCATAGATATACGGATTCGTGAAGAAGACGCTTCTTATCTGGATTCACTCAGAAGGGGCAGCATAGACCTGCTCGTGCTCCCTTACCAGGACAGTCTCCAGTTCGACAGCCTCCTTGTATCCCGCCCGGTGGACAGCCTGAGCGTGTGGGTGATGCGGGAAGAGGACGCGCACGACCTGGACAACCTCCACGAATGGCTCGACTGGTGGGAAAGTTGCGAGGAGTATGAGCCTACCAGGGACTCGTTCCTTAAAAGATACAATGCATTCAAGAGTCGCCAGCGCGACAGGCTGAGTCCTTACGACGAGATCATCAAGATGCAGGCGGACTCCCTGGGATGGGACTGGAGGATGCTGGCAGCAATCATTTATCAGGAATCACGCTTCCACATCGAGGCGAAGTCCGTGCGCGGGGCGAGCGGCCTGATGCAGATGATGCCGCGCACCGCAAACCACTACGGCGTGCAGAACCCGCTCGACCCGGAGGACAATATCAGGGGAGGGGCACAGTTGCTCAGCAAGCTTCTCAAGCGCTATTCCAAGGTTGCTGCCGACAGCAAGGAAGGCTTCAAGTATGCTCTGGCAGCATACAACGCAGGAATCGGCAGGGTAGATGACATCATACGCCTCGCGGAGCTGCGCGGGGTGGACACCAGCCACTGGGACAAGGTGATCGAGGTGATACCGGAGATGAACGACGAGGCCGTGGTGGACACGGGAGCGGTAAGGCTGGGTGTGTTCAAAGGCAAGGAAACGATATCCTACGTGGACAGGGTAATCTCTATTTACGACCAGTTCCGTAGAATCTGCCCATAAGGGGCTGCACGAAGCGCATAAGGAATCCCGGCAGGAAAGCCATGATCAGAGTGCCGAGCCCTATCACCACACCGGGAGCCCTGGACAGCATCACGTCTGCGGCATTGTGGAACTCCCCGGAACCGAATGGCGTACCGAAGAATATCCAGGCAAGAGCTCCTGCAATCACCACCATCAGCGTGTCCATTGCAATCTTCACGTTGTCGAACTTCCTGCCGCTGACCTCAGCAATAGAAGATACGGTCATCTCGGCAGAAAGCATCCAGGCATCGGAAAGCACTTCGAGACTCACCCCGACTGCCGTAATGCCGCCGGCAAGCAGAGTCAGCACCATTCTCGGGAGCAGGCCTTCCGGGTGCAGCCAGGCCATCAGCCACAGTGACAGGTCCACCAGATAGCTGAAAAGGACGGAAGCGGGAATCTGCATTAGATATCTCATCTTGAAGCGTTTCCTGAGCACCAGTATCTGCACCAGCATATAAACCATATTTACGGCAAGGATGAAAGTACCCACGGAGACGGAAGGAAACCTGAGATTGAACACATAGGCAACGCAGGAAAGAGGAGCGGTGCCCAGATTTGCAACTATGGTGAGCGCCACCCCGAAACCTACCAGGAAAAGGCCCAGGGTAGCTACAAGATAACGTGTGATGATGTGATTATTGTTTGCTGTGCTCATATTGTACGCTAGGATAATGTACACGAAATTCGGAATTTTTCCTCAATTCGCAAAATTTTTATAAGTTTGCAGATTCTTGGTATCCGATTGGAAATATAAGACCATATACAATTTGAAAAAATGAAAAAGACAGCACTGTTTATGCTTCCTGTTCTGTTCGCGGCAGCTTCCTGCCAGCCAAAGAGCGAGAAAGTCCCGGCAATCGATATGAGCTACCTCGACCTCAGCGTAGCCCCGGGCACCGACTTCAATCAGTACGCCAACGGCGGCTGGATAAAGAACAATCCCCTCAAGGCGGAATATGCCCGTTTCGGCTCTTTCGACCAGCTCAGGGAAGACAACGTGGAGAGGCTCAACGGACTCTTCGCTGAAATGTCCAAGCTGAACCCTGCCAAAGGCAGCGTGGACCAGAAGATTGTGGACCTCTACAAACTCGGGCTCGACTCAACCAGGCTCAATGCCGAAGGTGCAGAGCCTGTAAAGGACGAGCTCAGGATGATTTACTCCGCCGCTGACAAGAAGGAGCTGGTGGCTGTCCTGGCAAAGCTCAATCTCGCCGGGGGCGGCGGCTTCTTCGGAATGGGAGTTGACGCAGACCTTATGGACAGCAACAAGCAGGTTCTCTATCTCGGTCAGAGCGGCCTGGGAATGGGTGACCGCGACTACTACATGGACGCCGAGAACGCAGAACTGCACAGCAAATACCAGCAGATGCTGGAGAAGCTCTTCACCCTCGCCGGGGAGTCGGATGCAGCCGCCAAGGCTCTGAACACAGTCAAACTGGAGGATGCCCTTGCATCCTTCTCCTGGACCAGCGTCCAGAACCGTGACTACACCAAGCTCTACAACCCTATGTCCACAGCAGAAATCGCGAAGACCTTCGGGGGCTTCGACTTCGGGTACTTCTTCCAGGCTATGGGCATCCCTGCCCAGGACAAGGTCATCGTGGAGCAGCCGTCCTTCTTTGAGGGCTTCGCAAAGCTCTTCGAGAGCAGCGATCTTTCCCAGCTTCAGGATTATCTGGCAGCCCATTCCCTTATGAGCGCAGCTCCTTATATGTCAGACGATTTCTACGCCGCCCAGTTCGACTTCTTCAGCACCGCCATGAGCGGAGTCACCGAGCAGAAGGCCCGTTGGAAGAGAGCCATGAGCGTGCCTAACAACATACTCGGAGAGGCCGTAGGCCAGATGTACGTGAAGAAATACTTCCCTGAGGAGAACAAGAAGAAGATGCTGGAAATCGTCGGAGAACTTCAGAAATCCCTCGGAGAGCACATTGCAAATCTCGAATGGATGTCCGACCAGACCAAGGCCTATGCTCAGAACAAGCTTTCCAACTTCACCGTCAAGGTGGGCTACCCTGACAAGTGGAAGGATTATTCCAGCCTCAACGTGGATCCAGAGCAGAGCTACTACAAGAACATAGTGGCAGCCAACACCTGGTATGTTGCCGACAACCTCTCCAAGATGGGCAAAGCTACGGACAAGAGCGAGTGGGGAATGACTCCTCAGACCGTCAATGCATACTACAACCCTACCACCAACGAGATATGCTTCCCTGCAGCCATACTCCAGCCGCCTTTCTTCAACATCGATGCCGATGATGCAGTGAACTACGGAGCCATAGGCGTGGTGATCGGACACGAGATGACCCACGGCTTCGACGACCAGGGCAGACTCTTCGACACCGACGGCAATATGAACAATTGGTGGACAGCCGAAGACGAAGCCAAATTCAACGAGAAGACCGCAGTGCTGGTAAAGCAGTATGACGAGGTCGAGATTCTTCCGGGCCTTCACGCAAACGGCAAGCTCTCCCTCGGAGAGAACATTGCGGACCACGGCGGAGTCAGCATAGCCTACACTGCCCTTCACAACTCTCTGGGCGACAAGATGCCTGCAGACATTGACGGCTTCAACGTAGATCAGAGGTTCTTCATAGGCTACGCCCACCTTTGGGCCCAGAACATCACCGATGAGGAGAAGGCACGCCTTACCAAACTCGACGTACACTCTCTTGCAGAGAACCGTATCAACGTGACACTCAGGAATTTCCAGGCTTTCTTCGACGCCTTCGGAATCAAGGAGGGAGATCCTATGTGGCGTCCTGAAAGCGAAAGGGTAAGCATCTGGTAAAAATAAGATGAAGGCCGAAAAGTTCATCGCTTCCCGGCTGGGAGTCAAAGCAGGAATGGCTATCACTGCGATAGCCATTTCTTTCTTTGTCATCATAATAGCGATGTCCGTCTCCTCTGGCTTTAGGTCAGCCATCAGCAACGGAATCAGCCAGATTGCAGCAGACGTGCAGCTCTATCCTGACGTGACGGACTTCTTTTCGGACAGGAATCCTGTAAGTTCCTCTCCGTCCTATCTCGAAGACATCAAGTCGGTAAATGGAGTGACCGAAGTCACTCCCGTGATTTACAGGGCGGGGATAATAAAAAAGGGCGAGCTCATAAGGGCTGTGCTATTCAAGGGCAAGGGAGAAGGCGAGAGCCTTGTGGCAGACGTTCCGGCAGGACTTGCCGAAGAACTGGGATTGGGCGAGGGCGACAGCTTCCTTGCTTACTTCACTTCCTCGAAGGTGAAAATCAGGAAGATTACGGTGGGATCCGTAGGAGAGGAAAGAATAGATACGGGGGAGGAATACATTGTCGGGCTCCCGATTTCCGACCTCAGGCGTCTCAATGGCTGGGAAGAGAACGAGGCTTCAGGCTTCGAGATAATGCTCGGAAAGAAATTCAAGAATCCGAGAGGAGGGATGGAAAAGGCTTCAGAAATAGCCTACATTGCTGAAACACAGGCAAAGGACGAGGATGAGATTATGGGAGCGAAGTCTGCCGCCCAGAGCTTTTCGCACATTTTCAGCTGGCTCGAGGTAATTGACTTCAACGTACTTGTCATACTCATACTGATGATACTGGTTGCCGGCTTCAATATGATTTCCGGCTTGCTGATACTGCTTTTCAGAAACATCTCCACCATAGGCACGCTCAAGTCTCTGGGTATGACTGACAGGGGTGTAGCCGGAGTGTTTCTCCGGATTAGCGCAAAGATAGTGGGGAAAGGAATGCTCATAGGCAACGCGTCAGCACTGCTGCTCTGCCTTCTCCAGAGCACTACGCACTTCATGAAACTCGACCCGGCAAACTACTACGTCTCATACGTACCGGTGGAGTTTGACCTCTTGAAGATATTTGCCTGCGACGCCGTAGCGTTCGCGGTCATACTTCTGCTGATGCTGATTCCTTGCCTGTTTATTTCGAGGATTGACCCTTCTTTGACTTCGAAGACTGAATGATTTTCAGATTGCTGATCGCGGCATAATCCTCAGGCTCTATCTTGAGGGCTTTTTTGTAGTATTTCTCCGCCTTTTTGTTGTCCTTCTTCGCCACGAGGTAGTAGGAACCCATGTTGTCTATGAAGACAGTATTCTTCGGCTCGAGCTTATTCATTCGGGTAGAAAGCCTAAAGAAGAAATCATAAGCCTGGGGACTGCCCTTGGCAAAGAGGCTGTAGCAATACTCCCCCACTGCCTGACTGAAGGAAGGGTCTATGGCCTTGGGGTCCTTACTCAAGGCTTCACCGTCCAGAGTCCAGGCTGAGGTGCGGGAAGCTACATATTTGTCAATCAATGAGTTGATCTCATCGAAGGCCAGCTCCGGGCTTTCCTTTTCGTATGCCATCAGGGCAGATATCTTGTTCAGGCGCGGCCTGAGTTCCAGCGGAGAGAGGACAGAAGCCTTTTCCGCAGCGCTCAGAGCGATGGAGAAGGTCTCATCGTCGAACACCGTGTCCTGATAATAATACACGTCGGCGCCCGTGCTGTCCTTGAGCGTAAGCACAGGCTTCATCCCGAGGTAGCGCGGACTGTCTTTCTGTACCACGGCATCACTCATGGACTTGGCCAAGTAATACTCGAACTTCGCATTGAGCATATCCAAATCCTCAGGGTAGTCGTTCTCCCATTTTTCCAATATGGTACCCACGCCCACTCCGGCAATTCCGACGTTCTTGACCTGGCGGTCGTAACGCTCCCTGTGCCATTCCCTGCTCTGCTGAGGCTGCGCGCAAAGGCTGAATGCCCCCGCCAGCAGCGCTGAGAGCACCGTTATCATCATCTTCATATTTCTCTTTTCTTAAGATTCACGTCCATCAGTATTCTTCTTCCCTGGGGGAGGAGGTTGTTGCACCGCCTACCCAGATTCTTTACAAAGCCAAGGGCTATACCCTTGTAAGTCACAACATTATACCCAAGCACCGCATCCGGAAGCACTATGGCGTCCCGGTGGAGGTAGTTCAGCGCAGTCTGCAGATCCAATTCCGCCGACGGGTACAGGCCAAAGTCAAAATCCAGGCTCAGGGCCCAATCCGCATCCGGTACAAAATCCTTGCCTTTAACGGTGCCGCGCTTCTCTCCGGGACTGAAAACCGTCCTTATTGGCCGCAGGCTGGAGAAATCGGGCTCCCGCGCCATACGCGCATCGCCTCCCCGTTTGCACAGGGCCCCGACCCACTGACCTTCTCCCGGGACCTCGCCTGCCTTCAGCAGGTTTCCGTGACGGGTCAGGCGTACCCCGTACTCCGGGAACTCGTTTTCAGCGGGGATTATGTCCCCACCAAGGCTGTCCGCCGCCCAGGAGAGATTGTCATCGTTCTCCGCGTCCTCGTAGGTGCAGGTGCTGTATATCAGCACTCCCCCGTCCCTCAAGGCGGGCCATACATCGCCCAGTATCCTTTTCTGCCTTGCGGCGCATAATTGCACGACTTCCGTACTCCATTGTTCCACAGCGCCCTCGTCCTTGCGGAACATACCCTCGCCGCTGCAGGGCACGTCTGCAACTATGATGTCGAAGGCTCCGGGGAAACGGGCGAACGCGGCCGGATCCACGCCGGTGACAATGACCCTCGGGTCGCCCCACCTCGCCACGTTGTCGTCGAGTATCCTCGAACGCTCGCGCATCACCTCATTGGACACCAGGGTCCATTCGCTGCCGAAACGTTCGCGCAGGGAAGCGGCAAGATCGGTTGTCTTGCCGCCCGGAGCCGCGCAGAGGTCGAGCACGCGCACCCCGGGGCCGAAGCTATCCAGGCACTTGCGGAAAACGTGGCCCGTGTACATCGCCGAACTGTCCTGCACATAGTAGCAGCCGGCGTGGAACAGCGGGTCCAGGGTGAACGAGGGCCTGTCCTTCAGTATGTATGCGTGTGGGGACCAGGGCACGCGTCGCGCACCGTCCAGAATGGGAATTTCCCCCTTCGGACGTTTGAACGGATTGAGCCTGACAGCTACCGGAATCATTTGAACGGGGCTTGCGGCATCTGCGGCATCCTTCCTTCGGAGATGTCCACGAGGGTATCCACGGCCTTGTCGAGTCCTTTCTGGATTTTACCGCCTAGCATCGATTTCATCATGAAATTCAGGTTCGCATCAAGCACTATGCTGAAATCCGTCTTGCCGGGAATGGGGGAGGCGTCAAAATGCAAAGCCGCCACGAATTCCACCGGGGATTCCGAACTGATGATGCGTATTACCTCATAAGGCTGCCTCTCGTCAACCCGTACACCTATCCTGAATCCCTGCACCTCTATGGAAAGAGTATCGTAATCCGCCTGAATCTCGGCCTGGACTCCTGCCTGAGCGCCAGCCTGGGCAAGATTCTTGAAATTCCTCATGTCACAGAACGCCATATAAAGCTCCTCGCGGCGCTTTGAAACGGTTCCGTGCTTGCTTTCATAATGTGCTGTCATAATCGTATCGTGCTGTAGGAAGCATTATTTTTTCTTATCTTTGCAAAGATAGTAATTTTCCGATGTACAAGATATATTTCGAAAAACGTTGCATCATAATCTGCAGTCCTGACGAGCAGGCGCTTTCCGACCCCAACGCCGTTGAATTCCATATCGGGGAAAGGATAAGCATACACACTTTGGTGAATATGTTCGAGGCCTCTGAGTCCCTGAGCCGCATCTATATTCCGGCGGAGAACACTGCCTGGATGTACCGCAGGGTTTGCGCCGAGTTCAAGGAAGTGGATGCTGCCGGAGGACTGGTGTCGAACAAGAGGGGCGATTACCTTCTGATCAGCCGCAACGGCATGTGGGACCTGCCCAAAGGCCACAGGGAAGAGGGCGAGGACATAAAAGTCACGGCCTTGCGCGAGGTGCAGGAGGAGACCGGCGTGGACCAGCTGGAACTGCGCGGCCTGATATGCGTGACGGATCATTGCTATCTAAGAAACGGAATCTGGCACCTGAAGCACACCTGGTGGTACGATATGCTGTACACGAATCCGGTGGACCTGACGCCCCAGAGGGAGGAGGACATCAGCAAGGCGGCCTGGGTTGCAAGGTCGAGCCTGCCTCCTTTCCTGAAGAATACATACCCTTCAATCCTGGAAGTTTTTCGCGAAGCGAAGGTTTAATCCGTTAATTGTGAAACTTTTTCGCAAGATTGACCGTATAAATAAGGTTAACTAAGATATACGGACGCTATATGAAACTGTCACAATTCAACTTCGATCTGACGAAAGACAAAATTGCCACTGAACTTATGCCGGAAGTCGACGGCAGGATTCAGTGGAGGGACGAGTGCAAACTGATGGTCCTCCACAAGGACAGCGGAGAAATCGAGCACCGCAAGTTCAAGGACCTCATAGACTACTTCGGCAAGGGCGACCGCATCGTGCTCAACGATACCAAAGTGTTTCCTGCCAAGCTCTTGGGAAAGAAGGAGAAGACAGGTGCCGACATAATGGTGTTCCTGCTCCGCGAACTCAACAGGGAGCAGAAGCTCTGGGATGTCATCGTCGATCCCGCAAGGAAGATCAGGATTGGCAACAAGCTCTACTTCGGCGAAGATGAGAGCATGGTAGCGGAGGTCATCGACAACACCACCTCCAGGGGCAGGACCCTGCGTTTCCTCTATGACGGACCGTATGATGAGTTCAAGGCAGCCCTCTTTGCCCTCGGCAAGACCCCGGTTCCCGAGTGGGTGAAGGAAAACCCGGACGAGAGGGACGCGGAGGAGTTCCAGACCATATTCGCAAGGAACGAAGGTGCAGTGTCCGCTCCGGCAGCCGGTCTCCACTTCAGCCGTGAACTGCTCAACAGGATGATCCTCAAGGATATAGACAAGACTTTCATCACCGTGCACATGGGCATAGGGCACTTCCGCACTGTGGACGTCGAGGACCTCTCCAAGCACAAGATGGACGGCGAGAGGATGATCATCAGCGAACAGGCGGCAGAGGAAATCAACTCCACCAAGCGTTCCGGCCACAAAATCTGCGCCTGCGGAGTGACGGTAATGCGCGCGCTGGAGACCTACGTCACCACCGAGAGCGAGGTCCGCGCCATGGACGGATGGACCAACAAGTTCATCTTCCCTCCTTACAAGTTCTCCGTTCCGGATGCCATCATCTCCAACTTCCACCTCCCTCAGTCCACCATGCTTATGAGTGTGGCTGCCTTCGGAGGCTTCGACAAAGTGATGCACGCCTACGACGTAGCCCTCGAGAACGACTACAAATTCGGCCCTTACGGAGATGCTATGCTGATAATTTAGTTTTATATTCAGATTTTTTGCATACCTTTGTCCAAGACTCAAATTATGAAGAATGGACAAAGGTATTTTTAGTGTCATCAGTGCGATAGCGCTGAACAGGTATCTCGGCAACAAGCCGGATTTTTCCCACCACATCATCGATTCTCTCGGCTCGGCCGAGGCCTTTTTCGAACTCGCTCCCAAGGAAAGGAAGGAGCTCGTCCGTCCCTTCAGCGAACTCGGGCCCCTGGGAGACGAGCGCGTGCTGGAGGATGCGGAGCGCGAATGGAAGCGGCTGGATGCGATGGGTTACCGTTTCCTGGATATATTCGATCCATTGTACCCCCACCTGCTCAAAGAATGCCCTGACGCGCCTATACTATTATATGTAAGGAGCGAATCCCCGCTCGAAGATATTTTCGCCCCTCGCAAGCGCATCGCCGTGGTCGGCACCCGGGATTGCGACAGCTACGGGAAGGAGTGGTGCGGGAAGGTGGTACGCTGCCTTTCGGGACTCGCCGAGCGCCCCGCCATTGTGAGCGGACTCGCGATAGGCGTGGACATCCACGCGCATCTTGCGGCCATTGAAGCCGGTGCATCCACGATTGCCGTCAGCCCCGTAGGGATCGACGAAGTGTACCCCAGGCATCACAGGGACGCGGCTGCGCGGATTGCGGCATCCCCTGGCAGCGCCGTGATCACCGACTACCCTCCGGGAACCGTGCCGTACCCTGGAAACTTCCTGCGTCGCAACCGTATCATCGCCGGTTTGGCGGATGCCACCATACTCATACAGTCGCGCGTGCGCGGAGGCGGAATGATGACCGCGCGGCTCGCAGACAGTTACGGAAGGCAGGTATTCGTCCTTCCCGGACGCATCGACGACAGCCTGAATGCGGGGTGCAACCTTCTCGCCGCCGAGAAAATCGCCGAGCCGCTGGTATCCCTCCAGGCCTTGTCAGCGCAACTCTTCCCAGGCTGCCGTCCGGTAAAGGGCAGGAGCCTGGACCAGGCGCTGCGCGAAAAGTTCGGGACGGACCCTGCCGTTCTGGAAAAATACACCGGGCTATGCAGGCTCGTCAAGGCCAACAGGGGCGCGGACAGCGACAGCCTCCACGAAATGAGCGGGATTCCCTTCCGTGAAGTGGAGATAATGCTGACCAGCCTGGAAAATGAGGGCATCATATCCCGGGATCTTATAGGACGGTGCTGCATTAACGCCAAAATTGATTAACTTTGTGCGTTTCAAGATATGGAAGAGTATATAGATACCCATACCCACAACAGCGACAAAGCATTCGAAGGCTGCGAGGAGGAAATCATAGTCAAGTGCGTCAGCGCCGGAGTGAGCCTGATGCTCCAGCCCGACGTGGATTCCAAGGAGAGGGAGCGCATGTTCGCCCTCGTGAGGAAGCATCCCGATGTCCTCAGGCCTATGCTTGGCCTGTACCCGGGTTCCGTGGACGGAGGATGGAAGGACGAGCTGGATGCGATGCTCCCGTACAGGAAGGAAGGGGTCGTTGCCGTGGGCGAGATCGGGCTCGACTACCACTGGAGCAAGGAATTCCAGGCCGAGCAGAAAGAAGCCTTCCGCACCCAGCTGGAGCTGGCGTCGGAGTGGGACCTTCCGGTCAACATTCACCTGCGCGACGCCACCCTGGATTTCCTGGAAATTATGGAGGATTGCAGGCACCTGCATCTCAGGGGCAACATCCACGCGTTCAGCGGCAGTTACGAACTCTTCGAGCGCATGCAGAAATACGGAGACTGGTATGTCGGAATAGGAGGAGTGGTCACATTCAGGAAAGCCGGAATCGGGGAAGACATAGTCCGCATTCCCCTGGAGAGAATCGTGCTTGAAACGGATGCACCCTACCTCACCCCCACCCCTCACCGCGGAGAGCGCAACGACAGTTCCTACCTCCCCCTGATAGCGGATTTCATTGCGGAGCGCAAGGGCGTGGACAGGGCTCTGGTAGCACGCACGACCACATATAACGCCAAACAATTGTTCAGTTTATGATAAGTTTCAAGCTTTTCAAGGACAAGGAAACCAAATCCGCCGTTCTGCTCATATACACCGGCGGCACCATAGGCATGAAGGAAGACCCGGAAAGCGGCGCACTGGTGCCTTTCGACTTCGGAAGCCTCCTGGAAGAGGTTCCGGAGCTGCGCAAGTTCGCGCTACGCATCGACAGTTACACCTTCTCTCCCCTTATAGATTCCTCGGACGTGGAGCCTTCGCTCTGGCAGGCCCTCGCCCGGCTCATCAAGGAGAAGTATGACGATTATGACGGCTTCGTGATTCTCCACGGCACAGACACGATGGCCTACAGCGCATCAGCCCTGAGTTTTATGCTGGACAATCTCGACAAGCCTGTCATCTTCACCGGGAGCCAGCTCCCCATAGGCAGGCCGCGCACGGACGGAAAGGAAAACCTCATCTCGGCGGTGGAAATCGCCGCGGCCAGGGACTCCCGGGGAAAGGCAATCGTCCCGGAGGTATGTATATGCTTCAATTCCAAACTCTTCCGGGGAAACAGGAGCACCAAGGTCAGCGCCACGGGTTTCAGCGCATTCAATTCTCCCAACTATCCCCCTCTTGCCACTGCCGGCATCAACATCAACTACAACAGCGGATTCATCCACTATCCGAAAGACAGGAACAAAGAGTTTGAAATCAACACCGAGCTCGACACAAGGGTGTCCGTCCTGAAGATTCATCCCGGCATTACGGAGCAGGCCGTTAGCGACATTCTGCTAGGTTCCGGGACCCGGGCGGTAATACTCGAGACCTACGGCTCGGGGAATGCCATATCCAAGCCCTGGTTCCTCCAGATTGTCAAAGACGCAATCAGGATGGGGAAGGTCCTGCTGAACGTGACCCAGTGCCTCAGCGGGGAAGTGAATATGGACATTTATGCCACCGGATGCTGTCTGAAAGAGGCCGGAGTTGTGTCCGGTCACGATATCACGACCGAAAGCGCGCTTGCAAAGCTGTTCTTCCTTCTGGGCTCCGAGAGTGATGTGGAGCGCATAAAAAAGCTCCTCGAAAAGAACTTAAAAGGCGAAATATCCAAATAAATCCTTGCTATATGGATTTTTTTTGCTAAATTGCACCGATTTTAATTGCGAATATTATTACAACTAATACAACATTAAATTCGTTATGAAAAAGTTTTTCATGTTTTTGGCAGTAGCCGGCGTTATGGCTTTCTCTGCCAACACCGTGTCCGCTCAGGACGAGCAGGCTGCAGCTGCAGCTACTGAAGTAGCAGCTCCGGCAAATGACCTCGCTGCCCTCACAGCAGCCGCCCCTGAAGTTCCACTTCATCAGGCCCTCAAGACCAAGTTCATCGAAGGTGGTGCAGGCTTCATGTCTTTGATCATCATCTGCTTGATCATCGGTCTCGCTCTTTCTATCGAGCGTATCCTTTACCTCACCTTCTCAAAGATCAACACCAAGAAGCTCGTTGCAGCTGTTGAGAAGGCTCTTGAGAATGGCGGAATCGAGGCTGCAAAGAAAGTTTGCCGCGAAACCCGTGGACCTGTTGCCAGCATCTTCTATCAGGGACTCCTTCGCTATGAGCAGGGTGTTGACGTTGTCGAGAAGACCATCGTATCCTACGGTTCAGTTCAGATGAGTGAGATGGAAAGCGGTCTTTCTTGGATTGCCCTCTTCATCGCCATCGCACCTTCTCTCGGATTCCTCGGTACCGTTATCGGTATGATCCAGGCATTCGATGCTATCCAGGCTGCCGGCGATATCTCCCCTAACGTTGTTGCCGGAGGTATGAAAGTCGCCCTCATCACCACTGTAGCAGGTTTGATCGTTGCAATGATTCTTCAGGTATTCTACAACTACATCCTTGCGAAGATTGAGTCCATCACCATTGATATGGAGGATTCTTCAATCTCCCTCGTTGATGTACTTACCAAATATGCCGAGAAGAAATAGTCATTTTGCAATCAACTGAATCATGAAACTGAATAAATTTTTCAAAATATTTATGCTCGTGCTGATTCTCATCAGCGTCGGCCTGTTGATTTGGGGCTTCGTTGCAGGCTTCGAATCCAACGGTGGCCGTGCAGTTGAGACATTGCTGTACTGGGCATACGTGATGGTCGGCCTCGGAGTTGCCTCTTGGGTGCTCATAGGCGGCATCATGATGGCGGTCAACAACCCGAAGTCTCTCATCAAGCTCGGTATTGTTGCTGTCGTAATTGCAGCTGTCGCTTTCGTGGCATACCTTCTCGCTGCTGGTAACCCTGCATTCGGAAGGGAGGGTCTCGACGATGTCGGCACGCTCAAACTTACTGACACCATTCTCAACCTGACATATTTCGCCGGCGGTGTAGCTATTCTGTCTATCATCGTAGGTGAGATCCGTCTGGCAATCACTAACAGGAAATAATTATGGGCAAGAAAACACCGGCAATCAACTCAAGTTCTACGGCTGACATCGCATTCCTGCTTCTGTGCTACTTCCTTATGACTACTACCATGGGATCACAGACCGGTTTGTCACGTCGTCTTCCTCCTATGCCGACTGAAGAGCAGCAGCAGGAGAACCAGAAGGTTAACCGCCGTAACATCATCACAGTGAAGATCAATTCACAGGATAGGATATTTGCAGGTGGCGAGCCCATTGACATCAGCATGTTGAAGGACAAGATTCGTGAGTTCCTTATCAATCCTCGCAATGACGAGAATCTCCCTGAAAGGGTGATGACCGACATTGAAGGCTTCGGCCAGTATCCGGTTTCAAAGGGTGTGATTTCACTCCAGAACGACCGTGGTACCAGCTACCGCCAGTACATTGCGGTACAGAACGAGCTTGTGAAGGCAGTCAACGAGATTCGTGACGAATTCTCCCTCAACAATTACGGTAAGAAGTTTATCCAGCTCGACGAGGAGAAGCAGGAAATTGTAAAGAAAGCAATTCCTCAGCAGATTTCCGAGGCTGAGCCTAAGGATGTTGCTAAAAGAAGATAGGAGATAAAGACTATGTCAAAATTCAAGAAAGAAGGCAAGAAAGAAATGCCTGCGATCACTTCGAGTTCGCTTTCTGATATCGTGTTCATGCTCCTGTTCTTCTTCATGGTGACCACTCAGATGCGTGAGACCGAGAACAAGGTTTCCGTAAAGGTTCCGGAGGCTTCAGAGGTGGTTAAGCTCGAGAGAAAGGATCTCAACTCATACATCAACATCGGTACTCCTATCAGGGCCCTGCAGGCACAGTACGGTACCGAGCCGCGTATCCAGTTGAACGACTCTTTCAAGACCACCACTGACATTCGCGACTTCATCGCTGCAGAGCGTGATTCCAAGAGCGAAGCAGACCGTCAGTTTATGACCGTAAGCATCAGGGCTGATCAAGATGTCAGAATGGGTATCGTCAGTGATGTTAAGCAGGAGCTCAGAAGATGCTCAGCGCTTAAGATCATGTACTCAGCAAGAAAACCTGCGGAATAATTTTTCGCAGCAACTGATAGAAGCAGCCCCCTTTATGAGGGCTGCTTTTTAAAATATTGAAGTTTAATATATGAAGGAAATACTTCGCACTAAGGTTAAGGACCTGCTACAGATGTCTGCAGGTCAGGAAGTTCTCGCAAAAGGTTGGGTGAGGACTAAAAGAGGCAACAAGGAAATAGCATTCATCGCACTTAACGACGGATCCACGATAAAGAACGTGCAGATCGTTGTTGACAAGAATGAAGAGACTGAAGCAATACTTCCAAAAATCACTACGGGAGCCTGCATAGGCGTGCTCGGAGATCTGGTTGAGTCCGTGGGAAGCGGTCAGGCTGTTGAAATCCATGCCAGGGAAATCACTCTTTACGGTCCTTGCGATCCTGTTAGATATCCGCTTCAGAAAAAGGATACCTCGCTTGAATACCTCAGGACTGTGGCACATATGCGTCCGCGCACCAACACTTTCGGAGCAGTGCTCCGTCTGCGCAGCCAGATGGCCTATGCCATACACGAGTATTTCCACAAGAAAGGTTTCGTTTACCTTAACACCCCTCTCATCACGGCTGCAGACTGCGAAGGTGCAGGGCAGATGTTCCAGGTAACTACCCTTGACCTCAACAATGTGCCGAAGAACAAAAAGGGTGAGCCTGACTACAGCAAGGATTTCTTCGGCAAGCAGACCAGCCTTACCGTCAGCGGCCAGCTCGAAGGGGAGCTCGGAGCTACGGCACTGGGAGAGATTTACACCTTCGGTCCTACATTCAGGGCCGAGAATTCCAACACTCCGCGCCATCTTGCGGAATTCTGGATGATTGAGCCTGAAATGGCTTTCTACGATATTAAGGACAATATGGACCTTGCTGAGGATTTCATCAAGCACCTTGTAAGCTATGCGCTCGAGAACTGCTACGATGATGTCAAATTCCTCAACGACAGATATGACAACGAGCTCATCGAGCGACTCGAAAGCGTAGTCAAGACAGACTTCGTCAGACTCGAGTACACCGAGGGCATAAAGATATTGGAAGATGCCATAAAGAATGGCGAAAAGTTCGAGTATCCTGTTTACTGGGGCGTCGATCTTCAGAGCGAGCACGAAAGATATCTCGTGGAGAAGCACTTCCGCAAGCCTGTGATCCTTACCGGTTATCCTAAGGACATCAAGGCATTTTATATGAAGCAGAACGAGGATGGAAAGACAGTCCGCGCCATGGACGTGCTCTTCCCTAAGATCGGCGAAATCATCGGAGGTTCGGAGCGTGAAGCGGATCTCGATAAGCTCGAGGCCCGCATTGCCGAACTCGGTATGAGCCGCCGTACCCTGGAATGGTACATTGACACCAGGCGCTTCGGCAGCTGCCCTCACAGCGGTTTCGGACTCGGCTTCGAAAGGCTGCTTCTTTTCGTCACGGGTATGGCTAACATACGCGACGTGATTCCGTTCCCTCGCACTCCTAAGAACGCAGAATATTAATCGCTCAGAATATGTTGGTAATCGGCATCGCCGGCGGATCAGGTTCCGGCAAGACAACAGTGGTAAGGGCCATCACGGACAGGCTCAAGAAGGAGAAGGTGGTGGTCATCCCTCAGGATTCATACTACAAGGATTCCAGCGACCTCACTGACGAGGAGAAGAGGAATCACAACTTCGACCATCCAAACGCTATCGACTGGGAATTGCTGAGCAGCCAGCTCGCTGATCTCAAGAACGGGAAAAGTGTAGAGCAGCCTATCTACTCCTACATCTCCTGCAGCCGTTCCAAGACCGAGACCGTCAAGGTTGACCCGGCAGATGTGATAATCATCGAGGGAATACTTGTTTTCAACTGCAAGGAACTCCGCGACCAGATGGACGTGAAGATTTTCGTGGATGCTGATGACGATGACAGGCTTATGAGAGTGATGGCAAGGGATATCACTGAGCGCGGCAAGGACGTCCGCTGGGTAATCGAGCGCTACTCCAGAACAGTGAAGCCTATGTATCTCCAGTTCATAGAGCCGAGCAAGCGCTATGCCGACATAATCATTCCTCAGGGAGGCCATAACAAGGTGGCAATCGATATCATCATCAACACGATAGAAAAATCCCTGAAGGAGCAGAAAAACGAGAGGTAGTAAGTGAAGCTTTCCAAGGAAGACAAGGCAGGACTGTATCTCACCGTAATAGTTCATCTTGCGGTGCTTATAGTCCTGCTTCTTTATGGGATAGGATATTCTCTGAGCAGAGAAAACACCTTCGTCCTCGACTTTTCCAGGCAGGAAGAAATCGAAAGGATGCAAGAGGAAATCCAGAGACTGCAGAAGGAGGCCGAACTGAAGGAAAGCATAGCTCAGAAACTCCAGCAGGAACTTGGAGGCAGCCAGTCCTCCGATATACGTAACGTTGCGGTGGACAGGGCGGCACTCAGGGACGACAGGGGCACGGATGCGGAAAAACTCTATAAGGACGCGGAAAGACTGGCCAAAGAGCTGAATCAAGGCTACGAAGTCCCCAACGAGGAAAACTCCGCCGTACTGACAAAGAAAAACGATACGGCTCCCCATACCGATACCCAGGACAGGAAATATAGCGGACCTTCAGTCATTTCATATGAGCTAGAAGGACGAAAGGCGAGCACACTGCCCATTCCTGCATACAGATGTTATGGGGCAGGCGAGGTGAAGGTCCTGATAAGTGTAAATCCTTCCGGCACCGTGATTTCCGCAAAGGTGGACGAGGCTTCATCCTCTGAGGACTCCTGCCTCAGGTCATTCGCTGTCAGGGCTGCACGCCTGTCCAAGTTTTCAGCAAAATCGGACGCTCCGGCGAAACAGTCCGGCTACATCATCTACAGCTTCGTAGCGCAGTGAGAAAGCAGAAAAAGATGTTATTGCATTTGCTTGATTGATAAATAATTCCTATATTTGCGGTCCATCCCTCGGGTAGGGATGAATCAAGGTTTAACTTTTTAATAAAACAGATTCACAATGGCTGTTAAAATTCGTTTACAGCGCCACGGAAAGAAGAATTTCGCATTCTTCCACATTGTAGTGGCAGACACCCGCGCCCGTCGCGACGGTCGTTACATCGAGCAGATCGGCTCTTACAACCCTAACACCAACCCTGCTACCATCGTGCTCAACTTCGAGCGCGCTCTCGCTTGGGTGAAGGTAGGTGCAGAGCCAACCCTTACCGCTCGCCGCATCCTCTCCTATGAAGGCGTACTCCTTCGTCACCACCTTGATGGCGGTGTAGCCAAGGGAGCTCTTACCCAGGCAGAGGCTGACAAGAAGTGGAACGACTGGAAAGCTCAGCGTGACGCCAAGATTGAGGCAAAGAAGACCAGCCTCAAGAACAGCGCCATCGAGGCCAAGAAGGCTGCAAAGGCTGAGGAGACCAAGGTAAATGAGGCTCGTGCAGAGGCCCTCGCCAAGAAGGCCGCAGAGCTTGCTGCAAAGCAGGCCGCAGAGGCTGCTGCAGCTGAAGCTCCTGCAGAGGAGGCTGAAGCACCAGCAGAGGCATAATGCTTCAAATTGCCAAGATTCTCAAATCCAATGGCACCGATGGACGCATCCTGATGGGAGTTCGCGACATCGCATTGGAGGAGATTGACATCAAGGAACCCCTGTTCATCGTATTCGATGGACTCGAGGTTCCTTTCTTTATTGAAGACATCAAGCCCAGAGGTAGCTCCAAAGCCATTGTCAAGTTTTACGATGTGGATAATCTTGACGATGCCGAGGAACTTGCAGGCAGGGAAGTATACCTGGACGCAGAATTGGAGGACGGGCAGGAGGAAGACTTTACGGGATGGCAGGTACTCGACAATGGCCGCCCCGTAGGGAAGGTCAGCGGCATGGAACCGATTCCCGGCAATCTCTGCATTTATGTCGGTGAGACGATGATTCCCCTCCACGAGGACTTCATCCTCAGTTGCGATCCCGAGTCCAGAACTCTTGATTTGAATATCCCAGAAGGCCTGATACCGTAAATTGTGATGACAAATAGCCCCTGCATAAGTGTAGTGATAGTCTGTATGAACAGACTGGACAACCTCTACCCCTGCCTTGAAGGCTTGGAGAAACATTGCAGCGGCATACTCGAAACCCTTGTCGTAGCCTATCGTTTCAGCGAGGAGAACCTGGAAAAGGTGCGCAGAGACTTCCCTGAAGTCAGCTTCATCCCCAGCAATGAGACCAGGGGATTTTCCGAAAACAACAACCTGGCTCTCAAGAGAGTACGAGGCTCATACTGTTTCATACTCAATGACGACACCCTTATTTCCGAGGATGTCAGCGGCAAGTTGCTCGAGGACTTCTCCGTGCTTCATGAGGATGCCGCAATCGTAAGTCCGCGCATACTCAACTCCGACGGCAGCCTCCAGCTCTGCGGCCGTCCCGACTACCCTCCATACAAGTACCTCCTCCAACAATGGCACCTGTACCGGGAGCCTATCGACAACTGCAGCGGACGCACGCCGGATTTCACTGTTTCCGGACGTGGACTGTACTCCACTTGCAACATCACCGGAGCCGCTTTTCTTATAAGGACGGAAGTGTTCCGCGAGCTCGGATGGTTTGACGAGCGCTACTTTTTCACCCCCGAGGACATTGCCCTTTCCACCCTTGCCCGCGAACGCGGATTCGGGGTATATGTGGACAGCGCATGCAATCTGGTGCACAAGTGGAAGGCGACAGCATCCCGCATTGCACCTGCTGTGCGCCCGGCTGCAGTAAAAGGTTCCCTTATCTTTTTCGGGCGGCGTTCGGGAGCGGCACTTTTCCTGCTGAGCCTGGGAGTATGGTGCGCCGAAAGCACTAAGCTCGTCAAGGCACGCCTGCGTCTGCTGCTACACCCGTGTCCGGAAAATGAATTCAAATACAAGGTTTTCAGAAACATCTCCCGATCCATCTTCTCGAAGATGAGCCCTAAGGAGCTGTTTATCAAATATATGGAAGAATTATGAGTGCAAAGGTTCTGGTAGTTGTGGTCACGTGGAACGCGATGCGATGGATTGACCGTTGCCTTGGAAGCGTTGCGGATTGCGGAGCAAATGCAGACGTGATGGTGGTGGACAACTCCTCCACCGACGGGACACAGGCCCGAATACGGGAACGCTTTCCCCGGGTGATGCTGGTTGAGAGCGGTGGCAACCTTGGCTTCGGCGCCGCCAACAACATAGCTTTCAGATATGCGCTAGAGCATAGGTACGATTACGTTTACCTGATGAACCAGGATGCGTGGATGGAGAAGAACTGTCTCTCGCGGCTGCTGGCTGCGGCGCGTGAGGAGTTTGCAGTGCTGAGCCCTGTGCAGAAATCCGCGAACGGAAAGCTGGACCCGCGCTTCAAGCGCAAATGCGGCAAGCGCCTCAAGATGATTAAGCACATTGCTGCCGACGATACCCTGGTGCTGAAGGTGCCTTTCGTGATGGCGGCTCATTGGCTCGTGGACCTGCGTGCATTGAAGACCATAGGGGGCTTCTCGCCTGCTTTCCCGCATTATGGGGAGGATGACAATTTCATAGACCGTATGCATTGGTGGGGGCTGGATTGCGGAATCGTACCGGCTGCATCTGCGGTACACGACAGGGGTGAAAGGAAAACCCCGCGCAGCAAGCGACTCGAGCTGAAGTGCATTTCCACCGTGGTGAAACTCTCGGATCCGGGGAACTGCTTCCCCCTGCGTATGTTGTGGGAACCCATAGCTCTGCTGGGTATGAGCGTGAAGAACTTTTCCCTGGTTCCGGCAAAATACATTCCTACTCTGGTGAAACGCTATCCCGAATTGAGGGATAAACGAAAGGAATCCCGGAAAAAGGCGGCATTCCTATAAGATTGAAATGTCAAAAGAAAAAAAGGAAACAAAAGCGGGCCGATTTTAGCCCGCTTTAATTCTATATTCGCAAATAGAAACGGACAATAATTGTTTAAGCTATGCACATCTTAACAAAATCACTGCTTGCCGCTTCCTGCGCTGCGCTTCTGCTAAGCACGAACGTCAATGCTGCCGGCAAGAAAGACAATAAAAGGTCTATATCCGACACCAGCCTCGAGTGCTACTTCTCCCCTGTCAAGGGCAAGTTTGCCACTCCTGATGAGGATGGATTCATACGGCGCTGGACCCTTCTCGAACCAATCAACAAGAAAGACAGCACCAATGCCAACACCGGAAGACGCAGCAGCGTGTTTCCGAATACCCTCTTCACTGACAGTTATCTCCGCGACCACTTCAACAGAGAGTATTTTCCCGGCCAGAACAGTGTCGTTCCGAAAGATGGAGAGAGGGTAAAAGTGGGTGAACAGATTCTCAGCTGGCACAGCTATGACAGCAACTTATACAATATCAAGCTCTTCCGCTTTGCAAGCAATCTCAAAACCGATGTCTATGGAGTACTCTTCTGGGGAGTATGCGTTATAAACTGTGACCGGGACATAGAGAATGTCAGGCTCTCGGCAGGATCCAATTCCGCTTCCATGTGGTGGCTCAACGGTGAAGAGGTGCTGCTGATGTCAGGCGACAGGCGTATGGTCCAGGATGACTGCGCGTCCAGGCGCCTCACTCTCAAAAAAGGCAGGAACATACTTCGCGTGGCCGTAATAAACGGCCCTGGCATGAGCGATTTCTGTGCCCGTTTCCTTGATGAAAACGGCGAGCCTGTAAAGAACATCACCATCTCCACCAAATAAACATGCGAGCTGATATGAAAAAGACAATCTTGGCAGCTGCTCTTGCAGCCCTTGCATCATTGATGATTTCTAATAACGCCTATGCCCAGACAGGCAAGCCATACATTCACGACCCTTCTACCGTTATGTTATGTGACGGGAAGTATTATACCTTCGGAACAGGTGGTGGCGGACTCATCTCTTCTGACGGATGGAGTTGGGAAAGCGGTGCGGTGAGGCCAGGCGGCGGGGCAGCCCCGGATGCCATAAAGATAGGTGACCGCTACCTCATAGCCTATTCAGCTACAGGCGGAGGTCTTGGCGGCGGACACGCTGGCCGCGTGCTTACTATGTGGAACAAGACCCTTGATCCGAATTCCCCGGATTTTTCATATTCCGAGCCTATTGAAGTTGCCCATTCTGAAGTGGATGAGGACTGCGATGCAATAGATGCAGGACTTCTTATGGGACCGGACGGAAGACTCTGGCTCACTTACGGAACTTATTTCGGGCACATACGTCTCATTGAACTCGATCCTGAAACCGGTGCAAGGAAGGAGGGAAATGAGCCGATCAACATTGCTATTGACTGCGAAGCAACTACCCTCATGTACCGCAATGGATGGTACTATCTCCTTGGCACCCACGGAACCTGCTGCGACGGCACTAATTCTACCTATAACATAGTCGTTGGGCGTTCAAGGGAAGTAACGGGGCCATATCTGGACAATGTGGGACGCGATATGATGAAAGGCGGTGGCAGGATGGTAGTTGCAGCAGGCAACAGGAAGACCGGAGCGGGCCACTTCGGACGCTATATTGAGGATGAGGGCGTGGAAAAGATGTCTTTCCACTGGGAAGCAGATTTTGACCGCAGCGGAAGGAGTGTACTCGCAATTCTCCCTCTCCTCTGGAAAAACGACTGGCCTTACGCAGGCGACCCTCTCAAGGAAGGCAGCTACGAGATCGAGTCTGAGAGAAGGGGCTACGCCCTTGAACTTGCAGTGGACTTCGTGCGTATGCAGAACGGGATGCGAGGTTTCTGGTTCAACCAGGATGAGCCGGAAGTTGTAATCGAGAACCAGAAACTCGAAGAGGTCATTGACACCTGGCCGGAGGGAGACATAGACATCCGCATAGGCGACTATATGTTCCGTCCTCATCAGAGATGGACAATCACTGCCGTCCCGGAGGCTGGAGGATATCTCAGCGCACCTTATTACAAGATTACCATCGAAGGAACCGAGAGGGCTCTTGCCGCTACCGCAGACAAGGAAGTTGTAGCAGTTCCCGAGTTCACAGGCGCACCGGAGCAGCTTTGGAGAATCGAGCAGCTCACTGACGGCACTTACCGCATTATGCCTAAGGAAGTTCCGGGATGCAGCGAGCCTCTCTGCCTCATCTCAGTTGCAGACAGTACCCCATCCCTTGGCACTTATGACTTCGACAGCGACAATTCCAAATGGAACCTCCGCGACAGGTAGAAGTTATTAATTTACTGGGGTTCCACCCCAAACCCCGGCGCTGCGCGAAGCCATCGCACAAAAGCCAGCCCTGCATTCGCTCCGCGACCGCCTGATGGCGGGCGAAGTGCCAGGGCAAGGCGAGGCAAAGAGGTGCCGCAAGGGACGGCGTAGCCGAATTTGATTCGGGATTGGAAAAACGGTTTTATCCCGGTAATACATTCGGGGTTGTAACCGATTCTGAAAAAAGCGGAGCCGATGGCCCCGCCAGATTAATTTCAAATGAAGTACTGAACTTACTTCTCCAGCAGCGCAACCTTGTCAACACCTAATGTTGAGCATACAAGGTCTATGTCTACTCCGGAGGCAACCATTTTTCTTGCGGAATCTATAAGTCTCTGTTGAGCCTCCAACCTCTCCGCTTCGCGACCCTTTTCAAGACCTTCGGTCAGCCCTTCTTCGCGACCCTTCTCGATGCCCTTCGCCAGGGCTTTGTCCTCGGCGGTCTTGATGATGTTCCAGTAATCCCTTTCGTTCATAAGCATGTGATCGTATTCGATGCGCTTGCTCGGAGGAAAGGCGGATACCTCGCAGGCCTGTACCAGGTCCTTCATCATCGACCTCCCGCTCATCTCCCTCGGACCCTCCCGGTACGACCAGCCACACTTAATCCAGTGAAACAGGTAATCCTGCTCACTCCGGCACTCCTCCAGCGTCTTCCTGAAGCGCTTCAACTCCGCGAAGATAAGCATTATTTGCCTTTTTCCAAACTCCCCTGTCCGATCCTCCGTCATTAGGTAGCGCGAGATGATGTGGTCGCTGTCCCAACGGCTCTCATCCGCGTGCTCTAGCTCGTGTTCGAGGAGCGATACCAGGTACACCGGGCGCAACTCGTCATAGCCCTGTCCGCTCTGTAACTGCGTGTAGTACAGCTCACTGGCGTAGAACAGGCACCTCTCGAAGAAATACGACTGCTCGTCACGCTGGACCTCCACCTCGAACAGGCTCCCGTCGTCACCCTTGCAAATCAGGTCCAGTGAAGTCTTCTTCCCGTAGATGCTCATCGCGCTGCGCTCTCGGTCCTCGTAACTCACAATGTCATTGACCTTTGCGTCCTCAGGGAGGAGGTGGTTGAGAAGGCAGATGAGCAGTTTCTTGTTCTCTCTGTCGGCGAATACCGCCTTGAAGCCGGAATCGGCCATAAGGTTTACGTACCTTGTCGGTTTGATGTTTTCCATAGAAATAGTTTTATTATGCAGACTTCCGGGAGCAGGGCCCTCCTGCGCCTTTCGGTCCGCGTGATTGTCTGGGGCAAAGATAAGGGATAATTTTCTAATTATCAGCAGATTAATCGTTTAAGTTTGAAATATTTTGCAAATCGCTGAGGGGCTGGTTGTTATGGGGCTGCGGCGGGAAATTTTCGCATGTTTATATACCGATAGCAAGCAGGTAGAGCGTCGCTTTCGTCCACAAAAAGGGCATTTTTGTGGACAAAGTGCAGGTTCGAGCCTTCCCGGTGCGCAAAGCGCAGGGTTTGCAGGTCCGGGCAGGCTTGACACCCGCGTCTGAGAGCGGGAGGTGCCGCAAGGGACGGCGCAGCCGGACCTTGTGGAGGGACAAGCGGAGCCGATGGGCTGGAGTGGCAGCGGTTTGCCGCTGTCCGCGACAGTCCTGAGAGCTACGCGCTCCTGCTCCGGACCTGCAACCCGAGCATGCGCTGCCGGGGTTGAAAGTGCCGAGTCTCAGTCCGAAGCCCGCTCGTGCAATTCACCTGGCACAACCCAAAATCACAACTACCTCATTATTAAATAGTTACAAAAATTAGGGTTGCCAGGTGACACCAATTTGGCTTCACCGGGCAAGTGGCTTTTTGCTATAATACTGATAATCAGATGGTTACAAATCAAGGGCTTGCCAGGTGAATTGCACGAGCAAGCCCCAGAGGCTTGAAGAGGGCAGTTCGGGAGCAATAACAGCAGTTTGGTCCCGAAAGGGCACCAAGGATGACACTCCGAACCGACTGCGGTGGGCATCACATCAGGCCCTGTGGCCGAGGTAGCGGAAGCCGGGGTGGTTGCGGACGTTCTGGCCT
>CAMEWE010000012.1:0-64713 GCA_945939695.1 uncultured Bacteroidales bacterium
TGCCCCACCAGGTGGGAGAGTAGGCAGCTGCCGCTTTTCGGAATCCCCGATTGGATATTTCCAGTCGGGGATTCTTTTTTTATTTTTATTCGCGAAGTGCCAAATAATTAGTACATTTGCAGTTCACTAAAAGCGAACATTTGAAATGGCAGAAATAAAGGGAACAATAGCGCAGATAATCGGACCGGTTGTGGACGTGCATTTCAATGACGTCAAGAACCTTCCTTCCATCCACGATGCGCTCAAGGTGCAGCGTACGGACGGACGAACCCTAATTATCGAGGTGCAGCAGCATATCGGAGAAGACACTGTACGCTGTGTTGCGATGGACTCCACCGACGGACTCCGCAGAGGTATGGAAGCAGTCTCCACTGGAGAACCGATTGAAATGCCCGTGGGCTCCTGCATCAGGGGTCGCGTGCTGAATGTTACCGGAGATGCCATTGACGGTCTGGGAGCGCTCGATGCCGACAGCAGTCTTCCTATCCACCGGGAAGCCCCGAAATTCGAAGACCTTAAAACCTCCCAGGAGGTGCTTTTCACCGGCATCAAGGTTATTGACCTTCTTGAACCTTATCTCAAAGGCGGAAAAATCGGTCTTTTCGGCGGAGCTGGTGTGGGCAAGACCGTGCTCATCAAGGAGCTTATCAACAATATCGCCAAGAAACACAACGGATTCTCAGTATTCGCAGGAGTGGGAGAGCGTACCCGAGAGGGTAATGACCTGCTGCGCGAGATGATAGAATCCGGGGTCATCAAATATGGAGAGGAATTCGAAAAGGCGATGCAGGAGGGGAAGTGGGACCTCAGCAAGGTTGACAGGAAAGAGCTTGTGAAGTCCCAGGTAGCGATGGTTTTCGGCCAGATGAACGAGCCGCCGGGAGCCAGAAGTTCCGTAGCCCTGTCGGGCCTCACCATGGCGGAATCCTTCCGCGACAGTACCGGTGCCGACGGCCCTAAGGACATTCTTTTCTTTATAGACAACATCTTCCGTTTCACCCAGGCAGGCTCGGAGGTCTCAGCCCTTCTCGGACGTATGCCTTCAGCCGTAGGTTACCAGCCTACTCTTGCCTCCGAAATGGGGCAGATGCAGGAGCGTATCACCTCCACCAAGAACGGTTCCATCACCTCTGTGCAGGCGGTCTATGTCCCTGCGGACGACCTCACCGACCCTGCCCCGGCCACGACCTTCTCCCACCTGGACGCCACAACTGTGCTCAGCAGGAAAATTACGGCACTCGGCATATATCCTGCCGTGGATCCGCTAGAATCCACTTCCCGCATACTCGACCCTAACATCGTTGGAGAGGATCACTACAATACTGCGCAAAGGGTGAAGCAGATACTCCAGCGCCACAAGGAACTCCAGGATATAATTGCCATTCTCGGCATGGATGAGCTCTCTGATGAGGATAAGCTGACTGTCAACCGCGCCCGCAAGGTGCAGCGTTTCCTCTCCCAGCCATTCGCTGTGGCGGAGCAGTTTACCGGCGTGCCGGGAGTGATGGTGGACATAGAAGATACCATCAAGGGCTTCAATATGATACTTGACGGCGAGGTCGATCACATTCCGGAACAGGCCTTCCTGAACGTGGGCACCATAGAGGACGCCATCAAGAAAGGAGAAGAGTTGATATGCAGAACGAACGCCTGACTCTGACCATACTTTCCCCGGAAGAAACCCTCTTCGACGCGGAAGTGCTCAAGGTCTTCCTCCCTGGCGGGGAAGGTCCCTTCGAATTGCTTCCGGGCCATGCTCCCATCATCTCCGGTCTCGCTCCCGGCACCGTCTGCTGGGAAACGGCCGAGGGTAAAGGTGAGCTGCGTATTTCAAGGGGAATAGTACGTGTGGACGAAGGAAAAATCACCTTGTGCGCTGAGATATGAAATGGATACTGAAATACCTGACAGCCTTCCTCCTGCTGCTTTCGCCTCTTTGCGCGAAGGCGGAGGAGCTGGATATGGACAAGTATCTCTACGGCCACGTGGGAGACTCCTATGACTGGCATATCACCACCGTCAACGGCAAACACATATCCATTCCTCTGCCTGTAATCCTGATCAGCAGGAACGGCACAGGAGTGTCTTGCTTCCTTTCTTCCCGCCTGAGTGAAGGCGAGAGCTACAAAGACTATTACATAGCTCCTGACGATGCGGAGAAGTATGCCGGAAAGATAGTTCAGGCCGGACCTGGCGGTGAGATTTCCCGCCCTCTGGACTTCTCCATCACCAAGAATGTCGCCGGCCTGCTCATCAACTGCACCATACTCCTCCTGCTTGTGCTCTGCACCAGCCGCTGGTACCGTCGCCACGATGCGCTCAAGGAAGCGCCGCGCGGGGTACCTGGCCTTATGGAGATGCTCGTCTCTATGGTGGAGCTAGACATCATACGCCCCTGCGTGGGCAAGGACTACAAGCGCTACTCCCCGTACCTGTTGACAGCATTCTTCTTCATCTTCATCAACAATCTTATGGGTATAGTGCCTTTCTTCCCGGGAGGTGCCAATGTCACCGGCAACATAGCCGTGACTCTGGTCCTTGCCCTCTTCACCTTCTTTGCCGTCAACATCTTCGGCAACAAGCACTATTGGAAGGATATACTCTGGCCGGATGTCCCGACCTGGCTCAAAGTTCCGATTCCGCTTATGCCGGTAATTGAAATCATAGGTATGTTCACCAAGCCTTTCAGCTTGATGGTCAGGCTCTTTGCCAATATACTCGCCGGCCACTTCATGATACTGGGCGTGGTGGCGGTCATCTTCCTCACGGCCGAACTCGGACCTGCGATTAACTCCGGCCTCAGCGCTGTGGCAATACTCATAGGCGTGTTCCTGGATATTCTGGAGCTCCTTGTCGCCTTCATCCAGGCATACGTCTTCACTATGCTCTCCTCGGTGTTCATAGGACTCTCCCGACAGGAGCCTGCAAAAGAATAAACAATTAAAATTCAATACGATATGTTACTTTCTACAATTCTTCTTCAAGCCGCAGCAGGCCTTTCCCTCGGAAGGGCAGGAGCAGCCATAGCAGCGGCAATCGCAGCCTTTGCAGCAGCATTCGGTATCGGTAAGATAGGTAAGACAGCCCTCGAGGCCAGCGCCCGCCAGCCGGAGCACGCCGACCACTACCGTATGACCGCCATCATCATCAGCGCCCTCATTGAAGGTGCCTGTCTGTTTGCAATTCTGGTCTGCCTCATCTCGAAGTAAGCAATGTCCCTGATTACTCCCGATTTCGGTCTGCTCGTCTGGATGACGCTGATTTTCGGCATCGTCCTGTTCATACTCGCAAAGTTCGGCTTTCCCGTCATCACTTCGATGGTGGACAAGCGCAGTGCGCGTATCGAGGAGTCCTTGCGCAAGGCGGAAGAGGCGCAGCAGCGTCTTGACGGCCTCGCCCGCGAGCACGATGAACTGATAGAGAAGACAAAACTCGAGCAGAGCCGTATGCTCCGGGAGGCTTCCGAAGCCGGTGAGAAGATTGTCGCCGGCGCCAAGGCGAAAGCCGAAGAGGAGGCCGCCAAGATCCTAGAGCACGCCCGACTGGAAATCCAGGCAGAAAAGGAAAGCACCCTGCGCGACATTTGCAGCCAGGTGTCTATACTGTCCCTGGAGGTGGCGGAAAAGGTGCTGCGCGCCCGTCTGGACAAGGATGGAGAGCAGCTGGCGCTGGTGGAGAGGCTGGTCAAGGAGACGATGGAGACAAAGATAGACAAGAGCTAGAATATGAACACGGGCATCATATCCACGCGTTATGCGGCCGCGCTGCTCAGATATGTGGAGCAGACCGGTAACGCGGCAAAGGTATGCGAGCAGGCAAGCCGTCTGCTTGAGAATCCCCACGTGGAAGGCGTAATCCTCGAACCGGAACTCGAGCGTTTCGTGCTCCTGCTCCGCAAGCATGGTCGCCTGGAGGAGTCCCGTTTCATACTCTCTTCATTCGTGGCGATGTACTACAAGTCGCAGGGCATCGTCAGCGTAAAACTTGTCACGGCGGTTCCGGCCCCGCAAAGAATAGTAGACAAACTCTGCGCCGCCTTCGAGCGCAAGCTGGGCCGCAAGGTGCATTGTGTCACCGAAGTGGATCCGGGTCTCGTGGGCGGGTTTACCCTGATCGTGGATGACGACTATATGCTTGATGCAAGCGTGCGCCACCAGCTTGAGAGCATACGCCGCCAGTTCGTGAAAACCAATTCCAGAATCGTGTAAGCGATTCAAACACAACAAGTTCTATGGCACATAACAGCATAAAACCGAGTGAAATCTCCGAGATTCTGCTTGACGAGCTTCGGGGTATAGACAGTTCGCTCAAATATGAGGAGGTGGGCAAGGTGCTCACCGTCAGCGACGGAGTCGCCCGCATCTTCGGGCTCATCAACGCCGAGGCAGGCGAGCTGCTGGAGTTCGACAGCGGCGTCAAGGCGGTGGTAATGAACCTAGAGGTGGACAATGTGGGAGCGGTGCTCCTGGGCCCTACCGACCTCGTGAAGGAAGGCATGAGGGTACGTCGTCTGGGACGAATTGCCGGCATACCGGTGGGTGAAGGCCTCGTCGGCAGGGTAGTGGACCCTATCGGCACTCCGCTTGACGGTATGGGAGACATCAAGGGCGAGACTGTGCGTATGCCGCTTGAACGCAAGGCTCCGGGCGTGATTTTCCGCGAACCGGTGACCGAGCCTCTGCAGACCGGACTCAAGGCTGTGGATGCTATGATTCCAATAGGCCGCGGCCAGCGCGAGCTCATCATCGGCGACCGCCAGACCGGAAAGACAGCGATAGCCATAGATACCATCATCAACCAGAGGTCGGAATACCTCAAAGGCAAGCCCGTGTACTGCATCTATGTGGCCGTTGGCCAGAAAGGTTCCACGGTCGCATCCATAGTCCAGACCCTGCGTGCCAAGGGTGCGATGGACTACACCATAGTCGTAGCTGCAACTGCCGCCGACCCCGCCGCCCTGCAGTATTACGCTCCATTCGCCGGTGCCGCCATAGGCGAGTATTTCCGCGATACCGGCCGCCACGCGTTGGTGGTGTACGATGACCTCTCCAAGCAGGCAGTGGCATACCGCGAGGTGTCCCTTATCCTGCGCCGTCCTTCCGGACGCGAGGCCTACCCTGGCGACGTGTTCTACCTCCACTCCCGCCTTCTGGAGAGGGCTGCAAAAATCATCAGCCAGCAGGAGGTCGCCGAACAGATGAACGACCTTCCGGAGTGCCTGAAGGGCAAGGTGAAGGCCGGAGGTTCGCTTACCGCACTGCCTATCATCGAAACCCAGGCCGGAGACGTCTCCGCCTACATCCCGACCAACGTGATTTCCATCACTGACGGTCAGATATACCTTGAATCCTCCCTTTTCAATGCCGGTTTCCGCCCCGCAATCAATGTGGGAATCTCTGTTTCACGAGTCGGCGGTGCCGCGCAGGTGAAGTCGATGAAGAAGGTGGCTGGTACCCTGAAGATAGACCAGGCCCAGTTCGGAGAGCTCGAATCCTTCACCAAGTTCTCTTCCGATATGGACAAGATTACCGCCATGACCCTCGATAAGGGAAGGAAGAACGAGCGTCTGCTCGTCCAGGCACAGTACAGCCCTATGCCTGTGGGAGAACAGGTGGCCGTACTCTACTGCGGCACCCAGGCTCTGATGGCAGACATCAGGGTCGACCAGGTGGCGCTTTTCCAGGGACTCTTCCTTGACAGGATGCGTTCTTCCCACGCGGACGTACTCGAAGCCCTCGAGTCCGGCAAGGTGGACAAGGAGCATACCGACGTCATAAGGGAAGAGGCGGCGGCTGTTTGCAAACTTCTGAATCATTGACGTAAATGGCATCTCTGAGGGAAATAAAGGACAGGATTGCATCGGTGCGCAGCACCCTGAAAATCACCTCCGCAATGAAACTCGTGGCCTCCTCCAAGCTTCGCAAAGCGCAGAAGGAGATAGAGAATCTCCGCCCTTATGAAAGAGCTCTGGATTCCATTCTTTCTGATGTGGCGTGGGCAAGTGCCCTGTCCTGCAGGATGGAGAGCCGCAATCCGGATGCGCCGGTGGCTGTGGTTGCCATTGCTTCGAACAATTCCCTCTGTGGCGGCTTCAACGTGAATGTCATAAAGCTTGCCCTGGAAACTCTCGGCGGAATAGAATCCGCAGATTTGTATTCCATAGGCAGGAAAATGTCCGAGGCCTTGAAAAAGTCCGGCTACAAGCCTGTATATGAAAGCTCTGAACTCATAGGAAGTCCCCGTTTCGACAAATCAGAGAAGCTTGCCAAGCGCCTGATTGCATCCTTTATGAACGGTGAGTATTCCAAGGTGCTGCTGGTTTACAACAGTTTCGTCTCCGCGTCTTCCCAAAAGCCTGTGGTCGAGCAATATCTGCCGTTCTCTCTTTCATCGGCACAGCTTGTCCCCGAAGATAACGATGTGATCTGGAATGCTGAAGCAGACCGCCGTCGCCACAAGTTCCTCTTCGAACCATCCGCTGATGAGATTGCTGAAAGCCTGATTCCACAGTTGCTGGACCTGAAGTTCCACGCTGCCATTCTGGACTCCGCAGCAGCAGAACAAGCCGCCCGCACCATAGCGATGCAGACGGCAACCGACAATGCGGAACACTTGCTTGCCGATTTGACCCTTGAATACAACAAGGGCCGTCAGCAGAAGATCACCGCAGAAATCCTCGACCTTGTAGCAGGTTCGGCGGAATAGTTAGAAAGAATAACCCAGCCCGAACATCATCGTGCCTGAGAGGTTCTCAGATGCGAGCAGGTAGCAGGCATTCAGCCTGATGCCTGCAAACTGCGCCCCGACACCCACGGAAGCGAAGGATGGAAGTCCCTTGTCCCCGCCGTAGTGGTATCCTGCGCGCAGGAATGCTATCTTATTATAGTTCAGCTCAACTCCCGCAGACGCCATTATCTGACCGTCGAATACGTAAGCCAGTTCCGCCTCGGCGCGGGCGAATTGTGCAATGTCATATCCTGCGCCTCCCATGAGATACATAGGCAGGGAGACCGTGGAAGTGCCGTATTTCAGGGGCGTTCCCAGGTTTCCGAGGCTCAGATGGGCATCCAGGGCACCGGAACGGTATGCCCCGCTCAAATCCACCATAAATGCATTTGCAGTGTAGTCAGAGGTAAGGGCGGAATTAAGCAATCTCAGGCTCACGCCGGCTGAAAACTTGTCCGCAATGCGGTATGCGGCGCCGAGTTCTATGCTCAGGTCCGAAGACCTGTACTCTCCCATAGGAGTGCCCATCTCGTTGTAGAGTATGCCAGGCTCCCTGTCCAGGAGATACTTTCCCTTGAATGAGAAGGAAAGATCGGAGAACTCCAGGCTCACCCCGGCTCCGAGCAGATTGTTGTTGACGATTTCCGGGGCCCACAAACCGAAGTTGAGATATGCGTCCAGCGCCTTGCCGTCCAGCGCCTTGCGTGCCTCTGAAAGATCTCCGGATGCCATGGACAGCCTTTCCGTTTCGGAAGGTATGAGGAGCGCCGGAGCGTTCTGTGCATTTGCCGCAAAGCCTGCGGCGAGAAGGGATATGATGATAAATGTCTTTTTCATAATTGCTATTTCTTAACCACGCTGAACACTTCTTCCTGTCCGTCAATCTTCACGTAATAAATTCCCGAAGGAAGAGCGCTCATATCCACGCTGAGAGGGTTGAAAGGGCCCACGCCGACCTCTGCGTTCTCATATACGGTGGCTCCGGCCTTGTTGCTTATCATTACCTTGGTCATCACTTCTTCCGGAGTGCGTATGTTGAGCACGTCCACCACAGGGTTAGGGTAGAGGTCCACAGGGTATGCCGCATCCCTGACGAGCAGTTTGAAGCTTGAATAGGCGGTCTTGCCGCAGGCATCAGTTGCCGTAAGTGTCAGGGTTGAACTGCCGTAGGCAAAACCATTGAGGGTGAGCCTGTCGCCCAGGATGCTGTATTGGAAGATAGTTGTCGAACCGGACTTGGTGATGACATAGTTGAGGTTTTCTCCGTCTTCATCCTGGAAATACTCGGCCAGGTTTATGTCAATGCTAGTGTCAAGACCGTTCATCACAACGTTGTCAACGGCCTTTATCAGCACCGGTGCGTGATTTTCCAGCACGGTGACTGAAAAGTTCTTTGATACGGCATCAAATCCGTCGCTTGCGTTGAGGCGGAAATCGTAGTTGCTGCCCTGCGTGAGTTTTGCGCCGCTGATGGCGACGGTAACCGTCTCGCCGGAAATCTTCAGACTTGCGGCAGGGTTGGCCGGGGTGAGGGTGATTGAAAGATTATGCCCGTCCGGGTCACTCACCTTGAACTTTATTTCAGGATTCTCGAAAGGCTTGATGGTGAATGAAGTTCCGTCAAGTGCTTCAATCACAGGAGGGTTGTTGGCCGGTGTAGTTACGGTGCGTTCCCCGCTCAGCTCTGAAAACATGCCCTTGTAATTGACAGCAGCTATTCTGAAATGGTATTCCTGATTGAACTTCAGCCCACTTAAGGTATAAACCATTCTTTCTCCCGGAGTACAGTCCACTCCATCTATGACCAATACATCAACGGCGCTGCCGGGGGCGGAAGGATCCAGGTCCGCAAGGGAGGATTCTGATGCGAACAGTCTGTATCCGAATACAGGAAAATCTGCCGGAACATCCCAGCTGACATTGATGCTGTTGGAGGCAGCTTCCGCTCTGAATCCTTCCACAGGAGCAGGGGCTTCCGTTGAGAAGGAAAGTGCTGCAGCAGCATTGACGAGGCCCTTACCGAGCTTGCCTTCCATGTCGCTGTTGTAATCATAAAGGGATTTGTTCGCTGAGCCGAGGAGAATCTGGATGAGGTCTTCCCTGGTGAATCCTTGACCCTGATATGCGCCGGCTATGAGTGCAGCCACGCCTGATACGTGAGGACAGGCCATTGAGGTGCCCTGCATATAGCCGTAGCCGTTGTTTGGAATGGTGCTGAGAATCTGGGCGCTCTTGTAGTAATCCCCGCCGGTGGCCGTGATGTCCACCCAGGTACCGTAATTGCTGTAATATGACGGTCTGAAGTCTGCGCCAATCGCCGCAACGCTGATTACGCCTTCATAATTCCCTATCGGGTCATAGTCTATAGTCTCGTTGCCGGCAGCGAATATCACCACGCCTCCTTTCATAGGGGAATCCGGAAGCTGGTTGCCGTCATCGTCGCAGCCTGCATAGTTGTTGAAATAATCCACTGCCGCCTTAAGCGGGGAAGGGATTTTCATTGTTTTGAAAGATGCAAGCTCCGAATTGGACACAATATGGTCTCCGTTTGTGTCCGCTGTATATCCCCAGCTGTTCTGGGAGATGTTGGCTCCCTTGTCGCAGGACCACTTTATCGCCTGGGCTCCGTCGCCGCTGTAGTCACCTTCAAAGATGCCGCAGGTCATGATCTTTGCACCCGGAATTCCGTTCGCCTTGTCGCCTCCCGCAACTCCGCATACGCCGACTCCGTTGTTGTTGACGGCTGCGACCGTACCTGCCACGTGGGTGCCGTGCGAGTCGAAGTAGCCGTGGTTTCCGAACACGAAACTCTTGCCGTGGCTGCCGTCCTCATCGGTCCAAAGGTTGTCGACAAGATCCTCGTGGGTCGTATCCACAAGCCCGTCCACTATTCCCACTACCACGTCAAGTTCTCCCTTGGGATAATTCCTCCACGCCGGGAACACGTTTATGTCGGAACCTTCAATGCTGCCGGACATGGATCCGTCATTGTAATAATGCCACTGGTCGCCGAGCTTGGGGTCGTTGAAAGGGAGCTCGCCGCTCCTCCTTGCCGGAGTACCCAGGCTTAAGCTTACAACTTCGCCCGGGTCGGCGCGCATGATCTTGCGGTCCAGCTCCACAATCTCCACCTCGCTGCAGTTTGCAAGCAACTCCTCTGCCTCGAGGAAGTCCTGGGACTCGCTCAGGTCGACATAATACCAGCGGTGCAGTCCTTCTCTTCTGGTTCGGCCTTCGTATTTTTCATCGTAAGGGAAGATTCTTTCCAGAGACTTGCCGGATATGAGACTCAGCGGATTGTCGCTGCTTTTTGTGCTTGCAGACAGGGCCCTGACGTCCGCGTTGCTCTCTTCAATCAGGGCAGTGTAATCCTCGCTGAACTTGACGGCGAGACGACCGATGTTTACGCTGTATGCGGAGAATTTCTCTCCGGTGACTTTCGATGTAAGTATGTTTTCCTGCCCGGAATTATCCAGGGAAGGGTCTTTTGCCGGGTCATTCAGCTCATTCGTGCAGGCGAGAGCCGTGAGAGTCAGCAATGCGATAAGTGAGTAATGTTTCATAGCACAAATTTAAAAAAATCCCGGTACTATTCAATGAACGGTACCGGGAAATAATGTTTATACAGAACTCGGCTTACTGTTTCTTGTAAACTGCAGGCGAGTACCAGTCTTCAGGCTTTCCGTCGGATTTGACGCTATAGAATGCATTCTCTCGGGAAAGGCTATTTCCGTCATCACTGAGCTTCAGGACATCATATTTAATAACATTGCCCTCAAGATCAGACGCATAGTATGATCTTCCGCCGAGGTTCATAGATGAGCCGGTATAGAGAACAATCTGATTGTTTTCGTTGTCGATTTCAGCCTTGATGAAGTTTACGCCTTCTGCATAGCTTCCTTCATTAACTGCCCAATATGGCTCAATGTCGCAAACATAGCATACATTCTCCGGATCTTCCTCGTCAAGCATGATGGAGATTACGCTGTCATATTCATCGCCATAAGCTAAAGAAGTGACCTTACCTTTCCAGGTGCCGCCAATCTTTCCGTAGAAAGGAACGTCAGAAACGTCAACTTTCACGGCGTCAGAATACGAGCAGCCGTACAGGGTGGAGACTGCTGCCTTGAGGTAGTTGGCTTCGTTGGCGTTCACTAGGGCAATGTAATCATAACTACCGTCCTGAGTGATTTCCAACTCAATCGTCTTGGTGTTTGAGAAATCAGCTTTACTGCTGGAGAGGACGCAGATAGTAACTTTGCCGAGTTCCTCGTTAACACCGCTTACTGTAAGCTTTACCGGGATACATACTGCGTTCAGGTCCACATCAAACTTCGCTTCTCCTGAAGGAGTTGCAGCAAAACTGATCTCTGGAATGGCTCCAGTATATGCTTTCGGAAAACCGGCTTCAACTTCGCTCTTGCTCGGCGACATCTTGGAACAAGAGGCGGCAAGTACCACAAGAGCAAGTGCAGATGCAATTCTAACTATATTTTTCATAACTGAACAATCGTTTATTTGGTTTATTCTTCAATGCCAGTAATCCAATCGTTCTGCTCTTCCTCGGTGATGTACTGGTTGTTCTGCATCTCCTGGCGAGGGATCTGGAAGTTCCAGCTCTTTCCGTGGGCAGGGAAGGCATACTGGGCTGCAGGGGTATGGTTGGTGCCTTCATACTTCCTGTTCACTGCGAGGCCGTTGCGGCGCAGGTCGAAGTATTCGAAGCCTTCACCCCAAAGCTCGATTCTTCTCTGGAGGAGAACGTCATCGACGGATGCGCTGCTGGATGTCCAAGCCGGATCACGCTTCTGCATCAGTTTCGCGAGAGCGGTGGCTGCCGCAGCATTGTCGCCGAGACGGGCTGCCGCTTCTGCCTCGATGAGAATCATCTCGGCATTGCGCATAAAGGTGTAGTCCTGGAGCCATGAGGCCATATAACCGAATTTTCTGGCAGCGTAAGGGAGCTTGCCGCCGGTGGTTGCTGCCTTCGCATCGCCCTCCGGACCGTTGAAGAGTCCTTTGCGAAGGTCGGTCTCGGAAATTGAATCGTAGAGGCTTCGGTCAATACAGTGCACGCTCTGTCCAATTCCGCCGTAACCCATACAGTCGTTGCTGAGGTGGGAGAAGAAGGAAGCGTATGCGGTCTGGGTTTCGGTATTGTGGTTGAAGCCCCACATGACCTCGTTGTCCTGAATCTCCATGAAACCGGAATAGAGGCGGGTCGCATCCATTACGTCGTAGCCGTTCTGGGCTGCCTTCGCGGCTGCAGAAGCCTTGTCCCACTGCTGGGTGAGGAGGTAGTAGCGGGCTGCAATTCCCTGAGCCACCTCGTAGTTTACCTGATTCTTGTCTGAACCGCGGTCGTAGCCTTCGAGAAGAGGAAGGGCAAGGGCGAGGTCGGACTCGATCTGCTCGCAGAGGTCCTTCATGGTGTTGCGTCCGCCCTTTGCGGTGGCATCATCTGAACTCTTGCCGTCACGGGTCGCGTAAACGATTGGCACAGCAGGAGCGTCATACCTGAATTTTGCGCTTGGAGTGGTACCTTCCACCGGATCCTGGAAAATCTGGATGAGGTAGTAGTAGCTCATTGCGCGGAGGGCATAGGACTGTCCGAGATAACCGCGCAGAGTCGGGTTGGTAGGATCCTCTGCCCCGAAGAAGTCGATCACTTCGTTGCACTTCTTGATGAGGGTATAGTAGAAGTTCCAGAACTGATATGGACGACGGTAGTCATACTGACCGAAGTCGTGGTTGATATCAAAAGTACCCCAGTTCCAGGTTCCGCAGATGGCGATGTCGAGTCCCATCATGTCAAGGTTGTAGAGACATCCGAGATGACCGAAGTTGTCGTGACTGCCGCCGTATGCAACCATCCATGCATAGAAGCCGTTCACATATGAAGTAAGGAATCCCGGATCTTCCTCTACCATCGCGGCTGCCTGTGAGCCGGAAAGGCTGCTGGAGTTCGTCACTTCGAAGGATTTCTCGCAAGATGTGAATACGAATGCGAGAGAAACCAATATAGCTAAATACTTTTTCATTTTCTGAATCTCCTAAATTAGAATGTTACAGTTACACCGGCAGAAACAGTGCGGAGCGCAGAATAAGTGTTTCCGTTGCCGCCGGAGAATGACTTGCGGACATCCATACCGCGACGGGCGGAGGTGTAGAAGAGGTTGTCGCCGGTGAGGTAAATCCTCAGACCTGACATTGAGAGCTTCTTTGCAAGGCTGGCCGGGATGGTATATCCCAGGGTAAGATTCCTTACGCTGAAGTAAGAAGAGGAGGTGAGGAACCTGGTTGAGGTGGCGTTGGCCTCCTGGTAGTTCATCTGCACGCGTGGTACGTCAGTGTTAGGATTTTCCGGGGTCCACCTGTTGAAGATGTCCTTGCACCAGTTGTCACCCGCGCCACCGGCACTCATAAGGCCCTGATATACAGAGTCGAGGGTGTAGCCGCCAATCTGGTATGCGAAGCTTGCACTGAGATCGAAACCGTAGAACCTGATGCTGGTGCTGAAACCGCCGTAGAGATCAGGGATTGGGGTCTTGCCAGTCTTGCGGTATGTAGCCTGTGAAGTGGAGTTCACGATCTCGACGGTCTCGTTTCCGTTCTCGTCGGTCACGTATTTGTTGTACTGTGGAAGACCGTTCTCAGGGTTTACACCTGCCCACTCATAGAGGTAGTAGTTGTAAAGGGAGCCGCCTACCTCTCTCCAGAAAGATCCGATCTGCTTTCCTTCCTCAGGATAATCGGAAGGGAGCTTGGTGATGGCGTTCTTGTAGTGGGTGCCGTTGAGGGCGATGTTCCAGGAGAAGTTCTTGCTCTTGACGAGGTCTGCACTGAGTTCGAACTCGATACCCTTGTTCATCATATCCATATCGTTCACGAGCTGCGTGCTTGGAGAGCCCTGTGATGGTGCGAGAGGACGGGAATAAATCATGTCCTTGGTTTCCTTGACGAAGTACTCCACGTTAAGGGAGAGCCTGTCGAAGAGCCTGGTCTCGAAGCCGACGTTGAAGTTGTTGGACTTCTCCCAGGTTACGTCAGGAGCAGCACGGAAGGTCTGAGTCAGGGATGCGGCACCGTCCACGCGGTCGATGCGGTAGAGGTTCTCGTATACGCGGGTGTAACCGATATTGTCGTTACCCTGAGTACCGTAGCTGGCCTTTACACGGAACGCGTTGAGCCAATCCACTCCCTGCATAAAGTACTCGTTCTTCATATTCCAGGATGCGCCGACAGACCAGAAGCTGCCCCAACGCTTGTCCGGAGCGAAGCGGGATGAACCGTCCATGCGGTATGAAGCTGAAAGATAGTACTTGTTTGCGAAGTCGTATTCTACACGTCCGAACACACCCTCGAGGAAGTAGCTGCTGGAGGCTGAGGTGAGGTCCTGATATACCGTTGCATTTGCAAAATCAGGCACATTCTTGTCCACGAAGTTGGTCATGTGGCCGTAGAGGTAGTAGCTGCTGTCGCTCTTGGTCTCGTGTCCGAGGAGGACGTTGAGGGAGTGGGCACCGAAGCTAGGGGTCCAGGTGAGGAGCTGGTTGGCATTGAGCGCGGTGTACCTGTCCATCTCCTGGTATGCACGGCCGCCTACGTTGGCAGCATCACCTCCGATTGGAGTCTGGTAGGTGAGGGACTTGGTGTCAAATACGTCGTATGCAGCATTCACTGAGAACACGAGGTTCGGGAGAATGTTGATGTTTACGTATCCGCGTGAGGAGATGTTGTCGGTGATGTCACTTACCTGAGAGGACAAGAGCTGTCCGTAAGGGTTGGAGGTAGGAGCGTATGCACGTCCGGTCTCACCCCAGTCGTAGAGGGCCTGTCCCTTTGCGTTGTACTGGCGAACGCCGTCCGCATCGTAGAGGTAGATAGGGTAGATAGGAGCAATTGACTGGCTGAACATGAAGAGGTTGGCGTAGTTGGAGTCTTCAGAATCGTTGTACCTCTTCTGGTCGGTGTTTGAATAAGCGATGTTGACGCCGGCCTTGATGTACTTGCCTATGTTCTGGTCAACCTTACCGCGGACAGCGATGCGGGTGAAGCCGGAATTAGGCACGTAACCCTGGTCGTCGAGGTAGGAGATTGACATATATGCGCGGGTGACGTCGGAACCGCCGGAAGCGGATACGTTATACTCCTGACGCATTCCCGGCTTGAAGACATCCTTAGTCCAGTCGTCAGACCACTTGCGGGCTACGGCGTTAGGATTGATCTTTCCGGTAGCAGGGTCAACGAGTTCGTTGTCGGCAACATTCTTATAGATGTTGTAAGGTCCGAGATACTCGCTGAGCATTGAATTGGATGCGTAGAGACCGGCCTGAGCCAGGTTCGGCATTACGCCGTTGTAATAAACATTGTTGCGTATCGCTTCCCAGGACATTTCATAGTACTCCGCAGGGTCTGTGATGATGTCGTATGTAGGAACTGCGCGGCTGTTCACGCCGACCTTGGCATCGAATGAGATATTGACCTTGCCTGCAGTACCTCTCTTGGTGGTGATGATGATCACACCGTTGGAACCGCGGGCACCGTACATGGAGTTGGCTGCCGCGTCCTTGAGGACGGTAAGGGACTCGATATCCTGAGTAGGGATGGAGTTGAGGCTTCCTTCGTATGGAACTCCATCAACTACGATGAGCGGACTGGTGGATGCACTTACTGAACCGAATCCGCGAATCTGGATGGCTGCACCGGAACCAGGAGTACCTGAAGAGCTTGCGGTCTGAAGACCGGCTACCGCACCTTCAAGGGACTTGGTGATGTTGGTGTTCTGCATCTTCTGGAGCTTTTCTCCGCTGAGCTGGGTGGCCGAACCGACGAATGATGACTTCTTCTGGACACCGTAGGCAACCACGATGGTCTCTTCGAGGGCCTCGGAATCAGGAACGAGAGCCACGTTGATGCTCTTCCTTCCGTTCACTGCCACCTCAAGGGTCTCATAGCCGATTGAGCTGAAGACGAGAACTCCGTTTGACGGCACCTCGATGCTATATACACCATTGGCATCAGAGTTGGTACCGATCATAGTTCCCTTCAATTGAACAGAAACGAATGGCGCGCCGACGCCGTTGGAGGCATCGGTTACGACTCCTGATACAGTGGCATTCTGAGCATAGCCCAGTACACTGACAAGAGCTGCCATGACAACGAAAAATAATCTTGTCTTTTTCATTGGTAGAACTTAAATTAAACAAATAACTATACTAACTATACTTTAGTAGCACAAATAAACGGGCATTTTTCAATGCGAAATTTCCTGCAAAATTAGCAGAATATTTCATTTTACCAAATATTTTAATCGTTGATTAATAGTGATTTAGTTGTTACTTATAGCGAAAAATCGCCCGTAAAACTTAAAAATCGTAATTTTTTGAGGTCAAAAAGTGAAAATAATTAAGCATAGTCGCACGTTTTGAGCGCAAGTGATTAATTAAAAATTTTTAATTTTCTTAAGGCGAAAAAGGGATGTCCGGCCGTCAAAATATATAAAATACATAAAAAAGGCCCGCTGTGGGGCCTTTTATATCATCAAGTGATGTGCAAACAGTAGTGTAGTTATTATGTTCAATCGTTCTATTACATATATAACAAAGTGTGTGCCACAATTTGATCACTCCTTATATAATTCGCCAAATACATCTTTGAGGCAGGCGCGTAAGGTGTTCCGGTGCACGCTATAGCGTCGCGATATGGAGCTCAATGACACGCCGGAATCATATTCTTTCTTGATCTGTTCAATGTTGTCGTATACGGCCTGCACCTTCGGAGTCTTTCCGCATGGACGACCGAGTTTCATACCTGCCTGGCGTCGTGCCGCGAGCGCCTCTTTCGTGCGCTGGGAAATCAGGTTGCGTTCGATTTCCGACGCAAGCGCAAACGCAAAGGCGATTATCTTCGAATTGATGCTGTCGCTGAGGTCGAAGTTGTCCTTGATTGTGCGTATGTGTATTTCTTTCTGACTGCATTTGTTAAGTATGGCCATAATCATCAACACATTGCGCCCAAGTCTGGATATTTCCGTGCAAATCAGCATATCGCCTTTCTTCATCTTGCGGACCAGCCTTCCAAGGCTGCGTTTCTCCAAGGTTACCGTACCGGATACGGTTTCGGTCACCCAGGAATCTATTGTCAGCTCATGTTTTGAGCAAAACTGCTCGATTTCAAATCTTTGGTTTTCAAGTGTCTGCATCTGTGTGCTCACCCTTAGATACGCATAAATTGACATTGTTTTATTTGTTCTTCTGTGCCTTTGTTTGATTGCATATTAATATGCCCGTTTTATGGAGCAACTAAAGAATAGTTAGTATAGTTATTTGTTTAATTTAAGTAAATGCTTATGAAAAAAGCGAAACTTTTTCTCAGCGTTCTGTTCTCGCTTCTTGCAGTAGGAACTTTTGCACAGAATAAGACTGTGTCTGGTTCTGTCAAGGATGCGTCAACAGGTGAAGGTGTTCCTTTCGCTTCAGTCGTTGTGAAAGGCAGCGCCACTAACGGTACCTCATCGGATGTTAATGGAGCTTTCTCCATTAACGCTCCGGCGAATGGCACCCTCGTCATTTCCGCCATTGGTTATGAGACCCAGGAAGTCGCAATCCAGTCCAGAACCAGCATTGAGGTCGTTCTCAAAGTGGACACCGAGTTCCTTGAGGAGACGGTCATCGTAGGTTACGGTTCTTCCAAGAAAGTCAGCTCACTGGTAGGATCCGTGCAGACGGTGAAGTCCGAGACGCTCAAGAACGCGCCTTCATCCTCAGCTCTCGACCAGCTCCAGGGTCAAGTCGCAGGTCTTTCCGTGCTTTCTTACTCTGGTGTCGCCGGTGATAATGCTGTGTCTATGACACTCCACGGTGTGGGCTCTCTCACTTCCAGCAACACTCCACTCTATGTGATTGACGGTATTCCATCTTCAAGCCGCGCCATTATGGCTATGAACCCTAACGACATCGAGAGCATCAGCATCCTCAAGGACGCTTCTGCAACCTCAATCTACGGTTCACGTGCTTCCAACGGTGTCATTTATGTTACCACCAAGGCCGGTTCATACAACGAGAGGGCTACGGTTTCAGTGCGCTCCCAGTATGGTATCTCAACCCTTGCCAACACAAGGCTCTACGAAAATATGATGAGCAGCGACGAGCTCATCGACTTCTGGCTCAGGTCAGGACTTCATAACGAGGCTTTCGTCCAGAAGAATTTCCTGGACAAGGATTATACCGCGAATACGCAGTGGTACAAGTATATGATGAACCTCAACACTCCTCAGTACCAGAACGATATAACCATTCAGGGTGGTGGCAGGAAAACCGCATATATGGTTTCTGCTTCACAGTATCACCAGGAAGGTTTCACCCCGGGCAACTTCTATGACAGATTCACTGTCCGCTCCAATGTCCAGGGCCACCCTAGCAACTGGCTCAAGTTCGGTATGAACCTCAACCTCTCTCTGGATATGACCCAGCAGAACGCCAACTGGGGTTCTGCCCTCAACGGTATGTCCAACTATACTTCCGGCGGTTTGTCTTACCTCCTCCTCCCTATGTACAAGGCAGTGGATGAGAATGGCAAAGTATATGAGAAGGTATTCCCGGGACAGAATAGGGTCACTCCGGAGTATTTTATGGCCAATCACCCGGACCAGTATGACAGGTACGGTGCCAACGGAAACGTTTTCGTGGAAATCGAACCGGTCAAGAACCTCAAGTTCGTCAGCCGTGCTGGTTTGGATGGTTATATAAAGCTTAACAACTGGCAGACCAATGCTTCATACACCCAGGAATTCGGCGGTACTCCTTCCGTAGGCAAGTCCAGCGCGCTCGAGTACACAGCTACCATCACCAATACCCTCGAGTATTCTTATGATATAGACGTGAACAACAAGTTCTCCATACTCGTTGGTCAGGAAGGTGTTGCCAGTGATTACACCCACTTCTATGCTCAGTCATCCAAGCAGACCGACGACCGTACCCAGATACTTCAGAACGGTCAGCAGTCCACTTATGCAATGAGCGAGAGCAACACTCAGTCCCGCTTCCTCTCATTCTTCGGACACGCAGACTATACCCTCTTTGACAGGTATTTTGCAGATGTAACCGTGCGTAACGATGCATCCTCAAGATTCGGTTCCGCAGTGCGCAACGCCACCTTCTGGTCTGCCGGTCTCAAGTGGAACGCAAAGAAGGAGGACTTCCTCAAGAACGTACGCTCCGTCAATTCTCTTGATTTGAAGCTCAGCTACGGTACCCAGGGTAATGCATCCATCGGTGACTACAGTTCCCTTGGACTTATCGGAAAGAGCGGCACCTATGCTGAGGTTGCAGGTCTTGCAGTTACTCAGCCGGCCAACAATATGTTGACCTGGGAGCAGCAGGGACTCTTCACCGTGGCACTCTCCGGCCGCGTGTTCAATGCCCTTGACTTCAGCCTCGAGTATTATGACAGAAGGACTTCATCAATGTTGATGGCTGTTCCTAACCCATACACCACAGGTTTCAGCGAGGTAACCCAGAATGTAGGTGAACTTGCCAACCGCGGTATCGATATCACTCTCGGACTTGACCTTCTCAGAGGTGCAGACTATTACCTCAGGTTCAACACCACTTTCAACTACAACGCTCAGGAGATTCTCTCACTCTTCGATGGAAGGCAGCGTTGGGAGATTGCCAACACTTCTGTGGCATATGTAGTAGGAAACCCAGTGATGTTCTACTGCCCTATTTACGCCGGAGTTGATCCAGCAGACGGTCTTCCGATGTGGTACCTCCCGGGTGAGGATAAGGACGTGACCACCATGAATGAAACCACTAAAGTATTCGATGAGGATGGTCTCACCCAGAACACAGGCAAGAGCCGCTATGCTCCTATTAACGGAGGTTTCAGCCTCTCAGGTGGATGGAAGGGCCTCTCATTCCAGGCCGACTTCTCTTATGTTCTTGGAAAGAGCCTGTTGAACAACGACGGTTACTTCTACCAGAACCCTGCCAACTTCAGCACAAGTAACACCCATAAGGGCGTAAGCGACTTCTGGACACCGGACAATACCGACGCAAAGTGGCCGGATTGGAGCAAGGGTGTAGTGATGCAGTTTGATACCCACCTGCTCGAAAACGCTTCCTTCCTTCGTATGAAGAACCTTCAGGTAGGATATGACATACCTGCTTCCTGGCTTGGATGGACAAACGGAACCATCAAAGGCTTGAAGCTCACTCTCACCGGACGTAACCTTTTGACATTCACCAATTACACCGGTATCGATCCTGAGATCAACTCCAACCTTTCATATGGTGTGGCAGGTAACTCAAAGCAGATTCTCGGAGGTATAGAGCTTACTTTCTAAATTGAAAAAGGGATAAATTATGAACAATACAATAAAAATATTTGCTGCCGGCCTGCTTCTGGCATCAGCCGCCTCCTGCAACCTTGACTTGACCCCTAAGGGATCGATCAGTTACAATCCGGGACAGCAGATCATCACCAACAAGAGCGACCTTGAGGGATTTGAGGCAAACATACTCAGTTCTATGAGGTCTCTTGAATACGGTGTATATGATATTGCAGATGAAGTGATGATGGATGGATTCAACGCAACCATCGACTTCGCCAACAACTACGGCTCCATCCACAGAGCAGACGATACTTTTACCTCGGGCGACTATGATTCTGAGGACAACTGGTTAGGCCCATACTCTGCAATTAAGAATTTCAACATCTTCATCGAAGGCGCACAGAGCGTTCCTGACGGACTCCAGGAGCAGGCTGCAGTCGTAAGAGGCGAAGCTTACTTCGGAAGAGCATTTGCATATCTGCACCTTGCAAGGCACTTCGGCAAGGCTTATTCCGCTTCTGCCGCTACTGACCCTTGCGTCCCGCTCGTAACCATTTATGAGCAGACAGCACGTCCTGAAAGGGCAAGCGTAGCCGATATTTATGGCCAGATCAAGAAAGACCTTGACTCTGCAGCCGTTCTGCTTGCAGGAGTCAGCGGAGCACCTCGTGCCCAGAAGCCGACCATCGATGCAGTGAATGCTCTCTATGCCCGCTACTACCTCGATATTAAAGATTATACGAATGCCGCTGCAAGCGCTATGGCAGTGATCAACACCGACAAGTATGCTCTTTCTTCTACCGCAGCGGAGATGGAGGCAGAGTGGATTAACGACAAGGGTAAAGAACCTATCATTCAGTACTATGCATCAACGACAGAGGGCTCTGGTGGACACTCAGCTTTCACCGGAATGTCAAAGACCGACGATGTTGGACTTTACTACAGACCATATTTCCTGCCTACCAAAGCTCTGGTAGAGTCTTACGAAGATGGAGACCTCAGGCTTGCGCAGTGGTTCGACGGAGAGAACTATCCTTGCTTCCACGTGAGCAGCTACTATAACCTCGATACCAAGAATGAGTTCAAGGTATTCGTGAAGTACTTCGGCAACCCGGACATCTACACCGGCAACCCTAACTCTGCTCAGGCAATCAAACCTTTGCTTATCAGCGAGATGTATCTTATTGCAGCTGAGGCATACCTTGCCGCAGGAGATGCCGCATCAGCAAAGACTCAGCTCAATGTCCTTCAGGAAAAGCGTGGTGCAAGTCTCACCAATGCAACATCTGAGGCTGTCAAGAAAGAGTGGTTCCGTGAGACCGTTGGCGAAGGTCTTAGAATGAGCTGCCTCAAGAGATGGGGTGAAGGCTTTAACGGAAGAGAGCCTCAGGACGGCGTAAAGTCCAACGGAGTGAATATGAGCGGAGACTCTTATGAGTTGAAGGTATTTGCTGCCGATGACTTCCATTTCCAGTGGCCGGTACCTAAGTATGAGATGCAGACAAACCTGAATCTCGTTCAGAACCCTGGTTATACAGCAGAGTAATTTAAAATATTGAAAGATATGAAAACATCTATCAAAATATTGGCTTGTCTCTCCGTTGCAGCAGCCCTTTGCTCCTGCAATGAAAAGGCCACATATACGACCAATCCGTTTATCCGCTTCGATGGCGCCTCATACGCTGTGAGCGAGGATGCAGGTACTGTTTCAATTCCTGTATATGCTTATAACAAGACAGGAAACGCTATCAGCGTGGATCGCGCAGCTGCAGGCCCGTCTAATGCTACCTTCACTGTCATCAACGGAAGCGCCGAGAAGGATGTTGACTTCACAGTGTCTCCAGCAAACGGTGTGCTCAGTTTCGACAACGAAGGTGCCGCATACATACAGATCACCATTGAAAACAAGAGTGGAGTTTATACCGGCAACCTCAATTTTGCAATTGAGTTGACCGGGGCAGGTGATGGGTTTACCCTCTCGGGAGAAGCCGTTAGCTCCACTTTGGTTACCATCAAGGATCTTGATCACCCACTTTCTAACATACTCGGAACCTACAAGACACCTGTTGTAGCAGATAACTGGGGCGACAAGTATGTGATCACTTCTACTGTTGAACCTGTAGATGGCAGTGTTTCTGAGGTAACTATCAGCAATATCTGCCCTTATTCAGTACAGGCAGGCTATGCCCACAAGTTGCAGGGATACGTTTCAGAAGACCGCAAGACCCTTACCGTGCCTTCTAAGCAGTGGATTGTTGAAGGTGGACTCCTTTTCGTCGCAATTGATGCCAACGGTAATTTAATAGACGCTCTTGAGTTTGATATTGATGAAGAGGCACATACTCTGACCACCAAATCTCTCTACGGAGCTATGACAGCAGACGGATGGTACGACTTGTTCCCTTATGCCGGAATCGTATTTACAAAAGAGTAAATAGATAATCCCTTTAGAGAGTCCGTCGGGAGCCATATACCCTGGCGGACTTTCTTGTAATTAATGAACGAATGAAAAATTCATTGCTATCTTTAATTTTTGCCTTGCTGTTCGGCGTTTCTCTGAGCGCATTCGAGCCGCTCACTACCTGGCCGTACATATATGAAAATTTTATCCCCGGCAGGATCAAAACCTACCAGGGGACGGATATCGAGTACGACAAGCTCAATATCAATGTCATAAGCGGCAAAGCCCATTACGTTGATAATGGGGTCATTATGGAAGCAGATGCCAATTCCATAGCCCTGCTTGTTATGGGCGGAGATTCATATGTATGCATTGGTGGACGTATGGTGAAGGTGTTGCGAAATGCAAGCCACGGTGCTGTAGCCCTTTCCCGCACAGTGGATGTCGATACAATGAACAAAGCTGATATCGGCTACGGAAAATCTTCTCTTGCAAGTACCCAGAATGTGTCGGTATCCGCATTGAGTACCGAGATGGATTTCTCCATCAACAAGAGCCTTGATGAGGTTGACAGAAGCAAGGAAAGCGGCGATCGTCTGGCGATGAAAGACGTTGTCGGCATCTGTTATAAAGGCCAGTTCATCCCTGCTTCCCGCACTGATATACTGGGAATTCCCGGTATCGACAAAGATAAGGTGAAGCAGTTTCTGAAAAACGAGAAAATCAAGTTCAAGAACATAGATGACCTCGCAAAGCTACTCGACTTTCTTTATTCCTTGTAATTTATGAATATCCGTACATTGTATGCGGCGATAATTGCCGTCCTGCTTGCCGTTTGGGCATGCTCTGATGAAGTGATAGAAATCCCACAAAAGGAGCAAGAAGAAAACGCTTCCGTCATATCAGGTCTGCTGAGCGTCAAATTCTCGGAGGAGATGGCAGCTCAGATTGCTTCTTCCGACCTGTCCGGGATGCCTTTGACCAAATCGTCAGATGTCAATGCTTTCTTTTCCGAACTCGGTGTGACAAGTGCAAGACGCATCTTCACCGAAGATGAGAGATTCCTTGAGCGTCAGCATAGGGAAGGGCTTCACCTCTGGTATGAGCTATGTTACGACTCGAGCAGGATGCCGGCAACAAAAGCGGCAGAAGGCCTATCCTGTTTTGATGGCATTGATATTGCCGAGCCGGTACGCCGCATACAGTCAGGAGCCGTCAATGACCCCTATGCAGGCAATCAGTGGCACCTTTACCAAAGCAGTGGAGTTGACTTGAATGTGCAGGGAGTCTGGGATAATTATACCTGCGGCAGTCCTGAAATCATTGTCAGTGTGGTGGACAGCGGCATTGATATTGAGCACGAAGATCTTGGTTACAATGCTATTCCGGGCGGTAACGGGAAGAGCTACAATTTTTGCACAAACTCTTATAAAATCAACCCTATGAGCCACGGTTCCCACGTGGCTGGTATTATTGCGGCTACAAGAAAAAATGGTCTTGGCATTGCAGGAATTGCCGGAGGGGACTATGAAAAAGGTTTGCCCGGCGTGAAACTGCTGTCCTGTCAGGTCTTCGATCTGAATAGCGAAGGAAAGGAATACGGTGTCAACAGCGCTGATGCCATACGGTATGGAGCTGACAATGGTGCCGTAATTTCTCAAAACAGCTGGGGCTATGTCTTTGACGATGACGGCAACGGAGTTATCGATTCCAATGAGCTTGAGAATATGAAGAATTACACCCTTCCGTCTTCGATGAAGGCAGCAATAGATTATTTTGTAAAGTATGCCGGTTGCGATAATGACGGCAGACAGCTTCTTGATTCGCCTATGAAGGGAGGGGTTGTCATATTTGCTGCCGGAAATGATACTGTGGCGTACGGATGGCCAGCAATGTACGAGGAGGTGATTTCAGTGGGCGCATTGGCCTCGGACGGATCAAAGGCTTCATATTCGAATTATGGGGATTGGGTTGACATCAGTGCACCCGGCAGCGCAATTTACAGCACTGTCCCTGGTGGCTACGCAAATATGCAGGGTACGTCAATGGCCTGCCCTATGGTCTCTGGCGTTGCTGCGTTGGTGCTCTCATACAGGGGAGGTTTTGGTTTCACAAACGAGGATTTGAAAGCCTGCCTGCTCAATGGGGCCAGTTATTCCAAGATCTCCACACGAACCATAGGCCCGATGGTGGATGCGCTGAATGCTGTTTCATATGGTCTGGAGACCGCACCTGCCCCGGTGTCGGAGATCAGGCTTGAAGCAGTGTCAAACAACATAAACATAGACTTTACTGTCCCGGACAAAGGTGACGGCAATGCTGCTTATGGCGTAATTGTATATGCATCAAAGAATAAAACCAGCATAGAGGCGCTTGACCCAAGGAGACCTGGCAGCGACATAAAAACAGTCAACCTGGTCACTTACGACAAGGCCGTGGGCGGCAGCGTAAACACGCGGATATCCGAACTAGCTTTTGAAACGGACTATTATATCACAGCCGTGGCGTACAATGCAGGACCGGTTTATTCGGATCCGTGCGGGATTCAGGTCATCACGACAGGCATTAACAACCCGCCGGTCGTCTCTTGCGACACCCCGAGCGAAGAACTGAGACTGAAGACCGGAGAGTCCGTGAATGTTCTCCTGAGTGTCAACGATCCTGACGGGCACCAGTTCAGTTTCGACTACGTTCCAGGCTCTTCGGCTGAAACACCAATGAAAATGGATGGTGGTATGAAGATTACGATTAACGGATCCAAAGCGGATGCTGGGCAATACTGCGGCAAACTGACCGCCACTGACAAATATGGTCTTAGTACAAGCTTTGAATTCAATTACACCATTCTGGAGAATCAGGCACCGCAAATCTCATCCGAGATCGAGAACGTTCTTATGTTCTCCGGTGATGCGACATATGAAATGGATCTGTCATCATATTTTGTCGACCCTGACGGAGATATGCTGACATACAATGCCGAGTCCGGAAATCCGGGTGTCGTGGCGGCCAGCACCAGCGGAAAGATTCTATATCTCACTCCTCTCAAGAATGGTCTTTGTGACATCAGCGTCAGTGCCTTAGACCCACGAAAAGCCGTGGCAAGGCAGAGCTTCAGAATTGCTGTAAGGCAAAAAGGGCAGACTGTAACGGCATACCCTACACAGGTGCAGAAAGACTTGTATATTGCTACAGGAGAAGATGATATGCAGACAAGCGTGAAAATTGTGTCAGCCTCGAGCAGCGCAATACTGCTGAAGGATGAGGGTACATCAAGCGCTTTTGCCCCTATGGTCCTTGATTTGAGCAACTTGTCTCCGGGGAGATATTATGCCGACATCAATTATGGCTCCGAAAGTTCAACCATAGCTTTTGTTAAACTATAAATCTGTCGCTATATGAGATTCAAATATTTAGCACTGTCAATCATTACTCTGTCAATATCTTTCAGCCTTTGTGCCGAGGACTTCTCCCCTTCCGGGGCAGCTCTTGGCTGCGCCGCATACAGCCGCAGCCTGGGTTTGGAAAATGATGTGCTCGGCAATCCTGCAATGATGACACTTGGCCCGGACAGATTTGGAGCAGCGTTGAGCTATACCAATTGGATGCCCGCATATGGACCGGACAGGATTGGAAATCTAAGACTGGCATACAACAGCGGGAAATTCGCGGCCGGACTGGCCGCAGGATATGGTATTTCTCCTGCCTATGACCTTGTTTCCGACAGTGGCGTCAACACTGGCAACTTTTCCCCTGCTGAGCTCTCTGTCAGGCTTGGGCTATCCTGGCGCATTGTTGACCGATTGGCTCTCGGGGCCGGATTTCGCTACGCTTCTGAAACATTGGCTCCCAATGCGACAGTTTCCACAATGGGATTCAGTTTATTTACCTCATATATAGGGGATGTTGTGAATGCCAGTGTCGGGCTGCAGGATCTGGGGCCTAAGATTAAGAGCAGCACTGGAGCATCATATTCACTTGCATCCTCTGTGCTGGCCTCAGCATCGGTAAAGGCTTTGGACACAAATTCCTGCGGCTTGAACATTGATGCTTGCGCGCGTTATTATTTCTCCAATGCATTCAGCGCAGCTGCAGGAACGGAATTTTCTTTCAAGGATATGGTATTTGCCCGCCTTGGCTATAATTTCGCATCAGAGAAAGCACCCCTTGCCTCTTTCGCCTCAGCTGGACTTGAAATCAGCGTGTTTGGTGTCCGGCTTGACTTCAGTTACCTCTTCGCCTCACCGACAATTTCAGGAACTCTCCTCGCCGGCCTGAGCTACAGGTTCTGATTCCCGGCAGCGCATGCTCGGGTTGCTGGTCCGGAGCAGGAGCGCGTAGCTCTCGGGGCGGTCGCGGAGCGAAAGCAGGGCTGGTTTTTGTGCGATGGCTTCGCGCAGCGCCAGGGTTTGGGGTGGAACCCCAGTATGGATTGCTGCCCGTCCGCCCCTTGCCTTTTCAAGTGAATATATTTATATTTGCGAGTTAACTTCAAGAAATCAGTACTATGGAAAAAGTTACCGTGCTGCCACCGGAGAAACTCGTCAACGGCTGGATCGACTCTTCGTTCCTGCCGGAGGGAAAGGATAAATACTATATCCGCAATGAACAGGTCAAGCGTCCCAGGGGCGGTTGGCGTCATCTGACAAGTGACGAGATTGAGCGCCTGGTAAAGAATGACAACACCGCATCGAGCTGGGACACAATCTGGGTCACCGATGAGTTCGTGCCCCGTCTGCTCAAGAACAACAACTTCTACGGCACGGTGCGCATAGGACGCGTGTCCGACAACGGACTTCAGTTCCACGACCTGCGTCTGCCTATAGGCATCACAAACTCCTCCATCCACTCCTGCGATATAGGTGACGATTGCGCCATCCACGACGTGCACTACCTGAGCCACTACATAATAGGCGACCGCTGTATGCTCTTCAACATCCAGGAAATGTGTACCACCAACCACGCCAAATTCGGCAACGGTGTCATAAAGGACGGGGAGGAGGAAGGAGTGCGCGTAAAGCTCCAGGTGATGAACGAGACCGGCTGCCGCAGCATCTACCCATTTGACGGTATGATCACGGCAGACGCGTACCTCTGGGCCAGGTATCGCGACGACAGCGCGCTGCAGCGCCGCCTCGAGGAGATGACCCAGACCAAGCAGGACCACAGGCGCGGCTACTACGGTACCATAGGCGACGGTTGCGTGATCAAGACTTCCCAGATCATCAAGGATGTGAAGATAGGCCCGTGCTGCTACATCAAGGGCGCAAGCAAGCTCAAGAACATAACCATCAACTCGTCCGAGAAGGAACCGTCCCAGATTGGGGAAAACGTGATTCTGGTCAACGGAATCGTGGGTTACGGCTGCCGTATATTCTACGGATGCACCGCCGTCAAGTTCGTGGTCGGCACCAACTGCAACCTCAAATACGGCGCGCGGGTGATTGACTCCGTGCTCGGCGACAACAGTACTATATCCTGCTGCGAGGTTCTCAACAACCTCATTTTCCCGGCCCACGAGCAGCACCACAACAATTCCTTCCTCGTAGCCTCCTGCCTTCAGGGCCAGAGCAACCTGGCTGCCGGAGCGACCATAGGCTCCAATCACAATTCCCGCTCCAATGACAATGAAGTTGTCGCGGGCAGGGGATTCTGGCCGGGCCTTTGCGCCTCCATCAAACACTCTTCGGTCTTCGCCTCCTTCACCCTGCTCACCAAGGGTGCATACCCTGCCGAGATGCACGTGAGGCTGCCGTTCAGTATGGTCAGCAACAACGAAACCGAAGGCCGCCTTGAGATTATGCCGGCATTCTGGTGGATGCACAATATGTACGCCCTCGCGCGCAACAACTGGAAGTATCAGACCCGTGACAAGCGCATCACCAAAGTCCAGAATATAGAATTCGACACTTACGCCCCGGACAGCATGGAGGAAGTGCTCGAAGCTCGCGAGCTCCTTGCGCTCTGGACGGCGAAGGCGGCGATGCGCGCAGCCGGCGAGTGCCCTTGCAAGTGCTCCGACGAAGAGCTCATCAGGAAGGGCAAGGCTCTGCTCGAAGGTCCCAAGGATGCGGTCGATGCCCTGGAAGTACTGGGCGAGAATGTGGAGAAAACCAGGCGCAAAGTGCTCATACGCAAGCCGTTCGAAGCCTACAAGGCTTATGGCGAGATGCTGGTGCACTACGCGGTCGGCAATGTGCTGAAGTACTTCGCCTCCTGCCCGGAAGCCAACTTCGACAGACTCGGCGAGCTATCCGCGAAGGAACGCGTGAGCGAGTGGGTAAACCTTGGCGGACAGCTGATGCAGCGCAGCGAGGTGGATGCTCTCCGTGCTGATATCGCATCCGGGAAGCTCTCCGACTGGGATGCCATACACGCGCGCTATGACGAAATATGGGAAGGCTACCGCCAGGAAAAGCTTGCGCACTCGGTGCAGTGTCTCGCCGCCCTTTACGGCAAGGACAGACTGGAGCGCGAGGATTGGCTCAAGGCCATAGAGGATGAAAGGATGGTGTCCCGGCTCATCTCCGACCAGGTATATCTTACCCGCCTGAAGGACTACGAAAATCCGTTCCGCCGCGCAACCTACCGCTGCGAGGAGGAGATGCTCGCCGCCATAGGCTCCATAGAGGACAATGACTTTGTGAAGCAGGTACGGCGCGAGGCCGAAGAGGAATCCGCAACCCTGGATGCATTGATTGAAAAATTAAAATAACACAATACTATGAATCTGGAAAATGAAAAGTACTCCAGGTACTACCTGGTACAGGAGATGATGGGCACCGTCCCTACTGTCCGCAAGTTCGATCCACAGTGCTCAGCACACGTAGCAGACTCACTCAGGAGGACAGGAAGGATGTTCTTCACCGGAGAAGGTTCTTCCCGCATAATGCCCGCCAAGAACGCCCGCAAAAGGGCGATGAACTGGGGCCTCTCGCTCAACGTGCAATGCGACGGAGCCCGCCAGGCTCTTGGCTATGACCTCAGTGCATATACCGTCCTCGTGGACTCCAACTCCGGAAGGACCAAGGAAGCCCTCACTCTCGCAAAGAAGCTCAAGGCGGATGGACACAAGGAGCTTTTCTCTCTCAGCGCCAATCCTGATACTCCTATCGAGCAGGAATGCGTGCGCGGAAGCGTGCTCCAATGTGGCTGGGAGGAAGCTGTGGCTGCCACCAAGAGCGTAGTCGAGCAGGGACTCTACTGCGATTCCATCATCTGGAGCCTTGCCGGGAAGGACTTCGGTGCAGCCCTTGCAGGCTTGCCTGAGAAGATAGGGCAGGCGCTCACCATGCCCGTTGACCCGCAAATCGTCGAGTGGGTGAAGGGAGCAAACACCATTTACTTCAGCGGCCTCAATGACGGCGTTGCGGAAGAACTCACCCTCAAGACCAATGAAATCACCCGCCGCAAGAGCGACTATCTCGAAGGAACCTATGCGGTACACGGAATCGAGGAGGTAATGCAGGAGGGAGACATAGTCTTCATTGTGGACCCGATCGAGGAAGAGTATGACAAGTTCCTCTCGGTGCTCAGCGGAGCCGGCGTGCATACCGTTGCAATCCACAGCAGACAGACCCCGTTCGAGAAGACCATACTCACCCCGGATGCCGGGGAGCTTCAGAACTACGTAAATCTTTGCGCAGGCTGGAACGTGCTCGTGGAGGTTGCAGTCAGTGACGGCATCAACCTCGACAAGCCAGAGCGCGCCCGTAAGGTGGGAAACGAAATGTAGGACAAGTCCGCGACCTGTACAATGAATTACCTCATCAACAGTTCGACGGACCCTTACTTCAATATGGCGTTCGACGAGTATTGCCTCGAGCAGTATCCGTCGGACGCTCCTTTTTTCTATCTTTGGCGCAACAGCCCCGCAGTCATCATAGGTCTCAACCAGAACGCGTACTCCGAGGTGAACCTGGACTATCTTGAGAAGAACGGCATCACCCTCGCCCGAAGGATGACAGGGGGCGGCGCGGTGTACCACGACCTCCAGAACATGAACTACACCATCATAGGCCCAAAGGTGACTCCGGAACCCTTTGTGGAGGCCCTGCGCGCCCTGGGTGTGCCGGCGGAGCTTACCGGACGCAACGACATCTTTGTGGAGGGCAGGAAAGTGTCGGGATACGCAAGACGCGTATTCAAGGACAGGGAGATAGTGCATGGAACCATGATGTACAATGTGGACATCGATACGCTTACCAGAGTCCTGGACGTGCCGGGGTCGAAAATGGATGCGAAGGGTGTGGCCTCGGTCAAGAGCCGGGTCGCCAACCTCAAGGATTACCTGCCGCAGTTCCGGAGCCTGGATGAACTGCAGGCGAAGTTGCAGGAACTCCTTGCCGGAAACGACGTGCAGCTTGAGTTCGGCGAGGCGCGTATGGAGCAGGTCCGAAGGATTGCCGGGGAAAAGTTCTCCACCTGGGATTGGGTTTACGGACACTCTCGCGAGACTGACCTGAACCACAAGGCCAAACTGGCCTGCGGCACCGTGGAAGTGCATCTTGGCCTGGATAAGGGCTTGATCGAGCACATACGCTTCGCCGGAGATTTCCTCGGGGACCATCCTGCAGAGGAACTTGCTTCGGCCCTCAAGGGCATCAGATACGAGCGCCGGGCGGTGCTTGAGGTCCTTGAAGAGCGCGAATGCGGACTTTACTTCAGCCGTACTGAAGCAGAAGAACTTGCCTCCCTCATTCTGGGCGCGATTTAGGCTATTGGGCGCTAATCATATTTTCACTATATTTGCACGGTTATTAGTAGTGTTTTATTATGGTTTTCAGCCCAAAATTTTTCCATCTATTCAAGAAGGGCAGATACAGCCGTGAACGTTTCGTTTCCGACCTCATTGCCGGCGTCGTTGTCGGCATCATAGCCCTCCCTCTCGCAATTGCCTTCGGTATAGCGAGCGGCGTGTCCCCTCAGCAGGGACTCATTACGGCAATAGTTGCCGGATTCCTCATTTCAATTTTCGGCGGCTCCCGTTTCCTTATCGGCGGCCCCACCGGCGCGTTCATAGTAATCGTGTCGGGCATCGTGGCGCAGTACGGAATCTCCGGCCTTGCTCTTGCCACCATCATGGCCGGCGTAATCCTGATCGCTATGGGATTGTGCAAGATGGGCGCCGTGTTCAAGTTTATCCCTTACCCGATTGTGGTGGGCTTCACCAGCGGTATTGCCCTGACCATCTTTTCCACCCAGATGAAGGATTTCTTCGGTATGAGCGATGTGGCCGTGCCTTCGGGTTTCATCCCGGAGTGGATATGCTATTTCCAGAATCTGGACCACATTTCCTGGACGGAAACCGCCCTAAGCGCGGGCTGCCTCCTCGTGATTGTCCTTTGGAACAAATGGGGCTTCCGCAAGATTCCCGGCTCGCTTATCGCGCTCGTCGCGGGTACGGCTGCAGCTGTGCTCCTGACCAAGTTCGCCGGGGTGGAATTCGCCACCATAGGATCCAAGTTCCCGGAACTCGCCCAAGGCCTCCCTATGCCTAAGCCTGTAGCCCCGAAGATGGATTTCGAGACCGTCAAGAGCCTCGTGTCCCCGGCCTTCACCATCGCCATACTCTGCGCCATCGAGTCCCTGCTTGCGGCTATGGTTGCGGACGGTGTCACCGGAAAGCAGCACGACTCCAATACCGAGCTCATCGGTCAGGGTATCGCCAACATCATCACCCCGCTCTTCGGCGGCATACCGGCAACAGGTGCGCTTGCAAGGACTATGGCCAGCATCAACAACGGTGCCCGTACCTCAGTCGCCGGCATCATCCACGCCGTGGTACTCCTGCTCATATACCTCTTCCTTATGCCTTATGCCGTCTATATCCCGCTCTCCTGCCTGGCCGCCATCCTGGTGGTGGTAGCCTTCAATATGAGCGAGTGGCGCAGCTTCAAATACCTGCTCAAGGGTGACGCTCCGGATGTGGCCGTGCTCCTGATCACCTTCTTCCTGACCGTAATCGTGGATCTTACCGTCGGCATCGAGGTAGGTGTGATTCTTGCAATTGTAATGTTCGTCCGCCGTATGATGCAGAGCTCCACCATCGAAGTTCTCGATCAGGACAGGCTTGCCGCCACGGAGGATGACGAACTTGCGGCAAAGGACGACGTGGAGATGCTGGACATCCACAAGGGAGTGGAGGTTTACGAGATCAACGGCCCGTATTTCTTCGGCCTTGCGAGTCGTTCCGAGCAGTTCGAGCGGCGCAAGAAGGACGCGACATATATCAGGATCATACGTATGCGCAAGGTTCCGTTCATCGATTCGACCGGCGTCAAGAATCTGCGCAACATCATAGATATGGCAAACCGGAGAGGAGTGAAAGTGGTGCTGTCCGGAGTTACCGACAAGGTTATGGCCTCGCTTCACAAGCTGGGTGTAGATGAGATTATCGGAAAGGAAAACATCTTCCCGAACATCTTCCCGGCCCTGGAGTATGCAAATGATTATGCCGACAAAAAGGCGACAGAACATAATAATTGACTGCAATGAAAGAAAAATTTGTCCTCGTGCTGCTGATGTCAGCACTCTGCCTTCCGGCCTTCGCCGGGGGCGTCAAAGGGACGCCGGTGACGACGCCCAACTACGAGCTTGCGGAACGCTTCTCCGCTGCCCGGGTATCCAAAATGCTCTATTCCACCAGGGTAAGCCCCGAGTGGTTCAGCGACGGCGACCGCTTCATATACAAGTGGTCAGATTCCGAGGGAAGCAATTACTACCTCGTGGATCCGAAGAACGGCACGAGGACGGCAATTTTCGACAATGACAAGCTGGCGATGCGCCTGACGGAGATTACCCGCGACCCTTATGATGCCGATCATCTCCCGTTCAGGAGCGTGAGCATAGACCGCCAGGACGAGCGTTATCTCAAGTTCGATTTCAAGAGCTCCGACAAGAAGGAGTACCGTTTCCGCTATCGTATCTCCGACGGCGAGATGAGCTGGAGCACGGAGAAGGAGGAAAGCAGGTATCCGCGCTGGGCTTGCGTGTCCCCGGACGGCACCATAGGCGTGTATATGAAGAACAGCAACATCTTCTATATGGATTCCACCAACCTCCGCAAGGCAGCCAAGGATGCGAAGGACAGCACCCTGGTGGAGCATAGGCTTACTTCCGACGGTGTGGCAGACTTCGCTTACTGCTCAAGCAGTTACTCCGGCAACACCGTGCGAGACACCACCGAACGCAGCTTTCCGTCAGACCTCGTATGGTCGCCGGATTCCAGGCATTTCGCGACTATTCGCTGGGATATGAGCGAGGTTAAGGAGCTCTGGGTCATCAATTCCCTGAGCAATCCGCGTCCTACCCTCGAAACCTACAAGTACCAAATGCCGGGAGAACCTTCCCCATACGGTTACCTTTACGTCTTCGACATTAGCGATGGTTCTTCGCAGAAGGTCAAGTGCGTGGCTTTCAAGGACCAGGATATGGAGTTCGAGCGCCCGCAGCGCAGCGTGGCCGAGCTGAGCAACGAGTTCAGGACTTCAAGGTGGCTGGGCGACGAGAAGGGCTTCTACCTCACAAGGAGGAGCCGCGACCTCAAGAAACTGGACATATGCTACGTAGGGCTCGGAACCGATTCCACCCGCACCGTCATCTCCGAGAGGATGAACACCTACGTCGAAAACCGTTCCCTGCGCCCTGTAGCGGGCGGCAGACAGCTGCTCCACTGGTCTGAGAGAAACGGCTGGGCCAACATCTACCTCTACAACTCCGACGGCAGCCTGGTGCGCAACCTCACCGAAGGCGCCTTCCACGTAGAGGATGTATTGCGTGTCAACGAGAAGGAAGGATATATGCTGGTCAGCGCCTGCGGACGCGAGAAGGGCGAGAATCCTTACCAGATGCACACCTACCGCGTGGACCTCAAAACCGGCGCGATGAAGCTCCTGGATATGGCGGATATGGACGTGGCTGCAAGCGCATCCGAGAGCGGCAAGTATTTCGTAGCCAACTGCTCACGCGTAGACCACAAGCCGTTCAGCGTGCTTTATGACGCAAGCGGACGCAAGCTTATGGAACTGGGCGATGCGGACTTCTCCCGCCTCTTTGCGGCAGGATACAAGTTCCCGGAGCGCTTCAAAGTTAAGGCGGCCGACGGCGTGACGGACCTCTACGGCGCAATGTACAAGCCTTATGACTTCGACTCCACCAGGGTGTACCCTATATGCGACTACGTGTACCCGGGACCTCAGGTCGAGGCCAACAACATATCCTGGAGCAGCGGCTTCACCCGCACCGACCGCCTGGCGCAGCTGGGATTCATAGTCATCACGGTGGGCAACAGGGGCGGCCATCCGAACAGGTCCAAGTGGTACCACAACTACGGTTACGGCGACCTGCGCGACTATGGTCTCGATGACCAGAAATACGCAATCCAGCAGCTTGGGGAGAGGTATGAATGGATAGACCTCGACCGCGTGGGCATTCACGGACACTCCGGTGGCGGGTTTATGTCCACGGCAGCGATACTCCAGTATCCGGACTTCTTCAAGGTGGCCGTATCCTGCGCGGGTAACCACGACAACAGCATCTACAACCGCTGGTGGAGCGAACAGCACCACGGAATAGAAGAGAAGGTGGTTGCCTCAGACACCACCTTCGTATATGCGATTGAAACCAATCCGGAGATTGCTTCCCGTCTCAAAGGACACCTTCTCCTCTGTACCGGAGACATCGACAACAATGTGCACCCTGCGAATACCATACGTGTCATCAATGCCCTCATCCGCGCCAACAAGCGCTTCGATGTGCTTCTTCTCCCGGGTCAGCGCCACAGCTTCGGAGATATGAACGAGTACTTCTTCTGGAAGATGGCCGATTATTACAGCGAATGGCTGCTCGGTTCCAGCAAGAGGGGAGAGGTGGACATAGCAGAGATGAACAACGACAGGAGTGTCAAGTAGCTGAGCTTTCAAAGCTCAGGCTACTTGTACTTCTCGACGCGCCAGTCATTGATGACGCCGGACCAATTGAGTCCGTAGGCGAAGTCATAGACGTTGCCGTCGCAATCAGTATAACAATCCATATCGCGCGGAGTGTCCTCGTTCTGCAGTTCGACGGTCTTCATATTGGCCGGCATCTGGAACGGGAGCAGTCCGCTCGGTTCGTATTTGCCGTTCACGATTTCCAGTACTGCCTGATTCTGAATCGTGAAGGTGATGAGTATTGCGTCGGCGAGCGGCTCGATTTCGGAAAGTACGGTCGGGTTGGCTGAATTGATGGCCACGATGAGTTTCTTATCTCCGATTTCGCTGCGCACCTTCCTGACGAGTTCAAGGTCGCTCTTGTTGAAGGTCTTTACTCCCTTGCCCTTGTAGCTGCGGTTCGGATTCTTCTCGGCAGGGTCGCCCTGTCCGATGCTCTCCTCTCTTGCATATTCTGCCACGTAGTCTTCGTACTGGAGGCTGATAGGGTAGTAGCCATTACCCGGAGCGCTGACCTTGCTCCCCTCAGGGATGAAGTAGTTGTCGCTTTCCTTTCCCGTGTTGCCCTGTGCCTCGACCATACTGTATCCCGGGCCGCTGTCCGGAGAATCTATGAACACTATTGCCACATCCGCTTCTGCAGCCGAGTGTACGGGCTGGAAATACTTGCCTGCGAGTTCATCGGAAACTGGCGTGATCACCTTTTCGGCAACGGAATTGCCGAAGAAAGCCTTGCTTGCGGGAACGGTTCTTTGCGGGATATACACTCTGGTATTTGTCGCATCCTTGAGCGGAAGGGCGGAATCGTGGTTCTTAACCATCACTATGCTCTTTACCTGGGCCTCGTATCCCTTCTTCATAAACTCAGGACAGCCCACCACGGCTGCGCTCTCTTCCGGAATGAGGTAAGGGTTCTCGAAGAGACCTGTGCGGAAGATATTGGTGAGCAGCCTGCGTGCTGACTGGCGTATCCTTTCCATGGCCTTCTCCTCCCCGTCCTGCTCTATCATCATCTCGAAGGCTTCGAGCACAGGAACTATGTCGTTGTTGCCGCCGAACTGGTCCACGCCTGCGCGCAGCACTGCAAGATGTCTCTCGGCCACGCTCTTATTCTCGTAGCCGTAAGGCTTGCCGCTATGTATGCCCGGGTGCACTATGTCTGCGGTTACGCCCCAGTCCGTGCAGATGACACCGTCGTATCCGGCTTCTTCGCGTAGCTGGCGGGTAATGATGTCATAATTGTAGTTGTTGGCCACTCTTTCAGGCGACTGCCCGAGGGAAATCGTATAATACGGCATTATGGCTGCTGCCTTGCCGGTTCCGTTCTTGAGTTTGAACGCGCCTTCGGTGAACGGAATTTTGTGGAGCTCGTAATTGCCTCCCGGGTAAACGGCGTACTTGCCCCTGCCGAAATGCGCGTCGCGTCCAGCCTCGCCGGAACCGCCGCCCGGCCAGTGTTTCGCCATGGCATTCACGCTCTGCGTGCCCCAGGCTCCGTAAAGAGCATCCTTTCCGTATGAGGTCTGGAAACCGTCGCAATAGGCCTCGGCAAAATCCTTCACGAGTTGCGGATCTTCGCCGTAGGTGCCGGAAAATCTTGACCAGCGCGGCTCAGTGCATATGTCCACCTGAGGGGAGAGGCAGGTTGCGAGACCCAACGCCCTGTATTCGGCGGAGGCTATACGGCCGTACTCGCGTACAAGTTCAGGGTCGAAGGTTGCACCCATTCCGATTTCGCTCGGCCACAGGGATATGGCTCCGCCGGCTCCGGCATTATATTCCTCGTTTCCGGAGATTCCGTTGCGCGGGTCGCTGGAATTGTTGTTCGGTATTCCGTGACCCAGACCTTCCACAAAGGCCTGAGAAACATTGTTCCATTTTGCGGCGACTTCCGGGCTTTCCACCTTCACCACGAGCACGTGCCTAAGGTTGTCGTCCCTGAGGAATTTCTTCTGTGCATCGGAGAGGTCCCAGGGATTGGCTCCGCTTTCGGAATAAGGCTTGCCGTTGTAGGTGCTGGCCCCGTATGACCCCCTAGCCGGGATGTTCTGGTGGGAACTGTAGAGCATAAGTCCTGCAATCTCCTCCTTGGAGAGCTGGTTCGCGAGGTCTTCCACCCTGTCCTCGATGCTGCGGCGCCAGTCTTCGTAGATATCCAGGCTTCCGTTCCTGTTAAGATCCTTGAATGCAAGGCGGCCTTCGCGAAGAATGCCGACTCCCGAATCCGGAGAATAGCCCAGGGTTGGTCCGTCCTGGTGGATGAGATTGAAATTTTCGTATTCAACGGTGACGGCCTCCTTTGCGCAGGAGACTGCGACAGCTGCCAAAAGGCAGAATAATGGTAATTTGGTCATAAGACTATGTGTTATTTGTGCAAAGATATCCTTTCCGTGGCATTAATCCAAATCTGTCCGTATGGTACGAAAGCGGCCCCGGAAATCCGGAGCCGCTGATAAATCAAAATTCCTTTCAACTATTTCAGACCCTTGGTGAAGGTTTCCACCACGTCGGCGGTGAGGCCGGTGGAGGAGAAACCTCCGTCGTGGTACAGGGTCTGCATTGTGACGTGCCTGGTGAGGTCTGAGAACAGACTCACGATGTAGTCGGCGCAATCCGCTGCCGATGCGTTCCCGAGAGGTGACATCATGTCAGCGTAGTTGAACATATCCTCCATACCGGCGATGCCGCTTCCGGCAGTGGTCTTGGTAGGGGACTGGGAAATGGTGTTGATGCGCACGTGACTCTTCTTGCCATAGATCACACCGAAGCTTCTGGCTATGGACTCCAGCAGGGCCTTTGCGTCTGCCATGTCGTTGTAGCCCTGGAATGTGCGCTGGGCAGCAATGTATGTCAATGCTACCACCGAACCCCATTCGTTGAGGGCGTCCTTCTTGTAGAGTACCCCAAGAAGCTTGTGGAAGGACATCGCGGAGATGTCGAGAGTCTTGTTGAAGAAATCGTAGTTGGTTTCTTCATAAGGCTTGTTCTTCCTGATGTTCGGAGACATTCCGATGGAGTGGAGGACGAAGTCGAACTTGCCTCCGAACTGCTCCATCGCAGCGTCAACCAGCTGCTCGAGGTCTTCGATGGAGGTGGCGTCGGCCGGGATGACCTTGGCCCCGCATTTTTCTGCGAGCTGGTCAATAGTGCCGAGCCTGATGGATACAGGAGTGTTTGTGAGTACCAGTTCCGCTCCTTCCTCGGCAGCCCTCTCGGCTGCTTTCCAGGCTATCGACTGGTCGTTGAGGGCACCGAATATGATGCCTTTCTTTCCTTTCAGTAATCCGTAAGCCATAATTTACTTCAAATTAAGTTTGTCCTTCGGTACGAGCATGAATGAGAGCTTGCCCTGGCAGGCAATCTTGTCATTCACTGTGGCCTTTGCCTCGACTAGCACGAGAGGTCCCTTCCTTCCCAATGCCCTGGCCTTCACGCATACGGTGTCGCCAGGATAAACGGAATGCTTGAACTTGACGTTGTCGATTCCGGCATACATACCGATGTTGTCAACAAGATCCTCCTTTGGAATGAGAAGGACGCTTGACTGTGCCATTATCTCACAGAGGATGACTCCCGGCACTACAGGACAGCCCGGGAAGTGACCCTGAGTGAAAAACTCATTTTCGCGAATAGTGTACTTTGAGAGCACGTATTCGCCTTCGGTTTCCGTCTCATCCACGAGCAGCATAGGCGCGCGATGAGGCAGAACTTGCATAATTTCTTCTCTGTTCATTTCTGATTCAGTTGCGGTTTTAGTATATTTTTCTCAAAGCTACGCAAACATTATGCCCGCCAAATCCCAGAGAATTGGAGATGGCGACATCGAGGTCGCGTTTGCGAGCCTTAAGAGGTGTATAGTCGAGGTCGCACTCCGGATCCGCCTCTTCCAGACCTATGGTCGGAGGCACGATGCCTTCCTTGAGGGCGAGGGCTGACGCCATAAGCTCAACCGCCCCGGTGGCGCCGAACATATGTCCGGTCATGGACTTGGTGGAGCTGACGGAAGCCCTGCGCGCATCTGCCTCTCCAAGCGCCAGTTTGAGGGCGTTGGTTTCGGCGGCATCGTTGAGGTGGGTTCCTGTACCGTGTGCGTTGACGTAGAGGTTCTCTCCCTCGCGGTAGCCCGCTTCGTCGAGAGCCTCCCTGATTGCCTTTGCGGCCGGAATGCCATCCGGACGCGGTGCGGTGTAGTGGTGGGCGTCGCAGGTGCAGCCGTAACCGCAAACCTCGGCGATGATTTCGGCTCCGCGGGCCTTGGCGTGCTCATATTCCTCGAGCATCATCAGGCCGGCTCCTTCCGCCATCACGAATCCGCCCCTGCGCCTGTCGAAAGGCAGGCAGGCCTTGCTTGGATCCTCTTCGGTAGTAAGGGCCCTGCTGTTGGCAAAACCTCCGATGGCGAGCGGGGTCACTGCGGCTTCGCTGCCACCGGTAAGTATTGCGTCAGCCCTGCCATATTTTATGGCAAGATAGGCCTCACCTATGGAATTGGTTCCTGTCGCGCAAGCGGATACGTGGGTCAGGCAAGGGCCCTGGGCCTTGTACTTGATGGCTATGTTTCCGCCGGCGATGTTAGGTATCATCATCGGAATGAAAAGCGGTGAAATGCGGTCAGCACCCTCGTCGATGAGGATTTTGGTCTGAGTTACGAAGGTGTTGATGCCGCCGATTCCCGAGCCTACGTAGACTCCGAATCTTTCCGCTTCGATGTTCTCTCTCGACACCAGTCCGCTTGAGGCCATTGCCTCGGTGGAGGCTGCCATTGCATACTGGCTGTAAAGGTCGTTGCGGCGCTTCTCAGCTACCGACAGCCCATAATTGAGAGGATCGAAATCCTTTACCCTTCCTGCTACGTGTATAGGGAGATTGTATTCCTCAAAGCCTTCCAGGCGGCTGATGCCGCATTTCCCTGCCTTGAGGTTTTCCCAAAATGTCTTTACATCGTTTCCAATTGGGGAGATGACTCCCATTCCGGTGATAACTACTCTTCTTTCCATAAAAATTCTAATCGTACATAAATCGCTTTATGCTGCCCTTCGGCGTCTTTGCAAACGGCTCGTAGCGCAGCTCGTATGAGCTTACCTGTGAGTAAGCAGGTATTTTTTTGTTCAGAGCCTCCAGATTGCTGTCCATTACGCTCTTGAGCCCTTCGGCGTCAAGGTCGGCAGCACGGTTCATATCAGGGACGATAAGGGCTACGAGCCTGTCTTTCCTTGATACGATGATGGACTCTGCCACATAAGGCATTGGGTTCAGCACCACCTCGATCTCTTCCGGGAAGATGTTCTGGCCGTTGGAGGAGAGAATCATACTCTTGCAGCGGCCTACGAGGAAGACGCTGTGATCCTGGTCCACGGTGCCGAGATCTCCTGTGCGGAACCATCCGTCCTTGGTGAAGGCAGCCTTGGTGGCCTCTTCATTCTTATAGTATCCGCTGAACACGCCTATGCCCCTGATGAGGACTTCGCCCGGCACGTGCTCCGGATCAGTGGAGTCTATCTTCAGATCGACGACTTCGTCGGCATATTCTCCACACTCCTTAAGTTTGTAGCGGCCCTTGTGGCCAAGACTTATAGTCGGAGATGCTTCGGTCATACCGTATCCGGTAACGAAAGGAAGTTGGAGCTGCTCCACGAAAAGCTTCTCCAAATGCTCCGGAATGGCGGCACCGCCGGTAACGAACAGCCCTACGTTGCCTCCGAGTGCCTTCATGAAAATGGTGGAGAGGGCTTCACAGAAGTCGGCGTTGTTCTTGTAGTCGGCAAGTTTGGCTGCGCCGCTCTTGCTGTGGATGAATTCTCCTATCGTGTCCTCGAGCAGTTTTACAAGAATCAGAGGAACAGAGAAGAATACATAAGGCCTGAACTCCCTCAGGGCCGGTTTCAGATTGGCCGGGATAGGAGGCAGTCCAAGCACGACGAGGTGCATTCCGTAGCATAGCGGGGCCAGCATATCGTACACCATACCGAAGATATGGGCATACGGCAGCACGCTGACGTAGCTGTCCTTCCTGTCGTAAGGGAAGTGGAGCGGAATGATCTTTATCTGGGATGACAGGTTGAGATTGGACAACATCACACCCTTAGGGTTTCCGGTGGAACCGGAGGTGTACATAATGGCTGCGAGTTCATCGAAGCCGGTGCGCTCGTAGTGTACGTCATCTGCGGTGAATCCGTTCGGATGGGCTTCGGCAAAGAGTTCCTCCTTTCTGGAATATATCTCTGCGAAGTTGCCGCGGCTTGCGAGCAGTTCCCCGCTCTTGGTGTCGATTGCGGCGATGACATCAGGGATGCTGTCGAAGTCCATCTTTGAAAAGATGGACTTTTCGGTGTAGAGCACCCTGGCGTCAGAGTGAGCCACCAGACGGGCTGTGTCGGACGGAGTGAATCCGTTGAACATCAGCACGGACACGTAGCCGCTAGTCTGGCTTGCCATAAAGGTGATAGCCCAGGCAGCACTGCTTTTCGCGTTGATGGCAATTTTGTCGGACTTCTTCAGTCCTGCGGCTTTCCATACGAGAGCCATTTTTTCAATCTCGGTGGCGAGTTCACCATAAGTGTAGCTTGCTACCTTGTAATCGTCAAGACCGGACTTGTTCCAGCATTCCTTGACGGTGTTTTCGAATACAACAACAAAGTTGTCGTTTGGTTTCAGTTCGTACATACTTTTTTGTTTTCCAGTTAATTTTTAAGCCTCCAATTTCGACGAATTGGCATACAAAATTAACCAAAAAAACAATAGGGGCGAACATGTCGCCCCTATTTTTATTCGTACATGAATCTCCTTATGCTTCCCTTAGGGGTCTTGGCAAAAGGATCGTAATGCATCTCGTAGCTGGCAACCTGAGAGTAAGCAGGCATCCTCTTGTTGAGGATCTCGAGGTTGCTGTCCATCACGCTCTTGAGCCCTGCCGCATCGAGGTCGGCGGCGAGATTCATATCAGGAACGATGAGAGCGACAAGCCTGTCATTTCTTGAAACAATCAGTGATTCAGCTACATACGGAAGCGCGTTGAGTACCACTTCAATCTCCTCGGGGAAGATGTTCTGTCCGTTGGTGGAGAGTATCATGCTCTTGCAGCGGCCTACGATGAAGATGCTGTTGTCCTGGTCGATGGTGGCGAGGTCGCCGGTACGGAACCAGCCGTCCTCGGTAAAGGCAGCCTTGGTGGCTTCTTCGTTTTTGTAGTAGCCCTTGAAAACGATGTTGCCCTTTACGAGAATCTCACCCGGAACGTGGGCAGGGTCAACAGAATCGATCTTCAAGTCTACACCTTCCTGAATCCATTCTCCGCACTCGCGCAGTTTGTAATGTCCCAGGTGGCCGATGCTGATTACAGGAGCGGTCTCGGACATTCCGTAACCGGTGATGAAAGGCAGTTGGAGTTTCTCCACAAGGAGCTTTTCAAACTGCTCCGGAATGGCTGCTCCGCCGGTAGCGAACATCTCTATGCTTCCGCCGAGCGCCTGGTCGAAGATGATTTTCAGGGCATTGCAGAAATCCGGATTGTTCTTGTGGTCTTCGAGTTTGGCTGCGCCGCTCTTGCTATGGATGAATTCGCCCAGAGTGTCCTCGATGAGTTTGGTAAGAATCAGAGGGACTGAAAAGAACACGTGAGGTCTATATTCCCTCAAGGCAGGTTTTAGGTTTGCAGGTATCGGTGGAAGGCCGAGGACAACCAGGTGCATACCATAGCAGAGCGGAGCAACCATATCGACAGTCATACCGAAGATATGGGCGTACGGGAGTATGCTGACGTAATTCTCGCCCCTGCGGAACGGTACGTGCGCAGGGAGGAAGTGTATATTCATGCTGAGATTCCTGTTCATCAGCATTACGCCCTTAGGATTTCCGGTGGATCCGGAGGTGTACATTATTGCGGCTATGTCATCCAGCCCTACCGGGGAATACTTGACGTCCTCCGGTCCGAAAGAAGGATGAGCCTCCGCGAAAGCGGCTTCCCTGTTCCTGTAGAGCTCTTCAAAACCGTTGCGGCTGGCAAGAAGCTCGCCGGTCCTGGTGTCGATTGCAGCAACGAGCATAGGAAGCTGCTCGAAATCCATTTTCTCGAAAATTGGCTTTTCTGTATAAAGGATGCGTGATTCCGAGTGGTTTACAAGGCTGGCGGTGTCAGCCGGGGTGAATGCATTGAAAATCTGCACTGCCACGAATCCGCCTGCCTGTGCGGAGTAGAACATTTCAGCCCACGCGGCGCTGCTGCGTGCGTTGATGGCTATTTTGTCCCCGCTCTTGAGACCGGCTGCCCTCCAGAGGAGAAGGTTGGTCTCGATTTTTCTTGCAAGTTGTCCATAAGTAAGGGTGGAGCACCTGTAGTCGCTCAGAGCCGGAGAGTCCCAGCACTCCTTGACTGTCTGCTCGAAGCGGAGGACGAAATTGTCGTTTGCTTTGATGTCGTACATTTTGATAAATAAAAAGGTTTGTTCGGGCAAAAGTAGGTCATTCCGTCCGAACCGGAAAGTCGGGACGGCGGAATTGTGGCGAAAGTCCCCGATTTGGGGTAAGTTGAGCCTTTTGTGGCGAAATCAGACTATTAAAAATCGTCCTGCGCTAGAGGTAAAATTCTTTGGTTAGTTCTTTATAATCGGCTGATTTAGAGCCATTTTCTTGCAGAATAAGGCGCTCTTTCAGTATGTCTCCTCCATTCTGCAAGCCAAATTCCGCTACTACGCGGCTGATAGGCTTGGATGGAGTCGTGCAAACATCCAGTTCACGATGCAGATACAGGCCGAATGAAGCGGCGGTGCGGCGGAACTGGGAAAACACGTCGCTGGGCAGCACCACGCAGAAGCGTCCGTCCTCCGCGAGCAGCTCCCTGACCCGGGAGCAGAGCGTAGCGTGCGGCAGGGAATGTGTGTGGCGGGCGGCAGCGCTGCGCTCGTCGGGGTTTTTCAGCGAGTCGTCGTAATACGGGGGATTGGAGAAAATCAGATCATAATTCCCCGTCTCCGGCCTGAATTCCTCCAGGGCACAGAGCACGGCTTCCAGCCTTTCGGCCCAGGGCGAAGCGGCGAAGTTCAAGGCAGCCTCACGCACGGAAGGAGGGTCTATGTCAATACCGACGATATGGCAATGAGGGGCGCGTTGCGCTGCCATCAGGGCAATCACGCCGCAGCCGGTTCCTATGTCCAGGGCTCTGCGTTCACTGCCTCTTATACTCATGGCGGCGCCGAGCAGAACGGCGTCGGTGCCCAGTTTCAGAGCCGATTCGCTGTGGCGCACGGAAAACTGTCTGAATCTAAATGAAGCGTCCATCTTTCATTGTAAGGCAACGGTCGCAAAGGGAAGCGAGCTCAGGGTCGTGGGTCACAATGACTATTGTCTGGCCGAGTTTGTCCCTTAGCTCAAAGAAGAGTTTATGGATTTCCTGCTTGGTGACGGAATCCAGGTTCCCGGTGGGCTCGTCGGCAAATAGTACGGCGGGTGAATTTATGAGGGCTCTTGCGGTGGCTATTCTCTGCTGCTCGCCGCCTGACAGTTCCGAAGGTTTGTGGTTCCTCCTCTCCTCAAGTCCCAGCAGGGAAATGAGTTCCGCCGCCCTCTCCCTCGCCTTCTTCTGAGGTACGCCGGCAATCATTGCCGGAATCATCACGTTTTCTTCGGCGGTGAATTCGGGTAGCAGATGGTGGGCCTGGAACACGAATCCGATTTTTCTGCAGCGGAAGTCGGCGGCCTCGTCCCTGCTCATCCTGTCCACCCTGGTCCCGTCAATTTCCAGACTGCCGGAATCAGGCGTTGAAAGCGTGCCGAGGATTTGCAGAAGCGTGGATTTTCCTGCTCCTGAAGCACCTGTAATCGACACTATTTCGCCCTTTCTTACCTCCAGATCTATCCCTTTCAGGACCTTCAGCTGGCCGAAACTCTTGTGTATATCGCTTGCCTTAATAATCATAAAGCTCAATTTCTTTTAAAATATTTTGTTTTTTCTCAAATTCGAAGTATATTTGCAGTCCCAATCGGGATTTCGGGGTGTGGCGCAGTTGGCTAGCGCATCTGGTTTGGGACCAGAGGGTCCTGTGTTCGAGTCACAGTACCCCGACAAAGAGGCTGAGTAATCAGCCTCTTTTTTTATTGTCACACTTTCAGGACCAGTTCCACCGGACAATGGTCCGAGCCGAAGATTTCATTATGTATATCCGTGGACACTATCCTGTCTTTGAAACCCTCGGATACAAGGAAGTAGTCAATACGCCAGCCCACATTCCTTTCCCTGGCCCTCATCCGGTATGACCACCAGGAGTATTTTGCCTCATCGGGGTGCTGGTACCTCCAGCTGTCGCAGAAGCCTGACTCCAGAAGTTCGCTCATCTTCCCGCGTTCCTCGTCCGAGAAACCGGCATTGAAATGGTTCGTCGCCGGGTTCTTGAGGTCTATTTCATTGTGGGCTACGTTCATGTCCCCGCATATCACCACTGCCTTCTTCCTTGCAAGTCCGAGCACATAATCACGGAAAGCGTCTTCCCATTTCATTCTGTACTCCAGGCGTTTGAGACCGTCCTGGGAATTGGGCGTGTACACGTTCACCAGGTAGAACTCCTCCATTTCCATGGTGACTGTCCTTCCCTCGCGGTCGTGCTCCTCGATTCCTATACCCGTGCTTACGGAAACCGGTTCCACCCGCGTGTAGATGCAGGTTCCGGAGTACCCTTTCTTCTCGGCGTAATCCCAGTACGAACGGTAGCCAAGGAATTCAAGGTCGAGCTGACCTGCCTGGAGCTTGGTTTCCTGCAGGCATACGATATCAGCGTCGAGGCTGTTGAAGATGTCGGCGAAGCCCTTGCCCGCCACGGCCCTGAGACCGTTCACGTTCCAGCTTATCAGTTTCATACGAACATTATTTCAATATCATTTTTGCGGCGGCATCCAGGGCTTCGTAGAATTCGGGCCCGTAGGTGTCGCACAACGGTTTCTTCAGGAATTGGTATGCCCTGATTCCCTCCCTGCGCCCTTTTTCAAACGCATCGGCGCATATGTCCCATCTGTGCAGGTTCAGTGCCAAGCCGCCTCCGGTGAGTTTCGTCACCCGGATGGGGTAGAGCGAGCAGGATACGGGTTTCTTCTTCCCTGCCATTTCTATTGCGCAGAGGCATTCTCCGCCGTCCCCGAAATGGCAGTATGCGCACTCGCAGCTCTCCGGTACGAGAGGGGTGACTATGTCCCCATCCCTGTCTATCTCGAAGAAGCCCTTCGACTCTGCAGCCTCCCGGCCCTGCGGCCTCATCAGCTCCCTGAATGCCTGGTAGTCGCGCTCCACGCTCTCCGTCTCCTGCTCTTCCATAGGCGCTCCGCTGTCGCCTATAATGCAACAGGCGCCTTTGCACTTCGCGTAATCGCAGGCAAAATATTCCGTCACCACATCCTCCGAAACGAGTATGTCACCTATCTGCACTATGGTCCCGAATCTGTTCTTTCCCATTACTAGATAATTACGTATTCCACGCTTGCGCCTTCGCCCAGCTGTCTGAGTATCTCCTTGACCTTCCCGGCGTTGACTGACTTTACTGCGTTCCTGTAGCCGCTCACCAGGTCCTTGCCATCGCTGTACCTTACCATAACCGCATCGATTACTGTTTCCGGCTGTTTCATGTCCTTGTCAAAGGCATTAAGCAGTTCTTCTTTGAATGCCTTGAGCTCGCTCTCTGAGACTTCTAGCCCGGAAAGGTCCATGGTGACTTTCCTTATGGTGTTGAGCAGTTTTACCGGGTCTGCCGCACTCATTCCTGCCGGGAGACCCGCTTCCATGCAAGGGTGACAGTTTATGAAGAGGGAAAGCCTTTCCACGGGATATACCTCCAGCTTCTTCTGAATGTCAAAATACGCGCCTTGCGGGGCAAGAACCTTCACAAGGGAATTGCGTATGCATCGCACTGCGAGCTGCCAGGCCACGTAGTTCTCCATATTGAACGGAACCGGAGCTGCCATAGCCACATTCACTCCTATTTCTCCGCCACCCACCAGGCCGGGGCTCGACTCCATGGTATAGGTTACTGAACCTGAGGCGAGACGGCACTTCACTGCCGGTCTTTTCGCAAACTGCTTCATGGTGCGGAAACTGCCGAGGGCTTTGCATAGTTCCCTCTTGAGCCCTTCCTCGTCCAAGTCGCCCATCAGCACCAGCAGGCCGTCGTTGACCTTGGAGAACTGGCCCTCGAAATATTGCTCTGCCCGCTCCGGAAGGTCATCGTGGAGTTTCTCCATATACTTTCGCCCGGTGTAGAAGTATTCCGGGCGCATTATACTGTCCATCAGTGAGTTGACGTCGCGTGGCGAGAAGGCTTCCATTCCTGTGCGCACAGCCTCGCATTTTTTGTAGTACTCGAAAGCCTCAGCGTTGGGGCTGCGTTTTTCCGAAATGGAGAGAAGGGAGCGCAGCAAGAGCTGAAGTTTGGATTTTGGAGCTATGCCGCTGATGCGCATATCTGAAATTCCTGCTTCTCCCCTTATGGTGATGCCGTTGGCCGCGAGCATGGCCTTGAAGTCGTAAGGGCTGAGTCCAGCGATATTGTCCAAGCCCAGCATATCTCCCACGAAGGCACTTTCACCTTCCCCGATGCCGGGCACTGCGGACACGCCTCCGCGCAGCATAAGGGAATAATGGAATTCTCCCTTGGCGTCGGTTTTCTTATAGAGCACCTTCACTCCGTTGGAGAAGGTCCAGAGTTTTCCGTTGGAAATAGGTTCCGTGATTTCCGACTTGAGCTTCACCTTGCTCTTCGGTGCATAGAGGCTCAAGGTGTCGTTGAAGGTGGTCTTGTAGCTGTTGTCAGTGAGCTCCTGGGCGTTCCAGGCTTCGGAGAAGGTGTAGCGCAGACTCCTGCCGTCGGTTCCGGAGTACGGGAGGTCGAAGCGCAGGGTGAGGTTGCGTTCCCTGTCAAGAAGCGCAGACACGAAGGCGTTGAACAGCGGGAGCTCCTTTTCGGCAGTGAGGCTCCTGCCGGCGAGCAGGGAGTTCAGTACATCCTCAGATGCCAGGTTTGAGCCGTACAGGAAGGAGGAAATGCACTTGCGCACGTATTCACTGTTGCTGAGCTGACGACCGCCCGCGGCCCGGGTGGCCTCGCTCACCAGTTGCTCCTTGGCATCGATGAACTCCTCCATCAGTGCACCGTTGCGGTCAAGATCGCCGAGAATGGCGGCCAGCACCGACGTGGCTTCATTCAGCGCGCGGGTCGATGTGAACAGGGTGAAGGAATAGCGCTCATCGTATGGCCCGGAGGCGCTGTCATAGTAGCGGAAACGTATGTCCCCAAGAGGCAGTCCGCGGCTGCGGAAATTGCGTTCCACGCGGCCTGAAACAATGTTCCCCAGCATATATGCGTACGAGCTTGTGATTACGGGCTGAGGTGAATCCAGCACGTCCCTTCCGAGCCTTGCGCTGCGGTAGATGGCGCTTACGGCGGCAACGTCTTTGCTGGAATTGCTGCTGATGAGTACGCTGGCGCTGTCCCTCGCGTTCCATTCCCTCGCGGATCCGAAATCCTTCTTTCTGAGCTGAGGCACCATCATCGACATCAGCTGCAGGCGTTCCTTCAGCTTCGCCGGTTCTATGTCACCGCTGATGACCACTGCCTGCGGACTGCGGGAAAGAGCAATCATATCCACAATCATCAGCAGGGTGGAATCCGCCACGCTCTGGTTGTAGACAGGCACATTGGAAAAATTGAACACTCCTGCATCTCCGTACTCAGTGTAGTATCCGGACAAGCCGTATCCGACACCGTTCTCGGAGAGGAAACGCCAGGGCTTCCTGTCCCCGAAATGCTCCAGCCCTTCCAGGCTTTCGCGCTCGGAAACGCCCCCTGAAGCTTCCATCCTGACAAGGGCATAATCGGCAAAACCCTTGTCCAGGGAATTGGAAACAAGGTAATAATCAATCCCGTTAGGGAGGGTGCCTTTCGTGATTTCTTTTGCCACTCCAAGGGACGGAAGCGCCTGAGAACGCATCATAATCGGGAGGAGCAGAAAAATCAGGCACAATATATGCTTCGATAACTTTTGCATAATTAACAGTCCTCGAATACAAATGTAAACATTTTTTGTTAAATTTGCATTTCGCGGTTCTGTTATGGATCCGAGAGGAAAAGACAAAAATGTATAAAATATAGTATTATGAAGAAGATTTTTGCAACAATCGCTTCCTTCGCCCTTGCGCTTGGAATCGTGAATGCCCAGGACCTGGCTGAGATTACTGAAATTTACAACTCCGGAGCAGCCGCCATCACCGCCGGTGACAAGGAAGGCGCTTTGAAGTCCTTCGAGCAGGCTCTCTCCCTTGCTACCGCTCTCGGAGCTGACGGAGAAGAGATTGCCCAGAACTGCAAGAACGTGATTCCGGATCTGAATCTTTCAATTGCAAAGGGTCTTGTGAACTCATCCAACTACCCTGCAGCTATCGAGAGGATCAAGACCACCATCGAAATAGCCCAGAAGTTCGCCAATGAGGATGTGCTCACCGAGGCAAAGAATCTGCTCCCTAAGATTATTATGCAGAACGCAGGTTCTCTGCTCAATGCAAAGGATTATGCCGGAGCTGCAAGCGCATACAAGGAGGTTCTTGACTTCGATCCTGCCAACGGACTTGCCGCACTTCGTCTCGGCCTTGCCCTCAATGGCGCAGGCGATATAGCAGGTGCAAAGGAAGCCCTTACCCTTGCTGCAGAGAACGGTCAGCAGACTTCAGCCTTCAAGCAGCTCTCCAACATCTGCCTCAAGGAAGCCGCATCCGCCCTCAAGGCAAAGGACTTCGCCGGTGCAGTTGCAGCAGCTGTCAACGTAAACCAGTACGGCGAGAACGCTCAGGCTTACCAGATTGCCGGCCAGGCTTCACAGCAGCTCGGCAAGGATGCTGACGCCATCAGCTATTTCGAGAAGTACCTCGAACTTTCTCCTAAGGCAAAGAATGCTGCCCAGATCGCATTTACCGTCGGCGCTCTCTATCAGAAGGCAAAGAACAATGCCAAGGCAGTAGAGTACTTCCAGATGGCAGTGAATGACCCTGCCCTCGGTGCTCAGGCCAAGAAGCTCATCGACGCCCTCAAGTAATATGGACTTTCTGGAGCTTCTGGCGCCCGCAAGAAATTTGGAAATCGGCATCGCGGCTATTGACTGCGGTGCCGATGCCGTATATATTGCCGGTCCGGATTTCGGGGCACGCAAGGCTGCGGGCAACAGTTTCGAAGAAATTGCGGAACTCTGCAATCATGCCCACAAGTTCGGTGCCCGTGTCTTTGTGACCTACAATATCCAGATTGGCGACGACGAGCTGGATGAGCTCCACAGGCAGATGCTACGCAGCCAGGAAGCGGGCGCGGACGCATTCATAGTCAGGGATGAGCGCATATTCGGATTTGAGGATATAAGGATACCCCTGCACGCATCCACCCAATGCGCTATCCGGGATGTGGAGCGCGCGAAGCACTTCCGGGACCTTGGCAGCGCAAGGATAGTGCTGGAGAGGGAACTTCCCCTGTCCCGCGTCCGGGAGATATCCCGCTCAGTGGATTGCGAGTTGGAATTCTTCGTGCACGGAGCCCTCTGTGTATGCTACAGCGGCGAGTGCCGCCTGTCCGCCTGGCTTGACGGACGCAGCGCAGACAGGGGAGAGTGCATTCAGGCCTGCCGTTCCCTCTATGACCTTGAAGATGCTTCCGGTCGCGTACTTTTGCGCAACAAAGCCCTGCTCTCCCTTAAAGACTACAATCTGCTCTCCCGTCTGGAAGATCTTGCCCTTGCGGGAGTGAGTTCCTTCAAGATAGAAGGAAGGCTGAAAAACATCTCATACGTGCGTAACGTCGTGCGCGCTTACGACAAGGCTCTCAATGACCTGGTGGCCAAGTATCCCGAGCGTTTCAGCCGCTCGTCCTTCGGCGTAGTGAAGACATCTTTCGAGCCTGACCTCGTGCGCACCTTCAATCGCGGATATACCGAGCTCTTCCTGGACGGGAAACGCGGGAAATGGTCATCAATGGATGCGCCCAAGTCTATGGGCGAAGAGATCGGCACCGTGCTGGATGTGCGCCGCCTTGGACGTGAAACTGAAGTCTCCGTCCGCCTCAGGCGACGCGGGGAAGGACTTCCGCGCCTGAGCAATGGCGACGGCTTTGCCTTCACTGCCCGCAATGGGAAAGTGGTAGGATTCCGCGGAGACCGCTGTGACGGGAACAGAATCTTTACCCGTGACGCCACTGAACTCCGTCCCGGTATGACCCTGTTCCGCAACATCAGCGTAGATTTCGAGAAACTTATGGAGTCCAAGGCTCCGCGCCGGGAACTGCGGGTATCCGTCTTCCTGAAAATACATTCGGAATTTGTGCTTGAGGCCAGCGTGCGCAGCGAGGACGGGCGCGAGTTTACGAGCACTTTCAATGCCGATGTGGACTGTGCAAGCGACGGAGAACGTGCCGCAGCAATGCTCCGCGAACAGCTTTCCAAGCGAAGCGGGGACTATGTTTTCCGCCTTGAAGAGCTTGAGGTGCAGACCAGGGGAAATCGTCTCCCCCTGCTCAGCGCTTCCACAATAAACAGCATACGCCGTCTCCTTGCTTCAGATCTGGATTCCATCCCTTGCGGGCGCATCCCGCTCGCGCAGGGCAGGAAGACAGCGGATGCCGTGCCTCAAATCGCACCCTATGCTGCTGAAACGGCCACACGCGAGCCTCTGATGCTCACCAGATACTGCATCCGTTACGAACTTGGCTTGTGCTCCCGCCATCAGGGTGCCGAGGACCCGGGTCCGCTCTTCCTACGCAACAACGGGCGTCGCATTGCCCTTCATTTCGATTGTACGCGCTGCGAAATGAGCGTCACGGGTTCCGACTCTATCTGAATTCAAAAGTGACTTCCACGTCTCCCAGGCGCGAATACGTATATCTTCCGCCAGTGAGGTAATCCCGGCTGAGCTGGCCTCTCCACACTATGTCGTCCTTTGACCTGTATGGAATATCCAGGTTGAAACCATAGGACTTGGAGTTGTATTTCACCATTGCTTCGCATTTCCACTGGGTCACCGTCCCTCCGTCATCTTCGGTAATAAGGAATGCTATGTTCTCCATCTGCTCCGTGAAGTCCGTGAGCAGCACCACACCCAGGGGGAGGGTAAGCCCCAGCTGTTTGCGCTTCACCACCACCATGCAGTCAGTCACGCTTGGGCTGTATTTTGCCAGGTCTTCCTCCTTGCTCGCCTTGAATCCGTTTACCGAGCCGCATTTGATGATGAACTCGGATCCTCCCTCAAGCCAATTGTCGTAATTTCTCAGCATGGTGAAGTTGCGCAGGAGCAGAATCTTCTTATTCCCGTCATCGTATTCCTTCGGGGAAAGGAGCGGAGAGATCAATCCGTCATCCAGAAATATCTTTGCAGGGGTATATCCGGCGTCGTTATTGGTGTTGATGACCCATACCGGCCTCTCTTTTGCCAGCTCTTCAGTGATCCGTATGGGCTCCGGCCTGCCGCTTTCCGGGCGGATTTCATAGCCCTCACTGTAGTCCAGGCCCGTTCCCGGGTTGAAGGTGACCAGGGGAAAAGTCTTTCCGTCCCATTCCTCGGAATAGGGCCAGTAAATCTGGCAATCCGATTGCCTGAGCAGTTCCAGACTTTCCTCCGCCCCTCCGGCCTTGGTTAGGGGGTGCTCTTCGAAATACTCAGCCAGAAGGTCTTTCAAGGGCTTTTCGTAAACTGACTCCTCTGCTTTGGATGCCGGCATAAACACGTCTCCGTCGCCGACACCAGCCCCGGGGTTCCCGAGCAGGTCGAGGAAGCGGTACTCTTCGTCATATCCGTTTGCTGAGGAAGAGCTTACCGCGTTGAACACTTCGTCAAGGTGTGTGCGATCCAGGGGGAGTTGGGAAAACACTTTTGCGATGGTCATCTCCATACCTTCTTCCTCTTTCCCCGGAGACCATAGCTCCGCCTTTTGGCACGCCGTCAATCCCAGCACGAGCGCGCCCATCAAGATAAACGCTTTCATAGTCGTAAAGTTGTCAAAGATTCCAGATGCAAAGAGAGCAAAAAAATCTCAGATTCTCTGCATATTAATCGTTTAATTTCAGAAATATTTGCTTTCCTGTCTGTGGAGTGCCAGGAAAATGAAGATGAGTATGGTGAAGGCGAGCAGAGAAGAGCCTCCGTAGCTCAACATAGGCAGAGGAATTCCGATTACCGGCATCAGGCCTATGGTCATTCCTATGTTGATGAACAGATGCATGAAGAGGCAGGAAGCCACGCAATATCCGTATATTCTGGTAAAGGCGGAGCGGCTCCTTTCCGCGTCTTCAACCAGCCTGTATATCATATAGATATATAGCAGTATCACCACGAGACAGCCCACGAAGCCCCATTCCTCTCCTATGGTGCAGAATATGAAGTCGGTGCTCTGTTCCGGCACGAAGCCGAAAGTGGTCTGTGTGCCGTTGAGGAAACCTTTTCCCAAGAAGCCTCCGGAGCCTATGGCAATCATGGACTGGCGCACATTGTATCCTACTCCGGAAGGATCCTCCTTCATGCCCAGCAGCACTTCTATGCGCTTGCGCTGGTGGTCCTGGAGCACGCTGTTGAAAAGGAAGTCGGTGGCGAAGATCATTGCGGCTCCGGCAAAGAAGGAGAGCACCAACAGGGTGATGCGTCTGCGTCTGAGCTTGCGGCTGGACCTGCCCCTGAGCAGGGCAAGGCAAAGAAAAAGGAAAAAGACGCAGAGGAAAATCAGGGATAACCACCAGTGGGTGGTAAGGGTGAGGATAAACAGGATGACGGCCATCCCTATGCATATGAACCACCAGCCGGACAGCCCTTCCCGGTACAGCACAAAAATGTATCCCACATATACCAGTGCTGACCCCGTCTCGCTTTCCGCCACGATTGACAGCATAGGCAGTCCGATGATGGCAGCAACGGTGAGGAAGCCTTTTGCGGTATTGAACCTGAAACCCTGCCTGCTCATCACGAATGCCAGCATAAGCGAGGTCGTAATCTTCGATATTTCAGCAGGTTGGAACTTTACCGGCCCAAGCTCGAACCAGGAATGAGAGCCCTTTACGTCCTTGCTCACAAAGATTACAAGAATCAGCAGGAACAGTACCAGCAGGTACAGGACCAGAGGCACGGCTTCCCAGAACCGCGGGTTCAGCACAAACAGTATCAATACTCCGGCGGTAAGGGAAATGCCGAACCAGAGGAACTGCTTCCCGCTGCGGCAGCTCAGGTCGAAGATGGAAGACGGCTCGGTGGAGTGCACGGAGGCATAAATGCTTATCCATCCTATAAGCACCAGGGAAATGTAGCAGAGTATCAGTTTCCAGTCTATGGTCTGTCTCAAGCCTCTGTCCATCGGGGTCCTTCCTGTAGTCCTGTAGTTCATAGCCTAGAAAAACTTGGTGGTCAACATCCTCTCTTCCATACTTCTCCGCTCCTGGGAGATCTCTCCGTTGAGGTAGTACTCCAACATAAGCGAAGCCACAGGCAGGGCCCAGGTGGCACCGAAGCCTGCATTCTCAACGTATGCGGCGACCGCAATCTTCGGGTCATCCTTCGGCGCGAAGCATATAAACACGGAATTGTCCTTGCCGTGAGGGTTCTGCGCCGTACCGGTCTTTCCGCACACGTCCAGCCCCGGGATTGCTGCCCTGAGCGCAGTGGCACCGGCGGAACCTCCTCCGTTCACCGCCATATACATTCCCTGCACCGCGGTCTCGAAATGGGTGGTGTCCACCTTGGTGTACTGACGTTCCTTGTATTTCGGGTCGATTTCAACCCCTTCCGAGTCTTTTACGATGTGCGGTATATAGTAGTAGCCCCTATTGGCCATTATTGCCGCGAGGTTCGCTATCTGCAGCGGCGTGGCTCCGATTTCTCCCTGACCTATGGACAGGGATATGATGGTCTGGAAACGCCAGCGGTTCTTGCCGTAAATGCGGTTGTAATAGTTCGAGGTCGGGATATTTCCTCCCAACTCTGAAGGGAAGTCGCTTCCCAGCGGCTGGCCGAAACCGAAGCTGAGCACATACTCCCGCCAGCTGTCCAACGCCTCGGATACCGTTGAGAACTTCTTGTTCTCAAGTATGTTGCGGAAAACGTAGCAGAAATATCCGTTGCAGGATGTGGCAATGGCATCCAGCAGCCGGAGAGGGGAGGAGTGGGCATGGCAGCCGAGTTTGTGATTGCCTCCGTAAGGGAAGCCCTTCACGCAGGGATAGGAGTAGGACGGTTCGAGCACACCTTCCTGAAGGCCTATGAGTCCGTTCACCAGCTTGAACACGGAACCGGGAGGGTAGGAAGCCATCACGGTGCGGTTGAACATAGGCTTGCGCGGGTCGCGGGAGATCTCGGCGTAATGCTTGCCGATGTCCGAGAGCACGTCCACGTCTATACCCGGGCTCGAAACCATTGCCAGAATCTCACCGGTGGACGGCTCTATCGCCACCACGGACCCTACCTTGCCTTCCATCAGGCGCTGACCGTACTGCTGCAGGTGCGCGTCGATCGTGGATACGATGTCGTGCCCCGGGACGGCCGGCTTGTCCTCTGCACCCCCTGCATACGGGGACTGGACGCGGTTGCGCGAGTCGCGCAGGTAGATGTGGTAGCCTTTCTCTCCGCGCAGCTCTTCCTCCATCGCGGCCTCGAGTCCGGTTTTCCCGACATAGTCTCCCGACTTGTACTCGGGGTGCTTACTGATGTAGTCGGCGTCCACTTCGGATATGTAGCCCAGCAGGTTGCCGCCTGCGTTGAAGGGGTACTCGCGTATGCTGCGCACCTGGGCCTTGAAACCGGGGAACAGGTATTCCTGCTCCGCGAACTTCACGTAGGTCTCCATTGATACCTGCTTGAGCAGGGTTTGTGTCTGATAACCTATGCGGCTGCGGTATTTGCGGTAGTATTGCATCTTCTCGCGTATGAACTGTACGCTGGTGTCAAGGGCTGCCGCGAGGGCAAGGGTGTCAAGTTGCTTCACGTCACGCGGGGTGACGAGTATGTCGTAGCAGACCGAGTTGCCCACGAGGATTTCTCCGTTGCGGTCGTAAATCACCCCTCGGGGAGGATAGATGACCGAATAGACCATTGAGTTGTTGGACGCGTCCTTCTTGTAGTCGCTGTCGATGACCTGGATATAGAAGAGCTTGGCCAGCAGTATCACAGCCACTGCCAGCAAGCCGAAGAGCAACTTGTTTTTGCGGTTTACCTCCATCTCAATTCTCGTGCAAGTGGGCGGCGATGTACAATGAAAGCGGCGCGGAAACCAGCAGGGATACCGTACCCTTGACAAGGTCTATCCATACCGGCCTTGTGCCGGCGCTGTCAGCGATGATGTAGACAGCAAGGAAGAGGGCGGTGGAGAGAATTATGGCGAAAAATATCTTTTCCCAACCCTGGCGGCCTACGGAGAGGTTCTCGTTGCGCGAATAGAGCTCGCTGCCGAAAATCAGGATGATGATGTATTTGCGCAGGAAGGCCACGGGTACCAGCGCGAGCGAACTGAGCCCTAGCGGACTGCCGGCAAAGAAATCCACGGCGAGTCCGGTGACGAAGGCTATGAGCATGGAAAGTGCGCTGTTCTGTTTCACCGGCAGGAAGAGTATCATTGCCGGAAGGTAAACGATCATCAGGAAATGGGTGAAAGTGCAAAAATTCCAAAGCAGCACCTGGGCTGCGACCAGAATCAAGTATTTCAGTGTGTCGGAACTTCTCATTGCTGCATTACCGTATTTCTTCGGCCTTCTCGAGAGCCTCGATTTCAGCCTTGTCCCTGTTTTCGACAATTGTGACGTAATGGACGTTGGAGAAGTCCTGGAAGAGTTTCACATCGACGGAAATAGTGGATCCGTCCACGAGATTGGTGCCGGTGCTCACCCCGATAGGGATGCCGGCGGGGAAGATGTTGGAGAAGCCGCTGGTGCGCACGGTGTCACCCGGGGAAATGCTATGGTGCGGAGCAATGTCCAACAGCCTCGCTCCGCTGCTGCTCAGACCGTCCCAGCGCATGGGAGCGTTGATGCCGCTGCTGCCTATCTTTGCGCTGACGGTGACGTTCCCGTTCATCAGGGTAAGTCCGTATGAATAGTGCTTGCCGACGGAGCTGATTATGCCCACAACGCCGCGCTCGGTGATGATTCCGGACTGGGGAACGACTCCGTCCTCGGAACCTTTGTTGAGGATGATGTAGTTGTGGGCGGTGCCACGGCTCATCTTTACCACGGTTGCGGGTATGTACCTGAACTGCCCGTGCGGCTCCTTAACTGCAGCGGCCTCCTCCTTTTGCATCTCGTCACGCAGGCGGTAGGCCTGGAGTTCATCGTGGAGCCTGGCGTTTTCCAGGGCCAGTGAGTCGTTCTGCCGCTGGAGCCGGAAATGGTTGCGTATGGTTTCCCCGCCACCCCAAAGGCTTGCCTGTACCCTGCGGGAGACTCTTCCCAGGGCGATGTCGTGGAGAGTGGAGCTGCTTCTGAGCATAGCAAGAGCAGCAACCTCCAGAAGTATGAAGATTGCCGCACTTATGATAATTGCCGAAGTCTTGCGCCCCTGTGCCATCTATCGCATCAGGAATGAATATCGGTCCGTGTGCTTGAGGGCATCGCAGGTGCCTCTGGCAACTGCGTGAAGAGGGTCATCCGCCACGTGGAAGTCGATGTTGACCTTGTCCTTGAACCTTTTTGCAAGGCCTCTGAGGAGGGCTCCGCCGCCGGAGAGGTAGATGCCGTTCTCGACTATGTCGGCGTAAAGCTCAGGAGGGGTGTTTTCGAGCACGTGGAGTATCGAGGTCTCGATTTTCGCGATGGATTTGTCGAGACAGTGAGCTATCTCCTGGTGGGTGATGGTCGCCTCCACAGGATGAGCAGTCATAAGGTTAGGTCCGCGCACGATGAAAGGTAGCGGCTCCTCGTCCCCCAAATCAGGGATGACTGCACCCACGGCAATCTTGATCTTCTCGGCGGTAATCTCTCCCACCTTTATGTTGTGCTGCTGGCGAAGGTAGTACTGGATGTCGCTTGTGAATACGTCACCTGCCGTTCTGATGCTGTCCTGCTGAACGAGGCCTCCAAGGGAAATGACTGCAATCTCAGTGGTGCCTCCACCTATGTCCACAACCATATTTCCCTGAGGGGCCTGGATGTCCAGTCCTATACCCAGGGCAGCTGCCATAGGCTCGAAAATCAGATATACATCCCTGCCTCCGGCATGCTCGGTGGAGTCACGCACGGCTCTGATTTCCACTTCCGTGGATCCGGAAGGGATGCCCACCACCACTTTGAGGTTGGGGCTGAAGAGGCTGCGGTGCTTGCTGCTTACCTGTTTTATGAAGCCTCTGATCATCATTTCCGCCGCGTTGAAGTCGGCAATCACGCCGTCGCGAAGAGGTCTGATGGTCTTTATGCCGGGATTGACTTTCTCGTGCATAAGCTTGGCCTGCTGACCGAGGGCTATGCACTTGCCCGTATTATTGTCTATTGCGATGATGCTGGGCTCGTCAAGCACTATCTGTCCGTTCTGGTATATGACGGTGTTGGCTGTTCCGAGGTCAATCGCAAGTTCTTGATTCAGGAATGAAAACGCCATTTTTTTACTCTTGTCTAGTTAAGGAACAAAAATAGTGAAAATTACTTAAATTTGCGAAAATAAAATGTATGGGAAGGAAAATTTATGGCATTTTCGTTGCCGGAGGCAGCGGAACACGTATGGGGAGCGAACTGCCCAAGCAGTTCCTGGAGTTTGACGGAAAACCCATACTTCAGCGGACCATCGAGGTTTTTCTGGATGCGGTTCCGGAGCTGAAAGTGATTACCGTACTTCCCGTGGAACATTTCGAGACCTGGAAGAACCTCTGTGCCCGGAATTCCTTTATGTATCCCCAATCCCTTGTCGCCGGCGGCATCACGCGCTTCGAGTCGGTGAGGGCGGCTTTGAAAAAAGTGCCGGATGGGGCCATAGTGGCAATTCACGATGGCGTGAGACCATTTGTGAGCACTCGCCTGATACTCTCCATGCTGGAAAGGATGGACTCTTGCGAGGCCCTTGTTCCGGGCATTCCGGTCAGCGACACCCTGCGCTCCACCGACCCTTCTATACCCGACCCGGACAGAAGCCGGACCGTGGCGGTACAGACCCCTCAGATATTTCTCTCCGAGGGCATAAAGAAAGCCTATAGGGAACCCTACAGGCTGAATTTCACGGATGACGCTTCAGTTGCGGCTGCAGCGGGAATGAAGGTGGACATAGTGCCCGGAGAGCGTTTCAACATAAAGATCACCACCCCCGAGGATATGGTCTTCGGCCGCGCTATTCTTTCACTGAAACGGCCTTGAAACTGGTGCTCTTGTAGTCTTTGACCCACACTTCCCTTTCAAAGGCCTGATCGAGGGAAATCATGGTATCTGTTGAGAGCACGTAGGGTATTCTCTGTATGGTGTTGATGAGAATATTCATAAGATGCTCATTGTCAAAGCAGAACACCTTCAGGAACAAAGCCGCCTTGCCCGTTACGAAATGACACTCGACTATCTCGGGCACGTGCTTTAGGGCGTCCACAACCTCCGGATACTTGTTGTCCTCGGATAGGTTTACGCTGATGAATGCACAGACATTGAGACCTATGGCAGCCGGTTTGATCACCATTCTGGAGCCGGAAACTATTCCGCTGTTCTCCAGTTTCTTTACTCTCTGGTGAACGGCCGCGCCAGAGATATTGCATTCCCTTGCTATCTCCAGGTACGGCATCCTTGCGTTTGAAACAAGGTATGACAGAATTTTCCTGTCAACTGCGTCCAATTGATAACTCATAACTATTTATTGGCTTTTTTTGTCTGACGTGCGCGGAACCTTCCTCCGGTCGGCTTTCCCGCCTCGATGATTGCCTTGCAGTCGTCCTCGCTCAGCGATGCCGCATCACTGCCCTTCGGCAACTTGTAGTTGCCTCCTGCGTGCTTTATGTATGGTCCGTAGCGTCCGTTGATGATGCTTATGTCGGATTCCTTGAACTCCTTGATGAGCTCGTTGCCTGCAACCCTGCTCTCCGCTTCCCTTATCAATGATTCGCACTGCTCCAGGCTTACGCTCAGCGGATCCAGGTTCTTCGGAAGCGATACGTTCCTGTCTCCGTATTTGAGATAAGGTCCGAACCTTCCCTTCAGCGCAATCACTTCCACTCCGTCGATGCTGCCCACGGTGCGCGGAAGCTTGAAGAGGGACAGGGCTTCCTCAAGGGAAAGCGTCTCGATGAGCTGCCCCTTGCCCAAACTGGCGTACTGCTTGTCATCCCCGTCGCCCTTCTGCACGTAAGGACCGTATTGCCCGTATCTGGCGTAGATTGTCTTTCCGTCGGCGGGGTCGGTGCCTACAACTCTCTCCACGTGGTTGAACCTGCCTTCCCTTATGGTCTCGTCCACCTTGTCGTGGAAAGGGCCGTAGAAGCTGGAAATCACTGAATTCCAGGCTGTTTCTCCCTCTGCTATGCTGTCGAAATCCTTCTCCACGTTGGCCGTGAAGTCGTAGTCCATTATAGTCGGGAAATTTTCCTCCAGGAAGTCGGTGACTATCATGCCAATTTCCTGGGGCATAAGCTTGCCCTTCTCGGCTCCTATGGTCTCGGTCTTGACGCTTTCGCTGATTTTGCCTCCTTTCAGGCAGAGGTTGGTCACCTGCTCTTTGCGTCCTTCCCTGTCGGTCTTGATTATGTATCCGCGCCCGGTTGTGAGAGTGGATATGGTCGGGGCATAGGTGGACGGGCGTCCTATTCCCAGTTCTTCGAGCTTCTTGACCAGCGTGGCTTCGGAATAGCGGTAAGGCGGCTGCACGAATTTGCACTCTGCGTTTATTGCCTTGCAGTCGAGCGTCTGCCCTATGCTGAGCTCCGGGAGTATGGTGTTGTCCTCGCTGTCATCCTCGTCGTCGCGGCTTTCCATATAGAGCTTGAGAAAACCGTCGAACAACACCTGTGCCGCCTGAATCACGAAGAGCTCGGGACGGCGGTCGGATGCTACCTTGATGGTGGTGTTCATGAGCTCCGCATCCTCCATCTGGGACGCCACGGTCCTCTTCCATATAAGGGAGTAAAGTTTCTTCTCCTGGGCGGTGCCCTCGATGTCGGTGTTGGCGATGTATGTCGGCCTTATGGCTTCGTGCGCCTCCTGGGCTCCCTTGCTCTTGGTCTTGTACTGGCGAGGGTGGGAGTATTCCTGGCCGAAGTTGTTGATTATGAATTCCTTTGCCGTGCCCAGGGCGAGCGAGGAGAGGTTGGTGGAGTCCGTACGCATATAGGTGATCAGACCCCTCTCGTAAAGGCTCTGCGCCACGCGCATTGTCAGGCTGACCGGAAAGCGGAGCTTGCGGGAAGCTTCCTGCTGGAGAGTGGATGTGGTGAATGGAGGCGCAGGGTGACGAGAAGCCTGCTTTTTGTCCATAGAAGCTATGGAGAAGGAGGCATCCGCATTGTCAGCGAGGAACTGACGAGCCTGTTCGAGGCTCTCGAACTTCCTGTCCAGCAGGCCTTTGACCTTCACGCCTGAGGCAATGAAACTGGCTTCCACCCTGTAATACGGGGTGCTGGTGAATCCCATAATTTCCTTTTCGCGGTCCACTACCAGCCTAAGGGCGACGGACTGCACCCTTCCGGCGGAAAGTCCGCGCTGAATCTTGCGCCAGAGCACCGGGGAAAGTTCGAAACCGACGAGCCTGTCCAGTACCCTTCGCGCCTGCTGGGCGTTCACGAGGTTCATATCTATGTCCCTGGGGTTCTGAACCGCCTTGAGTATGGCATCTTTTGTGATTTCGTGGAAGACGATTCTTCTGGTGCGGGACCTGTCGAGTCCCAGGGTCTCGCAAAGGTGCCAGGAAATGGCCTCTCCTTCGCGGTCTTCATCGGAAGCGAGCCAGACCGTCTCCGCTGCTCCCGCTGCCTTTTTGAGGTCTGCGACCACCTTTTTCTTGTCCGCCGGGACTATGTATTCCGGCCGGAATCCGTTTTCCACGTCTACGCTGAGCTTGTTGTCCTGCAGGTCGCGTATATGTCCGAAACTTGATTTGACGACGAATCCCTCGCCGAGAAACTTCTGAATCGTCTTGGCTTTTGCCGGCGACTCCACTATTACAAGGTTACCCTCCATTTTCTTCACTTTTCTGTTTTGAACTGCAAAGAAAATCACAAACTCCCAAAAATTCAAAATTTAATCGCTAATTTTGCATTTTCGATAATCCGTCGTAATAAATTACGACAAATTTTTTGGCTGATGAAAGATAATACAAGGAAAAAGATTGTCAAGTGGTTCTGGATCCTCGTAACGGCTCCGTTCGCAATACTGCTGCTTGCCCTGCTGCTTGTCGGGCTCTTCGCAAAAATCCCTTCATTCGAAGAGCTGGAGCACCCGGACAACAAGCTTGCGACCCAGGTCATAGCCGAGAACGGCGAGGTGCTGGCCACTTTCCATATTGAGAACAGGACCTACGTGAGCTATGACGAACTTTCCGAGCATCTCGTGAATGCGGCCGTCGCCACGGAGGACGCCCGTTTCTACAGGCATTCCGGCATCGATATGCGCGGCCTCGCCCGTGTGGCGGTGAAGACCATATTGCTCGGCGACTCCAGCCAGGGCGGCGGAAGCACCATCACCCAGCAGCTTGCAAAGACCCTCTATCCGAGAAAGGAAGTGGACAGCAGGATTCCGGGATGGTCCAAGGTGGTTATGGTGGGCACCAAGCTCAAGGAATGGATTACGGCAGTGAAGCTGGAACGCGACTACACCAAGGAGGAAATCGTGGACATGTACCTGAATTCCATCTTCTTCGGCAGCGGCGCATACGGAGTCAAGGCTGCGTCCGAGACCTTCTTTGCTAAGGACCCGGCCGACCTGAACGTCGAGGAGGCGGCCCTGCTCGTGGGTATGGTCAACAAGCCTACGCGCTACAATCCCGTGCTCAACCCTGACCGTTCCCTGGAGAGGCGCAATTTCGTGATAGGACAGATGGCGAAGAACGGATACATCACGGCTGCGGAGCGGGACTCCATAGTTCAGATTCCAATACAGCTGACCTATCAGGTGCAGGATCACAATTCCGGACGCGCCCCTTACTTCAGGGATATGCTTCGTCGCGATATGTCTGCGTCCAAGCCGAAGCGGGCCGATTACCAGTACGATGAGGACTACAGTGCGGATTCCCTGCGCTGGCGCGAGGACCCGATTTACGGCTGGCTCAACAAGAACAAGAAGGCCGACGGCTCGAAGTACGACCTCGACAGGGACGGCCTGCGCATATACACCACCATCAATTACAAGATGCAGCAGTATGCGGAGGAAGCCGTGGCGGAACACCTTGGCGGCAACCTTCAGAAGAGTTTCGACAGGGAAGTGCGCTACAAGAAGAACAAGCCTTTCGCGAACGACGTGGACGCCAAGACCGAGCAGACCCTGATGAAGCAGGCCCGCCGATGGAGCGACCGCTACCGCTTGCAGCACAAGGCGGGCGTGAGCGACGAGGAGATCTATGCACAGTTCAGCAAGCCGGTGAAGATGCGTGTATTTGCCTGGAATTCAAAGGGCTACGCTGACACCACGATGACTCCGGACGATTCCATACGCTACTACAAGTCCATACTCAGGTGCGGGTTCGTGGCAATTGAGCCGGTGACCGGACACGTGAAGGCATACGTGGGCGGTCCGAACTACCGCTATTTCAAATATGACAACGTGCGCCAAGGCAAGCGCCAGATAGGCTCCACAGTGAAGCCTTTCCTCTACACCCTGGCTATGCAGGAAGGTCTCACCCCTTGCGACAAGGTGGTGAACCAGCCTCAGACCTTCGTGCTCTTCGACGGTACCACCTGGACCCCACGAAGCACGGACAAGGAGGAGTGGATAGGCCAGACCGTCACCCTGCGCTGGGGTCTTGCCCACAGTTCCAACAATATCTCCGCTTTCCTGATGAAGGAGCTTGGCCCTGCAGCCCTGGTGAGAATGATGCACCAGATGGGAGTGAAGACCCATATCGACGAGGTTTACTCGCTCTGCGTGGGTCCGGCTGAAGTCTGCGTTTTCGATATGGTTGCAGCCTACAATACCTTCCCGTCCATGGGTACTTACGCCACCCCTCAGTACGTCACGAGGATTACCGACAATGACGGAAGGACCATAGGGGAGTATTCCAACCAGAAGCGTGAGGCAATCTCTGAACAGACGGCTTACCTGATGATCAACCTTATGAGCGGGGTTATCAACGAGGGTACCGGTTCCAGACTGCGCTCGGTTTACGGCTTGCGCGGAGAAATCGCGGGCAAGACCGGAACCACCAACGACAACTCCGACGGCTGGTTCATAGGCTACACCCC
>CAMEWE010000013.1:0-62737 GCA_945939695.1 uncultured Bacteroidales bacterium
GACCACCCTTAGTTACCTTGGTAACTCTCTGGATGGCAACCAGTCTGTCCTTGAGTTCAAGGTCAGATGTCTTTACTCTTTTAACATTTGTATTTGCCATAGTCTCTTCTCTTAGAATACGAGGCCACCTTCACGGGCAGCATCGGCCAAACTTTTAACTCTTCCGTGGAAAAGGTAACCGCCACGATCAAAGCAGATGGTGGTGATACCCTTAGCGAGGGCACGCTCTGCGATTGCCTTGCCGACAACGGCTGCGGCTTCGATGCCGGTCTTACCCTTGCACTGTGCTGCGAGCTCCTTGTCATTGGAAGCTGCTGCGCAGAGGGTCTTGCCCTGCTCGTCGTCAACAACCTGAACGTAAATCTGCTTGTTGCTGCGGAAAACAACCATACGAGGCTTCTCGGCAGTACCGTTGACGTGCTTGCGTATACGGTAGTGAATCCTTCTTCTTCTTTCAATTCTATTGAGTGCCATATTTCAATCCTCCTATTATTTTGCGCCTGCAGTCTTACCGGCCTTGCGACGAAGCTGTTCGCCGACGAACTTGATACCCTTGCCCTTGTATGGTTCAGGCTTGCGGAATGAACGGATCTTAGCTGCTACCTGACCTACGAGCTGCTTGTCACAGCTCTTCAGGACGAGAACAGGGTTCTCACCCTTGCGGACATCAGGAACTTCAGCGATAACCTCCTTAGGGAGCATAAGCTGAATTTCGTGGGAGTAGCCGAGGGAGAAGACGAGAATCTGACCGTTGAGGGCTACACGGTAACCCACACCGACCAGTTCCTGCTTGATAGTGAACATCTCGCTCACACCGACAACCATATTGTGCGCAAGTGCACGATAAAGACCGTGCATTGAGCGGTGACGAGGCTGGTCTGTCGGACGGGTGAACTTGATCTGATTGTCCTCAATGGTGACGTTGATGTCCTGATCGATCTTCTGGGACATCTCACCGTGAGGTCCTTTAACCTTCAGCACGTTGCCGGCGAGGAGCTCAGCGCTCACACCGGTCGGAAGGCTTACAGGCAATTTACCAATTCGTGACATTTCTTATAAATCTTGTTAAATTAATAAACGAAGCAAATAACTTCACCGCCTACGCCGAGTTCCTTGGCTTCCTTGTCGGTGATGATGCCCTTGGAGGTGGAGAGGATGGCGATTCCGAGTCCGTTCAGGACGCGTGGCATGTTCTCCACATCAGTATACTGGCGCAGACCCGGGGTGGAAACGCGCTCAATCTTCTTGATTGCGGCCATCTTGGTCTGAGGGTGATACTTGAGAGCAATCTTGATGGTGTTGTATGGGGTGCCCTCGACTACCTTGTAGCTGAGGATATAGCCTTTCTCACAAAGAATCTGGGTGATGGCGACCTTCATTTTTGAAGAAGGCACTTCCACTACCTTTTTTCCTGCTGCGTAAGCATTACGGATGCGGGTGAGAAAATCTGCAATTGGATCAGTCATATCTTATTATCCTTTTAATTTTTACCAACTTGCCTTCTTTACTCCCGGGATGAGACCGTTGCTGGCCATTTCACGGAACTGAATACGGCTGATGCCGAACGCCCTCATATAACCCTTCGGACGACCGGTGAGTGAGCAACGGTTGTGAAGGCGGACCGGAGATGCGTTCTTAGGGAGCTTGTCGAGAGCTGCCCAGTCGCCGGCCTCCTTGAGAGCCTTTCTCTTCTCTGCGTACTTAGCAACAAGTTTCGCGCGTTTTACCTCGCGGGCTTTCATTGATTCCTTTGCCATAGTATCTTATTTGTTATGTTTTTTGAAAGGCAGACCGAATGCGGCGAGAAGAGCGTGGCACTCCTCGTCGGTGCGGGCCGTTGTTACGAAAGTAATCTCAAGACCGTGGATGCGCGGATTCTTGTCGATGTCGATTTCAGGGAAGATGATCTGCTCCTTGAGACCGAGAGTGTAGTTTCCTCTTCCGTCCATATTTTCAGCGATACCGTTGAAGTCGCGGATACGAGGGAGAGCAACCCTGATGAGCTTCTCAAGGAATTCGTACATCTTCACGTCGCGGAGGGTAACTTTGGTGCCGATAGGCATACCCTTACGGAGCTTGAAGTTGGACACGTCCTTCTTGGAAGTGGTGATGACAGCTTTCTGACCGGTGATGATGGAAAGCTCTGCAGCTGCCTCCTCAACGATCTTCTTATCCTGGGTGGCGTCGCCGACACCCTCGTTGATGGTGATCTTCACGAGGCGCGGAACCTGCATCACGGTAGTATAGGAGAACTGCTTTGTAAGCTTCTCCACGATTTCCTCTTTGTAGACCTTCTTAAGGGCAGGAACATATCCTGCAGGCACAACCTGAGCCTCTACTGGTGCGTTTTTCTTTGCCATAATTACTTGATCTCCTCTCCGGATTTTTTAGCGTAACGGATTTTCTTGTCTCCATCCATCTTGTAGCCGACACGGGTAGGAGTGTTGGTCTTAGGATCAAGAAGATTGAGATTTGAAATGTGAATCGGAGCCTCCTGCTTGATGATTCCGCCCTGAGGCTGCTTGGTGTTTGGTTTGGTGTGCTTGCTTACCATGTTTACGCCCTCGACAACTGCACGATCCTTTGCTGGATCTACGGAGAGAACCTTTCCGGTCTTTCCCTTGTCATTGCCGGCATTTACATACACGGTGTCACCTTTCTTGATATGTAACTTCTTCATAATGCTTGTCGATTAAAGGACCTCCGGTGCAAGTGAAACGATCTTCATGAAATTGGCGCGGAGCTCTCTGGCCACAGGACCGAAGATACGGGTTCCGCGAAGCTCTCCTGCATTGTTGAGAAGGACGCAAGCGTTCTCGTCGAAACGGATGTAGGATCCGTCCGGACGCCTAACCTCTTTCTTAGTGCGTACCACTACAGCTTTTGACACTGTACCCTTCTTGGCGTCACCGCCAGGGATAGCACTCTTGATTGCAACTACGATCGTGTCGCCGACGGTCGCATAACGATGGTGGGTACCTCCAAGCACACGGATGCAAAGAACCTCCTTTGCACCGCTGTTGTCGGCCACCTGTAAACGTGTTTCCTGCTGTATCATAATATGCTATTTTGCTTTTTCTACGATTTCTACTAATCTCCAGTTCTTGGTCTTGCTCAGAGGGCGGGTCTCCATAATGCGGACGGTGTCACCGATGCCGCACTCGTTCTTCTCGTCCTGGGCAACGAACTTTGTGGTCTTCTTGACGAACTTGCCGTACAAAGGATGTTTCTCTTTTACTTCAACGGCAACGATGATGGTCTTGTCCATCTTGTTGCTGACCACTACTCCTATTCTTTCCTTACGAAGATTTCTTTCCATAAGACTACTCTAATTAGTTCTGTTTTTCTTTTTCAGCAAGGATAGTGATCATAAGAGCGATATCCCTTCTGGTCTTACTGATTTTGGAAGTGTCCTCCAATGGAGAAATCGCGTGATTAATCTTCATTGTGTCGAGATTGTTCTTTTCAACCTCAATACGGTCGCGCAGGTCTGCTACAGACATTTCGCGTGCTTCTGATGCTTTCATTTCTCTTTCTCCAATTTACTATTCAACATAATCCCTGCGAACCACGAACTTGGTGGCAATAGGGAGCTTGTTGGCGCCGAGGCGCATAGCCTCCTTGGCAACTTCAAGCGAAACGCCCTCGGCCTCGAAAATGATGCGGCCAGGAGTGATAGGGGCAACGAATGCGTACGGATCACCCTTACCTTTACCCATACGGGTATCGAGAGGCTTCTTGGTGATAGGCTTCACAGGGAATACCCTGATCCAGATCTGACCTTCACGGTTCATACGACGTGAGATGGCCTGACGTGCAGCCTCAATCTGCTGTGCAGTAAGCCAACAATTTTCAAGGGTCTTGATTCCGAAAGAACCGAATGCAAGCTGGTTGCCTCTCTGGGCGTTACCCTTCATGCGGTTTTTCTGTTCCCTTCTAAATTTTGTTCTCTTCGGTTGTAACATCTCAGTATTACTTTTTTTAAAATAAATATTCAACTAATTCCCTGAAAATCAGAGTCTTACGCGGAAAGAAGCCGATTTTTGGGACTGCAAATTTAGTAAAAATATTTGAATTTACCATACATTTTGAGAAAAATTTCAAATATTTTCGACCGGAAATCTGATAGGTCAACTTTCGGGTTTTCAATAACTTGCAAACTTGGAGAAAAAATTTTTTTCTACATTTTCGACCGAAGCCGCGATAGGCTAATTCAGCATTCTTCGGCACAGTATTCGCAAGCGCATTTTTCGTATATTTGCAGTCCGATGAAAAGGTTCATCCGCATAACCCCGGGATATCTGCTGGCTTTGGTGCTGCTCCTGTCGCTGACCTTCCCCGAAAGCTGCCGTGCACAACGCCGGCGGCCGGTAAAAGGCACGCCTATGTACTTCGAAGTCACCCCGGAGGGCGATACCGTCTTTATGGAAACACTCGATCCGGTGTGGATACTCCCCAAGGGGAAGAAGATGAAGAGCGGGGACTGGCGGCGTTACTACAAACTGGTGTACAACTTCAACAAGGTGTACCCTTACGCGCTGGTAGGCAGGAAAATGATGGCGCAGGTGGACAGCACCCTCGCGGCCGATGCCAGCAAGCGCCGGGACCGCAACCGCTATATCAATGACGTGGAGAAGGAACTCTTCCGCCTCTTCGAGAAGGACATACGCAATATGACGGTGAGCCAGGGACTGGTTCTGATGCGCCTTGTGGACAGGGAATGCGGGATGAATGCATACGAGATTATCAAGACCTATGAAAGCGGCTTTGCGGCCAACTTCTGGCAGCTGGTTGCCAAACTGTTTTCGCAGGACCTTAAGGCCAGATACGACCCGAAACCCGGCAGCGAAGATGCCAAGATCGAAGAGTTGTGCCGGATATGGGACTCAGGGCAATGGGACAGCTTCTACTTCTCCATCTTCTACGAGCTCCCGTCCAGAACCGTCATAAAGACTGAGAAGTTGTCGAGTGAAGTGAAAAGGTAGTTCCGTCGAACTTGCCGTAATTCCAGCCGCCGTCCATCCAATCCTTGAGCACAAAGAGCCTGGCTCCACCCGGAAGGCTGAGGTCAACCGCATCGTGGAAATGTCCGAACACGAAATAATCCAGCTCTCGCCGGCTCTCCGTCTCAGCAGCGAAACGGTATAGGGGTTCATCCGCACCGCGGAACTTATAAGGCTTATGGGAGCGGCGGCTGGAGTTTGACCACCCCAACCCTATGCGATACGCGATCCACGGATGCAGGCTGGAGAAGAGGCGCTGCAGAAAACGGCAGCGGAAAGACTTTATCATAAGGGCATAGCCCGGTTTTGCTCCTCCAAGCAGATCCCCGTGTCCCAGACAGAAGCGCTTCCCCTCTATCGTGCAGAAATAAGGCTGGTCGAAGCGCCTCATCCCCAGACTCTCGAAATATGAGAAAGTCCAGATGTCGTGATTGCCCGGCGTGAACCAGACTTCCACGCCCTGGTCCATAAGCAGGATGAGCCTTGCCACCACACGGGATCCCTCCTTCGGCACGACATCCCTGTATTCGTACCAGAAATCCCATATGTCGCCCAACAGGTACAATGCCCTGGTACTCTCCACAGGAATGGCTTTCAAAAAGCTAAGGAAACGCTCTTCCCTCTCGGCAGGATCTTTGGTTCCCAAACCGAGGTGCACGTCCGAAACAAAGTAAATATCCTTTCTCTCAGTCATTTACATAAAGATGAACAGCAGGACTGCAACCACGGCGCAATACAGGGCGAACCAGCGCAGCCTGGCCTTTTTCACTAGTGCCACCATCAGTTTGCAGGCAAGCAGGCCCGAAACGAAGGCGGACAGGAAACCGCATAGCAGAGGGAGGACACCGATACCGGGAGCGGCGGCAGTATCAGCACCCACCATATCGAGTATGCTGAGCAACTGCTCCCCGAGTATAGGCACCAGCACCATAAGGAAGGAGAACTGGGCCATATTTTCCCTTTTCACGCCGCAGACCAGACCGGTGGCGATGGTGGTTCCGGAACGGGAAAGGCCCGGAGCCACGGCACAGGCCTGACCCAAACCCACGAGCGCGGCCTGCCAATAGGAGATTCCGTTGCGGTATTCCTTCCCGGCACGGGGCCTGAAGCGGAAGAAATCCGAGAAGCAGAGCAGTGCTGCAGTGATCAGCAGGCACACGGCAACCGTAAGCACGCCCTCACCGAAGAGGGCCTCCACGGCGTCCTTGAAGCAGAAGCCTACGACGGCGACAGGCACCATCGATACGCAAATCTTCAGAAAATAGTCCGTCTCATCGTTATACTTGAACTTGAGCACACCTTTGAGTATCTTCACGATTGCAGCCCAGAACACTGCTATTGTACTCAACACCGTAGCGAAATGCACCGTAACAGTAAAGTCAAGGAAGCCTTCAGGATCCACGCCCAGAAGTTCCCTGAAAATCATAAGATGTCCACTGCTGCTGACAGGCAGAAACTCGGTGAGTCCCTGCACTATGCCCATAAGAAGGGCTTCCCACCATTCCATAAGTATTATTCTTTATTCTTTTCCTTGAAATTCCCCAGTATGGAAATTGCTATGACCACGATGCCGGACAGTATCACCAGCGGCGCCGCAACAAGCCTGCGGAAGTCGAACATAGCGTAGTTGAAAACCTGAGGGTCACTGCTTCCGCCACCGGTGAGGAGGATGAAACCCGCCACCATAACCACGAATCCGGCCAGCAGCAATCTGAGTCCCTTTGGCGTAATTGCCATCTTATTCTTGTTGTCGTCCATAATCAATAATATAAATCATCCTTGTCCGCCGCCACAAGCTTGTCCACCACCACGAAAGTGCTCAGCACACAGATCAGGACCCCGCAGAGCACCACGGCACCCACCGAAAGCAGCAGTGCCGCTCCGCCGACCGAGGCATACAGTTCAGGGAACGAGCCCTTCAGAGCAAGGAGCAATCCGAACATTATCAGGGAAGCCACCAGCGCGGAGACGAGCCCCTGCACCAGGGCGGCCTTGAGGAAAGGTTTGCGTATGAAGGCCCTGGTGGCACCCACGAGCTTCATTGTATGTATCGTGAAGCGCCTCGCGAAGACGCTGAGTCTCACCATATTGTTGATCAGCACAAAGGAAATGGAAAGCAGCAGGAGTATCAAGATGCCGAAGAAGAGCGAGATGCGGGCGATACTGGAATCCAGCGCCTCCACCAGCGGACGCCTGTCGTCCAGCTCATCCACCAGCGGAGAAGCCTTCAGCGCAGAGCAAACCATATCCAGACTGTCGGGAACCATATACTCGGCCTTGAGGCTGACTTCCACGGACACGGGCACGGGAGAGGTCTCGAATACGGAAAGGAAGTCCTCCCCTAGCATAGCCTCCAGTTCACGTGCGCCTTCCTCCCTGGTAACCACCCGGGCATCCTTTACGTAAGGAAGGGTGATGACGGAGGACTTATACTCCTCAGCATCATCGTCCCCGGCATCCGCCTTGAGCATCACCGACATCTTCACGTTCTCCTTGAGATATCTCGATATGCTGCCGGCGTTGATGAGGACAAGGGAAGCAATACCGATCAGCAGAAGCACGAGGCTGATGCTGACGACACTCGAGAGATAGGCGTTGACCATTCGGCGCCTTATCAATTTCTTGTCCTGCTTGGGCATATTGACGTTTTAACTGCCAAATATAGTGAATATTCGCTTACCGAAGTGAACAATTTTTCAAATTTTTCAGTATCTTTGTAATTATGAGTGATGTAAAGCAGAAAATATTATTCGTCAATTCTGAGATTTACCCTTATCTTCCGGAGACCCCGATTTCCAGAATAGGTAGATATCTCCCACAGGGCGTTCAGGAGCACAAAAGAGAAATCCGTTCCTTTATGCCCCGCTTCGGCTGCATCAACGAAAGGAAAAACCAGCTTCACGAGGTCATAAGGCTTTCCGGCATGAACCTCATCATCAGCGACATCGACAGGCCGCTGATTATCAAAGTGGCTTCCATCTCTTCAGCAAGAGTTCAGGTCTATTTCATCGACAACGAGGATTACTTCCGCCGCAAGCAGATTTTCTGTGATGACAACGGCGCATTCTTCCCTGACAACGATGAAAGGGCCATCTTCTTCGCAAGAGGTGTGCTTGAAACGGTGAAGAAGCTGCGCTGGGCCCCGGACATCATCCATTGCCAGGGCTGGATTTCCCATCTTGTGCCTGTATACCTGAAAAAAGCCTATAAGGACGACCCCATCTTCGCATCAAGCAAAATCGTCCTGTCTTTGTATGACGACACTCCGGAGGTCGATTTCTCTCAGGACTTCGCCCAGAAAGCCTGCTTCGGACCGGTTGTCAGGGAAGATGTCAGCCTGCTTGAGAAAGCCACTGGCATAAATCTTGCTCGTACTGCTGTCCAGTATTCGGACGGCATAATTCTGGGATCGGGCAACATTAAGGAAGATATAGTCTCATACGCCGGACAGCTCGGCCTTCCTATCCTGCCATACGACGGGGAAGCTCTCGAGAATGGTGCCTATGTAGATGATTATTGCGCATTTTATGACAAAATTTAAGATGAAATCCAAAATACTTGCAGTTGCGGCAGTTCTTATGGGCTGCCTTTCCTGTGTTGAGAACGATTCCAGCCTGGGCGCAGGATTGATTCCGATTGGACAGACCTACAAGTTCTACACAGCTACAATTCCTCTTGAGGACATTGAGCTTGCAATGGCCGACAGCCTTTCCGGTTATTCCAGCACCAGGGTAACTGCAGGTTCCGTAAGGGACAGTGAATACGGACTGAGCACCAGGGCTTGCGCCTTGACCCTCATTCCGATATTCAGGGATTCAATGGTCATAGGCGAAAATCCTGTATTCAAAAGCTTCCGCTTTGCAATAGGCCGCGACACGCTTTCCTCCAACAACCCGGACCAGAAACGCATACTCCAATCCATCAACGTGTATGAGTTGGATGCACCTCTCGACGAGAAGAAGGATTTCGACTGCAACAAGAAGCTCGCCCATGGTTCAAAGCGCATCACGAAGGGCGTGCCTGTTTACAACGGAGGGGACTCCCTGACTTTCAGTTTCAACGAAGAATTCGGACGCAAGTTCCTGTCCCTGAGCAAAGAAGATTTCAAGGACTACGACAACTACACCAAGAAAATACCCGGCATATACATAGAGACAGAAGATCCCGCAGGGGAAGGCGGACGCATCAATATGTTCGACCTTCAGCTTGGTTTCGACTCCGACAACTACTATTTCACCGGGAACTACGCCAAATTGAGCTACAGTGCCGAGTTCAAAGGCGAAAGAAGGGACACATCGATTATCTTCTATTATGGAGCCAACCGTTTCCACGATATGGATTCCCTGCTTACGACAGCAGCAACCGGCTCCTTCCCTCAGTATGCGCTCAACCTCTCCTCCCAGCAGACCGAAGACAAGGTAGGCAGGGCGACGGACAAGATTCTGATAGAAGGTGGCGGCGGGCTTAAGCCTCTCATCAGGGCAAGTGAGCTCAAGAGGCTTGCAGAACAGGCCATAAGGGAGAAAGGAGGAGTTCCTGATGAAACGGTAATCAACAAGGCTACTCTCATATTTCCATTCGAGTTTCCTGAAGATTACACCACTATGGAATACTGGCCTCAGGTACTTTCCCCTACCTGCCGCATCGTGGGGGATGAAATAACTACCTTCATGGGGCTTACCGATTCCAGCTCCAGCTACGAGAACCAGGGAGATGTTAACAGATCCATACTCAACTACGCTCCGGACATCACCTATCACATGCAGGAAATCCTCAAGGTGGATGAGAACGATTCTGAAGATTCGAAGACAAAGCGCTATAACAAAGGCTCGTACGACATCTGGCTGCTCATCATGGCCAACGAGACCGTTACCACTACATCCACAGGCAATCAGGACCTGAGCGACATGTACAATTACCTGGCATATCAGAGCTACTACAACAGCATGTACGGAGGTTATGGCTACGGTTACGGCAGCGGCTACGGCAGCTACTACTCCAACTACTACAGTTATGCAATGATGGCAGCTTACGCAAGCAGTTCCAGCACATCCACCAAAGTATCCGTGCAGTTGGACAAAGACCGCTTCTATAAGGCTGCCCTCAACGGTCCGACTTGCTCCAACGGCAGAGTACCTCAGTTGCAAATCACCTTCGCCATTCCTAACGAATAGGAGGGCGCAGGGCTCCATTTGCTTTTTTCATTTATTTTTAGTTACTTTGCAAGCCGTTTCATTGAAGCAATGATGGAATGACATGGTTAGGATTGTACTATTAACTTAATATCTAAAGAATATGGAGTATTCAGAAATTTTCGAAAAGGTAAAGGCCATTATCGTTGACAAGCTCGGCGTGGAGCCTTCAGTTGTGACAGAATCCGCTAGTTTCACCAATGATATCGGCGCTGACTCCCTCGACACCGTTGAGCTTCTTATGGAGTTTGAGAAGGTATTCGGAATTAAGATTCCAGATGAGGAAACCAGCTCTATCGTTACCGTTAAGGACGCTTGCGACAAGGTAGCTGAGAAGCTCTCATAAATTCTTTCGCAAAAGACAAGTAAAAGGAGACCGTCAAGGCCTCCTTTATTTGTATTATCATACTAAGCATGACTTGTGGACAAAGTGCGGTATTCGAGCATTCCCGGTGCGCTAAGCGCAGGGTTTGCAGGTCCGGGCAGCTAATCCGAAGATCGGCTGAGAGACAGCCATATACGCAAGCCGTTGATAGAGTTTAGCAGGTAGAAACTGTACTTCACAAGGTAGATGAGGGCATACGAATCCTGAGGCGAGGAAGCGAGGGTCAGGGACCACATCACAACGGAAGCGATATTAACACCTATCCAGAATATCCACTGTTCCATGAAGGCCGTGGACATAAGTAACTGCCCGATGATATTGCAGACCGTGGACAACGCATCTGAGAGTATGCCCAGCTTGAGGATTGAAGCGGAAGATGACTGAAGGTCCAGCGGAGATGCGCTGCCGGAAACCTTGAAGAGAATAAAATAGCAGAGGAGCAGAGCACCCAGGAAACCGAGTCCGGTCAGCAGGCGCTTCTTTGCATCCAGCCTTCTGGCCTTCAGCTTCTCGCCACCCGAAGCCCCGCGTCTCTTCCATTGGAAAAAGCCCACGAACTGCATAGGCAGGAAGTAAAGCAGGTGCAGGGCCGCGTTGCCGTATTTCCCGCTCATATAGCACATCACTCCGTAAATGGTCACGTCGAAGAAGCCGAAGAGGAAGGTAAGTATTTTTGCGTTTGCCGAGCATACGGTACTGAGCACTCCCATCAGCGAGCCGAAAGCGGCAACAATAAGCAGTGCCTTGTCCGTCTCTGCATTCTGCAACTTGTAGAGGGTCGCCGCCACCATCACCAGTGTCATACCGGTAAGGATGAACACGTTGAACCACTTGTTGAATTTCTTGTCGTCAATCATCATTCTGTCTAATTTCTTGGTTCTCTGCCAATGCAAGCTTGATTGTCCTTGCCAGAGCGGGTCCTGTGATTGCCGCAATATCCTCCGTGGATGCCGCGGCAATTCTCGCCACACTGCCGAAATGCATCAGCAGCTTCTGCTCCGTCTGTTCTCCCACACCCTTGATTTCGCGCAAAGCCGATTGAACCGCCGCCTTGCTGCGCAGGGAACGGTGGAAGGTGATTCCGAAGCGGTGCGCCTCGTCCCTGATCCGCTGCAACAGCTTCAGCGCCTGCGAATTGCGATCGATGAACAGGGGATACGGATCCCCTACACGTATCACTTCCTCCAGACGTTTCGCCAGACCTATCACCGTCATCCTGTCCTGGAGCCCAAGCTCGCATATTGCCTGGTACGCAAAGTCCAGTTGACCTTTGCCGCCGTCAATCACCACCAACTGCGGCAAATCGTCCGGAGCCTCCACCAACATTCTGGAATAGCGCCTGTTGACGACCTCCTTCATCGAAGCGTAGTCGTTCGCACCTATCACCGTCTTGATCTTGAACTTGCGGTAATCTTTCTTGGATGGCTCTGCGTTGCGGAATACTACACAGGACGCGACCGGATTGGTTCCCTGGATGTTGGAGTTGTCGAAGCACTCCATATGCTCGGGTAAATCCTTCATCCCCAGAGCCTTGCGCAGCTCTTCGAGCACCGCGGCACGGAACTCGTCCGGGTTGGTGTGCTCCCGCTGCCTGAGTGAGTTGAAGCGGAATTCGCGCGCGTTCTTGTCGCTAAGCTCGAGCAGGGAGAGTTTGTCTCCGCGAAGGGGAATCCTGAACTCCACGCCGTCCATTTCCACATCCGGCAGGAAAGGCACGATCACCTCCTTTGCAAGACAGCCGAACTTCGATTCTATTTCCCCGATAAAAGTGCTGAGCACCGCTTCCCTACTCTCCTCGATATTGAGCTTGAATCCCAGGTTAAGCGATTGTACCACTGCTCCTCCCTTGATTCTCAGGAAGTTGCCGAATGCTTCCGAGCCTTCCATCACGAGGGAGAACACGTCCACATCCCGCTCTCCTGCCGCCGTGATGATGGATTTGGAGTAATGGCTCTGCAGGGCATCCACCTTATCTTTGTATATCTGGGCCTGTTCGAACTCCAGACGCTCCGCGGCCAGGCTCATCCTGGACTTGTAGCTGCGTATGATTTCATTTACTCCTCCACTGAGCAGACGGGTGATTTCATTGATGTAGGAATTGTACTCCTCGCGCGAAATTGCACCTATGCAGCAACCTTTGCAGCGGCCTATGTGCAGGTCGAGACAGGGGCGGAATTTATGGTGGAGCACGGCGTCGGAAGTGATATTGTATTTACAGCTGCGCAATGGGTAGGAGTCCCGGAAGAACTCCAGCAGCGTCTTTGCGTGCATTACCGAGCTATAGGGGCCGAAATAGCGCGAGCCGTTGCGCACAAGGCGGCGCGTGAGAAAGACCTTCGGGAACTCGTCGGCAGTTACGCAGATCCAGGGGTAGGTCTTGGAATCCTTGAGAAGGATATTGTAGCGGGGTTTGTACTGCTTTATGAGATTGTTCTCCAGCAGGAGCGCGTCGGCCTCGCTGTCTACCACCGAATACTGCAGGTCGGCAATCTTTGACACCAATACACGGGTTTTGACATTGAGCCTGTCTGGAGGAACGAAGTACTGCGCCACCCGCTTGTTGAGGTCCTTTGCCTTACCCACATATATCACATTTCCCTCGGAGTCATAGTATCTGTAGACCCCGGGGGAATGTGGCAACAAACTGATTTTTTCTCTAACGTCCAATTGCTTCGGCTACGGCTTCCTCCACTTCCTCGCCACGGATTCCGCGTTTGAGTATGGTTCCGTCACGGTCGAAGAGGACCATATGTGGAATGCCTTCAATACCATAGAGGCTTGCTGGCTCCTGGTGTCCGTTGTTGAGCTGGAGCCAGTCAATTCCATATACCTTTGCGGTGTCGATGGTGTTGCGGTAGTTCATCCTGCGGCTCTCCTCCCATACGGCTACGCTGAGCACGTCGAAGTCTTCGCCGTGATATTTCTTCCATACCTTCTTGATGTTTGGAATTTCAGCCTTGCATGGAGGGCACCAAGGTGACCAGAAGTCAACGAGCATAACCTTGCCCTGTCCCACGAATTCGGAGAGGCTGTGCTTCTCATATACAGGCTCATCGTTCTTGTCGAAGGAGGCGACGTGGTCCACGGTAAAATCAGTGAATTTCATTCCTTCTGCAGTAGCCTTCCTAGCAGCAAGGGAGGACTTCATCCTATCGAGAGACTTGTCTTCTGCAATCTCTCCCTTGAGCAGGCCGAGAACCTCTTCCAATTCCGCATCCTCGAGATCGTAACGGATGTCGGAAAGGGCTACGAGAGCCACCTGGCTTTCAGGATTCTTACGGATGGTCTTGATTGCCTTGGCCTTGAGATCCTTGATGTACTCATCGTAGCATGCCTGGATCTTTTCGCCCTTCTGCTCGTCAGTCAAAGAAGCATCTTCGCTGATGCTGGTGTACTCCTCTTCGAACTGTTCGCTCATCCCCTGGGTCATGTTCTGATAGTTTTCGACCTTCTGCTCTTCAGAAACGGTCTTGCAGCCTGTAGCAAGTATCGCTACGGACAATGCGGCAATAATTAACTTCTTCATATCGCTAAGAATAAACAATTTCATACGAAAAACCGGTTCCGGAAATCCGGAACCGGCACAAATATAGCAATTTTCTTCAAATTACTTCTGATTGTCCCTGCGAGGACGACGGTCAGGACGACCTCCGCGACGATCTCCGCGACCACCACGGTTCTGGCCTGCTGCCTGAGCGTTGGCTGCTGAAAGTGCAGCTGGAGTGAGATCCTGCTTGCCGTAACGCTCGCCATTGCAAATCCAAACCTTGATTCCGAGGGTTCCGACCTTGGTGTGAGCCACTGCAAGAGCGTAGTCGATGTCAGCGCGGAAAGTGTGGAGAGGAGTACGTCCTTCCTTGAACATTTCGTTGCGTGCCATTTCTGCTCCGCCGACGCGTCCGCTGATAAGGACCTTGATGCCTTCTGCACCTACGCGCATTGTGTTGGCCACAGCCATCTTGATGGCCCTCCTGTAGGATACACGGCCTTCGATCTGGCGGGCGATGCTGTCTGCCACGATGTTGGCGTCAACCTCAGGACGCTTGACTTCGAAGATGTTGATCTGAACATCCTTCTTGGTCACCTTCTTGAGCTCCTCTTTGAGTTTGTCAACCTCGGTGCCGCCCTTGCCGATAATGAAGCCAGGACGTGCAGCATAGATTGTCACAGTGATGAGCTTAAGGGTTCTCTCGATGATGATGCGGCTGAGGCTCGCCTTGGCGAGACGGTTGCCGAGATACTTGCGGATCTCGTAGTCCTCAGCGATCTTCTCTGCGTAGTTACCACCACACCAGTTAGAGTCCCAACCACGGGTGATACCGATTCTGTTGCTGATAGGATTTGTTTTCTGTCCCATATTACTTATTCTCTACTGGTTGTTTTACATCGAGAATCACGGTCACGTGGTTGGAGCGCTTGCGGATGCGGCCGGCCATACCCTTCGGGCAAGGACGGATGCGCTTGAGCATGCGGCCACCGTCAACCATAATGGTCTTGACATATACGTTTCCGTTATCCAATTCACTGCTCTTGTCCGGATTCTTGGCTTCCCAGTTAGCGATGGCGCTGCGGAGAAGCTTCTCCAGACGACCTGAAGCCTCCCTCTTGGAGAACTTCAGAAGATCGAGGGCGCGGTTTACCTCAACTCCACGCACGGTGTCGGCCACAAGGCGCATCTTGCGAGGGGAAGTAGGCACGTCATTCAGCTTGGCAACAGCTGTAACCTTCTTCGCCTCCTTGAGGCGATCGGCCATAAGTCTTTTACGCTTTCCCATAATGATTACTTCTTATTGTTACCTGCATGTCCTCTGAACGTACGTGTAGGGGCGAACTCGCCAAGCTTGTGACCAACCATCTGCTCGGTAACGTAAACAGGGATGAACTTGTTTCCGTTGTGAACAGCGATAGTATGGCCGATAAAGTCAGGAGAGATCATACTGGCGCGTGACCAGGTCTTGACCACTTCCTTCTTCTTGCTACCGTCATTCATAGCAAGAATTCTTTTTTCCAGAGCTTCCTGGATATATGGACCTTTTCTTAAAGAACGACTCATAATCTCTAAAGTTTATTCCTGTTTATTTCTTTCTTCTTTCAATGATGAACTTGTTGGAAGCAGCCTTAGGATTACGTGTCTTGTAGCCCTTAGCCGGCAATCCCTTGCGTGAACGTGGATGTCCACCGGAAGCACGACCTTCACCACCACCCATCGGGTGATCAACCGGGTTCATAACGACACCTCTGTTGTGAGGACGAACACCAAGCCAACGCTTGCGTCCGGCCTTACCGTGGCTCTCCAAACTGTGGTCTGCGTTGGACACAACACCAACGGTTGCGCGGCAGGATACGAGCACCATACGGGTCTCGCCTGAAGGCAGGCGGAGAACGGCGTGGTTGCCCTCACGTGCGGCAAGCTGAGCGAAAGTACCGGCAGAACGTGCCATGGCGGCACCCTGACCAGGACGGAGCTCGATGTTGTGAACTACGGTACCTACAGGAATTTCACTCAGAGGGAGGCAGTTGCCGACCTCCGGAGCGACGCCGCTGCCGGAAGCGATTACCTGACCCACCTTGAGTCCCTGAGGAGCGATGATATATCTCTTCTCGCCATCCTCATACTGTACAAGGGCGATACGTGCACTGCGGTTAGGATCGTACTCGATGGTGAGGACGGTTGCGGTGCAGTTGTCCTTGTCACGGCGGAAATCGATGATACGGTACATTCTCTTGTGACCGCCACCGACGTAACGTACGGTCATCTGACCGGTGTTGTTGCGTCCGCCCGTGCTCTTGAGAGGCTCCAGCAATGATTTCTGAGGTTTCTTAGCGGTGATTTCCTCAAAGGTTCCGATCACCTTGTTTCTCTGACCGGGGGTTACCGGTTTGAATTTTCTTACTGCCATTGTCTGTCCCTCCCTTAAATATTAGCGTAGAAATCAATCTTATCCTCACCTGCAAGGGTAACATATGCCTTCTTGAAGTGATTCATACGGCCGCGGAGCATACCTGACTTTGAATAGCGGCTCTTGCGCTTGCCGTGATAATTGACTGTATTTACATCTGCAACGGAGACATTGAACATCTTCTCGACTGCCTCCTTGATCTGAAGCTTGTTGGCCTTACGATCTACGATAAAGCCGTAACGGTTCAACTTTTCGCCCTGAGCCGTCAACTTCTCTGTAACTATTGGCTTAATAATGATTCCCATCTTCTGAGTCGTTTAGCGCATATTTCTCTCAGCGAGGATGTCCTGCACGCCGTCTACAAGCACCAGAGTCCTGGCGTTCATGATGGCGTAGGTGTTGATCTCGTCAACGGTGGTCACATTCACCTGAGGAAGGTTGCGGGATGAAAGATAGATGTTGGTTGAATTCTCAGGAAGCACGTAGAGCACCTTGCGGTCGCCGGCCTTGATGGCTGCGGTGATGTTGAGAAGCTCCTTGGTCTTAGGTGCATCCATGGTGAAAGGCTCAAGCATGATGATCGCATTCTCGTTAGCCTTGTATGAGAGGGCTGACTTGCGGGCGAGGGCCTTCACCTTCTTGTTCAACTTGTTGTGATAGAAGCGTGGCTGAGGACCGAATACACGGCCGCCGCCTACGAAGATGTTGGCCTTGAGGGAACCGTGACGTGCGCCACCGCCGCCCTTCTGGCGTCCGAGCTTCTTTGTGCTATGTGCATTCTCGCTGCGGTCCTTGGTCTTGGCGTTGCCGTGACGCTGGTTTGCGAGATACTGTACTACGTCGAGATAGATGGCGTGGTCGTTCGGCTGGATGCCGAATACGCCTTCCTCAAGAGTGACGTTCTTTCCGGAAGGAGTTCCGTCGATTTTCAAAACTGGTAATTCCATACTCTTAAGCCTCCAAAATTACATAAGAACCCTTGGCTCCCGGAACGGAACCCTTGACTACGATGAGATTGTTCTCAGGGATGACCTTGATGACCTGAAGGTTCTCCACCTTCACTCTCTCATTTCCCATATGTCCTGCCATACGCATTCCAGGAAGAACGCGGGAAGGCCAAGAGGATGCACCCATTGAACCAGGGTGACGAAGACGGTTGTGCTGACCGTGAGTCTGTCCGCCTACGCCGGCGAATCCGTGACGGTGAACAACGCCCTGGAAACCCTTACCTTTAGAAGTACCGATGACATCCACGTAAGCGACATCCTCAGTGAAGATATCCGCTACGGTGAACTTGTCACCGAGTTTCAGCTCTCCGGCGAAGTCTGCCTTGAACTCGACAAGCTTGCGCATAGGAGTGGTTCCTGCCTTTTTGAAATGCCCCATCAGAGGCGCGCTGGTGTGCTTTTCTGTGGTTTCGTCATAGGCAAGCTGTACAGCGGCATAACCATCTTTCTCTACTGTACGGAGCTGCGTAACAACGCACGGACCAGCCTCGATAACGGTGCATGGTATATTCTTACCATCGGCACCGAAAACGGAAGTCATTCCGATTTTTTTTCCAATTAATCCAGGCATTGGTTTGATTAATTAATTGTTTATAAATACTTTACAAGTAACTCCGCAAAATTACGGGCTGCAAATATACGATTTATTTCTCCAATTTCCAAACACAACTGTTTGATATTGCAGAAAATAGTTGCTAAATTTGCCTTGCAAAGCGTGCTGAACACGACATTTGACGACAAAGATGCTGAAATTTCTGAACTTCACCTGGATAGACCTCCTTGACATCCTGATGGTCGCAGCCATCATCTTTCTGGCTTTCCGCTGGATAAAGGGGTCCAACGCCATCAACATCTTCATCGCAATCATCATCGTGCTGGTCATTCAGATCATCTCCACGGCTCTTGGAATGAAGATGTTGTCTTCCATCCTCGGGACCCTCATCGACGTGGGCGCCGTGGCAATCATTGTCATTTTCCAGCCGGAGATACGCCGCTTCCTGAATTCCATAGGCCGCAGGGCGGGCAACACCATCGAAAAACGCCCTATGCTGAAGAAGCTTTTCCTCAATCGCGATCCGGAGTCCGTAGATACGAAGGCAGTGACGGCCATAGCCCAGGCCTGCCAGGAAATGTCCGAGCAGAAGACGGGCGCCCTGATTGTCATACGCCGCCAGGACCTCCTCCAGTCGATAATCGACACGGGGGACGTGATTGACGCTGAGATCAGCAGCCGCCTGATAATGAACATATTTTTTAAAAACTCCCCCCTCCACGACGGAGCAATGATAATTGGAAACAATCGCATCATCGCAGCCCGATGCACCCTTCCCATCACTGAACGCACCGACTTGCCTGCGCGTCTGGGAATGAGGCACAAGGCAGCCGTGGGCATCTCGGAGCAGTGCGATGCATCCGTAATCGTAGTCAGCGAGCAGACGGGCAGGATTTCACACGTCCGGGGAGGGGAAATAAAGACAGTGGAAAGCATCAACGCTCTCAAACTGCTCTTATCCGGAAAAAGCGAATGACAGACTACAGACTGGAAACCAAACTGGGATTCGACAAGATACGCAGATCCATCCAGGACCGCTGCCTGACCGATTATGCCGCAGAGAGGGTGGAGAAGGAAGAGTTCTCCACAGACCCCGACATAATCAGCGACAGGCTGGGATTGACCGATGAAATGAGGCTGGTGCTGATGTTCGAGGAGAACTTCCCCACCAACGGTTACATCGACGCCCTCCCCTTCCTTGAAGGTCTGACCAAGGCAGGATCGTGCATAGACCTGCTTTCTCTGGGGAAACTGAAGACGGTCACGGACACGATACGGCGCCTGCTCCACTTCTTCCATAGCGTCAAGGACGGAATATACCCGAAGCTCAAGCAGCTCGCTTCCCCCGTATGCTCCTTCCCCGAAGTGCAGCGCAGGATAGAGGCGATACTGGACAAGTACGGGGAGATAAAGGACTCGGCTTCGGAGCAGCTGACCGCGATACGCAGCTCCCTGCGAAGCAAGGAAAGCATCATTTCCAAGAGAGCGGCGGCCATACTCAAACAGGCCCAGGACGCCGGAATCGCCGACGAGGGCGCAACCGTGGGCGTGAGGGACGGCAAGTACCTCATTCCTGTGAATTCATCCTCCAAGCGCAAGCTTCAGGGTTTTGTCTATGACGAGTCCTCCACCGGAAAGACAAGCTTCATCGAGCCGGCGGAAATAATCGAGCTCGAGAACGAGATCAGCAGCCTGCGTTTCGAGGAAGCTCGCGAGATTCAGAGAATCCTCTACAATTTCAGCGAGTTCCTCCGCCCTTACCTCCCTGAACTCATAGCCGGGGCGCAACTGCTCGGAGAAATCGATTTCTTGATGGCGAAGGCGCAGACCGCCCTTGATATGATAGCCGGGATGCCGGTGATCTCCTGTGACGGCAGCCTGTCCCTGCGCAAGGCGAGGCACCCGCTTCTAGAAAAGGCGCTCAAGTCCGAAGGGCGCAATATGGTTCCTCTGACAATAAGCCTGAGCGACAAGAAGCGCATACTCCTCATCTCCGGACCGAACGCCGGGGGAAAGTCGGTCTGCCTGAAGACCACCGGCCTGCTCCAGTATATGTTCCAATGGGGTATGCTCATCCCCACATCCGAGACCTCGGAGCTCCCGATCTTCGACAGGATAGTGGTGAGCATAGGAGACAACCAGAACATCGAGGACGACCTCAGCACCTACAGTTCCTTCCTCGCGGAGATGCGCGATATGCTGGGCTGCGCCGATGAAAAGACCCTGGTGCTGATAGACGAATTCGGTTCCGGCACCGAACCTGCCGCCGGCGGCGCGATAGCCGAGGCGATACTCAGCGAAATAGACCGCAGGGGTGTGTACGGAGTAATCACCACCCACTACACCAACCTCAAGCTCTACGCTTCCGGTCCCGACACCCACGTCACCAACGGTGCCATGCTCTATGATTCTTCCCGCATCGAGCCTATGTTCAAGCTGGAAATAGGCCTCCCTGGCAATTCCTTCGCCTTCGAGCTCGCGCGCAAGATGAAACTCCCGGAGGAAATAGTCAAGGATGCCGAGAACAGGGCGGGTGAAGAGTTCGTCGGCATAGAGCGCAACCTCAGGAGAATCGCCCGCAACCGGCGTGCCCTGGACGAGAAGCTCCAGAAGGTGAAGAACAGCGACAAGGCGCTGACCGGAATCACGGAACGCTACCTCAAGGAACTGGAAGACATCAAGAAGCAGAAGGAAGAAATTCTCTCGCAGGCAAGGCAGGAGGCGGAGGAGATAGTCAAGGGCGCAGGCAGGCAGGTAGAGAAGACCATACGCGACATCAAGAAGGCTCAGGCGGAGAAGGAACAGACCAAGGCGGCACGACAGGAGTTGCAAGGCTTCCTGGGCGCACTCCAGGAGCGCAAGGAGAAGGAGAAGAAGAATAAGGACGAGTACATAGACCGCAAGATGGAGCAGCTCCGCAAACGCAAGGGCAAGACTGCCCAGGAGGAGCAGACGGAAGCCAAGGCCGGTCCGTTGAAGGTCGGGGAAAAGGTGCGCATCAAGGACAGCGGCATGGTAGGGGAAGTGGCAAAGATTTCCTCGAAGTCCGTCACCATCATCGTGGGCAACATCAGCAGCACGATGTCCGCATCCAGGCTCGAGCGCATCTCCTCAAACGAATTCCGTGAAGCGTCGAGGAAGAGCCAGAGTACGAATTATACCCGGGAAGACAGCGCAATCACCGAGCGCAAGCTCAAGTTCTCCCCCGAACTGGACATACGCGGCGAGCGGCTCTCCGATGCGCTCAACATCGTGATGCACTATATTGACGACGCGATAATGCTCAACATCGGCAGCGTGCGCATCATACACGGCAAGGGCACCGGCGTACTCAGGGAGGAGATTCAGAAATACCTCAGAACCATCCCTGGGCTCACGGTCAGCGACGAGGATGTAAGGAACGGAGGAGCGGGAGTCACCGTCGTGAAGCTATGATAAGCGACAGAAGCATAATATGGAAGCGGGGCGAGGAGCTGGCATCGGAGCACCTCAGGAATCTCGGACATCAGATTGTGGCACGAAATTGGAGGAGCTCCCACCTGGAGCTTGACATCGTGAGCCTGGAGGGAGGAATACTCCACATAGTGGAAGTGAAGAGCAGGGAGGTGCCGAGTTCAAGCGCTCCGGAAGAGGCGGTGGGCCCCGTGAAGCAGAAGAAGCTGGTTGCAGCGGCGAAGGCATTCCTCAACTCGAAAGACAGGAAGCCCCTTCCCGAAGACTTGGAAATCTGGTTCGACGTCATCACGGTGCTGATCGACGGCCCGGAATATGAAATAGAATACTACCCACAAGCTTTTATACCTATATATGCTTAATAACCATTCATACTGCATAATTATGGCCGGCGGATTCGGCTCCCGTTTCTGGCCCATCAGCCGCGCCGACAATCCGAAACAGTTCCTGGACTTCACCAACGAAGGGAAATCCTTCCTCAGACAGACCTACGACAGGATGAAGGACATAGTCCCGGACGACAACATCCTGGTAGTCAGCCTCACCCGTTACAGAGAGCTGGTAAGGGAGCAGCTTCCTGAGCTCAAGGAGGAAAACCTCCTTCTGGAGCCATACAACAGGAACACGGCGCCCTGCCTTGCCTACGCCAACTACACAATACTCAAGAGGGACCCTCTGGCAGTGACTCTCGTCATGCCTTCCGACCAGATCATAGGCGACCACGAGGAATTCAACCGCATACTCGCCAACGCCTTCGGCTATGCCGCCGGCACCGATGCGCTGATCACCATAGGCGTAGTGCCTACGCGTCCCGATACCAATTTCGGCTACATCCAGATGATGGACTGCAACATCAAGCAGGATCGGCCAGTCAAGGTGAAAACCTTCACTGAAAAGCCTGACGTGGACCTGGCCAAGGTATTCATAGAGACCGGGGAGTTCCTCTGGAACACAGGTATCTTCATCTGGAAATCGGCGGAGATCAAGAAGGAACTGGAAATGCATATGCCCGAAATCACCCGACTTTGGGCAGGATGGCAGGATTTGCTCAGCACGGAAAGGGAGAAAGAATTCCTGGAAAGAATATATACCGATATGCCGCGCAGTTCCATTGACTACGCCCTTATGGAGAAAACTGAAAATGCCTGGGTGTATCCGGCAAAGTTCAGCTGGGCCGACATAGGCAACTGGGACTCGCTCTACGACTACCTCGCCCATCACGACACCCACGGCAACGCTGTCAGCGTGAAGGCGCAGTTCCTCATCCAGGAATGCAACAGGAACATCATCTATTCCGACAGACCCAACAAGCTGCTTGCCATGAGAGGAGTCCGGGACAGCATCATCATCGACACCAAGGACGTGCTGATGATATGCCCGCGCGACGTAGAGAAGCTCAAGGACTTCCTCTCCAGCCTCGCAATGCCCGAATTCGAGGAATACCGCTAAGTCAACGAATCTCATCAAGATAGACTGTATATGGATTACGAAAGGCTGTTTTCGGAAGACGTGCATAACTTCATGCGCTCCCCGGTGAGGGAGATATTCAAGAAGGTGGACCTCAACTCCATCTATTCATTTGCGGGCGGGTACCCGAACGCGTGCACCTTCCCCCTCGAAGACATAAAGGAAATCAGCGCGCGCGTACTGGACCGATACGGGGCGCAAGCCCTGCAATACGGAGCGACACAGGGAGTCACGCAGTTGCGCGAAGCTGTGGCAAAACGCTACGGTGTGCCTGTGGCGAATGTGCAGATCAGCACCTCCTCCCAGCAGGGAATAGACGTGTGCACGCGCATACTCGCAGACCCTGGTGACGTGGTGCTCACCTCAAGCCCGACTTACCTGGGTGCAATCCAATCCTTCAAGAGCTACCGTTGCGACATAAGGGCGATGAGATCCTGGGACGAAGCCGGGTGCGGGGTCGATGTCGCCACCCTGGCACGGGCGAAGTTCTGCTATGTCATCCCGGATTTCCAGAACCCGAGCGGAGAGACTATGAGCCTCGATGAAAGGAAAGCGCTGATAGAACTTTCCCGCAAGTACGGTTTCCTGATAGTTGAAGACAGCCCTTACCGGGAGCTTCGCTATTCGGGAAAGGAGCAGCCAACAATATACTCCCTCGCACCTGAGCGCACCCTGCATCTGGGCAGTTTTTCCAAGGTGTTCGCACCCGGCTTCAGGCTGGGTTGGATAATCGGGGACGAAGCCCTTCTGGACAAGATTTACGTGTGCAAGCAGGCGCTCGACCTTTGCCCGCCGGTGCTGGACCAGTACATCGCCGCCGAGTTTCTCAGCAGCGGAGCCCTGGACAGAAACCTGAAGAAGAGCATAGCATATTACCGCGACAAACGCGACTACATGCTTGCTCTTCTCGATAAATATATGCCTGAAGGAGTGGAGTGGACGCGACCCGAAGGCGGCCTGTTCCTCTTCCTGACTCTTCCGGAAGAAATCGACAGCGTGAAACTCTATGACAGGGCGCTTTCCGCCGGAGTTGCCTACGTTGCCGGCTCGTTCTTCTATCCCGACGGAAGCCACCGCAACACTATGCGGCTGAACTTCTCCTTCCTGGACAAGGAAAAGATGGAGGACGGAATAAAGATACTCGCTTCCCTTCTGGCTTAGGCTTTCTTCGCGCTGAGATTAACCGTCATCCTGTCGGCTGACATACTGATGGTGATTACGGTGGTCTCCTTGTTGAAGACAACAATCACCTCGCCTTCGGAAGGACGTCCGTTGGCGGCAAGGTAGCTTGCAGCTTCAGCTCCCGTGCCCAGATTAGTCTCGCTGTCCCCCAACTTGTAGTAAGCCTTGGAGAATATGCCGAGCAGGAGTTCTTTCTTGCCCATAGCATAGTTCTGGAATACGCCCAACACGTCAGACCAGGAGTTCAGCGCACTCTCGTCAAGGGTGGCGGTAATGGAATCGATATTGTCTGAAGTGGATTCCACAAGCACCTGGAACCTGTTGCCCAGAAGGTCCTTCGAGCTATCGAAAAGCATGGTCTTGTTGGTGTCGTCCTCAATTCCTAAGGTGAAATATGCCGAGCAAAGACCGGAGAACTGGGCGCCCAGCCAGCGGTACATGACATCGTAGTCGGCCGTAAACCAATTGTCCTGGAGTATCAGTCCGAAATAGCTTCCTTCGAGCATAGTAAGCAGAGTTACCTCTCCCGGCACATAATCGAATGCAGGAGCAGTGATGATTTTGCCGACACCGGTAAGGCTCACCAGAGAGCGTGTCTGCTCGAGACTGCTGCAGTAGCCCTTGGCCTCGTTGGTGTAGTATTTGGCATTGATGAATGATCCGAAACCGAGTTTGTCGGCATTGAGCGTATAATAATCCCAGAAAAATTCGGCATTGTCGTTTGACACCGGCTGAACGATAATTTTGTCAAGGCTCTCATAATTGTCCCTGATCGCAAAGAGGTTCATCTGGTACTCCTGGCCTTCTATTTCCACCTTGGAGGCCAGTATGATCATTCCGGAATAGTTGTCGGCGTAGGTGACATACTGGTTGTACTTGTTGTAGAAGTCGCTGTAACTTTTATTGAGCTCCTTGGCGAATACAGCAGGATCGAATTCCACAAATTCGGTCGGAGTCTTTACTGGATCCTTGAAACAGGACACTGCCATAAGGGAGGCAAGTGCGAGGACAAGCAATGATTTGATACTTTTCATCTTGAATAAAGTTGTTATTGGCAATACAAAGGTACGCCCCTTTTTTGTATAAAGCAAACCACCGGTACGAAAGTGCAAACCAATGGCACGAGAGTGCAAATCAGCGGCGCGAAAGCGCAAAATATACTGCAAAAACGGCGGCAAGCGCTGCTGTTTCCGTGCGCAGACGGCTGTCCCCCAGATGCACGGGCTTCCATCCAAGTTCGAGGGCAAGCGAGACCTCCTCGGGGCTGAAATCCCCTTCCGGACCTATGAGCACGCAAATCTCCGCATCGGGCGGCAAATTTCCAAGGGCGGAATCGAGGCCGAGACGCAAGTCGCGGTCCAGGCTTTCATCACAGTACGCAATCAGGCGCAGGGATGACTCCGGAGCCTTGCGAAGCCACTCCTTCACGGGAAGGGGTTCCGCAAGCCGGGGCACAGCAGCCTTCAGAGACTGCTTCGCAGCCGAAAGCATAATGCGCGAGATGCGTTCAGCATTGATGTTCCTGCGCTCGGAATGGTCCCCGAATACAGGCACTATGCTGTCCACACCCACTTCCGTGGCCTTTTCCACGAACCACTCGTAACGGGCGATGTTCTTGGTGGGACACACGGCCATATGCAACTTGTAGCTGTGGGTGCCGAAGTTCTCCTCAGCGGCATCGATACGCGCCTCGACAGCCTTTGCGTCAGCGCTGAGCAGGGTGCAGCGGTAAAGCGTGCCGCAGCCGTCTATCACGGAAAGCGCATCCCCGGCACGGTGGCGCAACACCTTCACGCAATGAGCCGACTCCTCCTTGTCAAGAAAGAGCGTATTTCCTTGTATGTCAGAAGAATAAAACAGTTCCATCACTTGAAGAGCGTTCTCACCAACTCGGGCACGTCGGCCACCTTTACGAGCTTGATATCCTTGGGAACGTGGTCCGTGTTGGTATAGGATGAGAGGTAAATTTTCTTGAATCCGAGCCTTGCGGCTTCAGCAATGCGGCGCTCTGCCTGGGCAACGGGACGCACCTCCCCGCTCAAGCCGATTTCGGCCGCAAAGCACACGTCGGAAGGGAGAGGGAAATCGAAGTTGGACGAGAGCACGGCGCACACCACCGCCAGGTCGCAGGCGGGGTCGTTGACCTTGAGTCCGCCCGCCATATTCAGGAATACGTCCTTCGCGCCGAGCTTGAATCCTGCCTTCTTCTCGAGCACCGCCAGAAGCATATTCAGGCGCCTCGTGTCGAAGCCGGTCGCGCTGCGCTGGGCGGTTCCGTACACCGCGGAACTCACCAGGGCCTGTACCTCGAAGAGCAGGGGTCTGGTGCCGTCGAGCGTGGCCGCAATCGCAGCTCCGCTCAAACCCTGCTCGTGCATAGGGATGAGCAGCTCGGAAGGATTGCTCACCTCGCGCAGTCCGGCGCCCGTCATCTCGAACACCGCCAGCTCGGACGTGGAGCCGAAACGGTTCTTGATGCTGCGCAGGAGCCTGTACGAGCCGCGGTTGTCGCCCTCGAACTGCAGCACCACGTCCACGATGTGCTCCAGGATTTTCGGTCCGGCGATGTACCCGTCCTTGGTGATGTGGCCTATGAGTATGACCGGCACATCGCTCTCCTTCGCGAAGCGCAGCAGGGCCACCGCCACCTCCTTGATCTGACTCACGGAACCGGGCGCCGACTCCACGCTGTCGGTGAACATGGTCTGCACCGAGTCCACTATTATCAGGTCGGGGTGGATCTGCTCCGCCTGGGCAACGATGTCCTCGATGCGAGTCTCGGAATAAATGAGGCAGGAGGAATCTTCGCCTCCCAGACGCACGGCGCGCATCTTCACCTGGGCCGCACTCTCCTCGCCCGTGACGTATAGGGTGCTGAGGCTCTTGCTTCGCAGAGGTATCTGGAGGCTGAGCGTGGACTTGCCTATGCCCGGCTCGCCACCTATAAGCACCAGGGACCCCGGCACTATGCCTCCGCCCAGGAGACGGTCGAGCTCGGGCATTCCCAGCAGTATGCGGGCTTCACCGGAACCATTGATTTCATTTATTTTCAACGGTTTGCGCGAGCTGGTCCGCTCCACAGCGCGACCCGCGGAAGCCTTCTGCCCGCTCTGCACGGGGGCTTCCTGCATAGTGTTCCATTCTCCGCACGCCGGGCAGCGCCCCATCCACTTGGGGCTTTCGTTGCCGCAGGCTGTGCAATACCAGAGTGTCTTTGTCTTCGGTGGCATAGCAAATTATCTTGGGAGGCGGAAAAGCTCCATATCCGAAGCCTTGCCGTTCTCAATTTTGAATCTCAGGGCCGTGCGCTCCACCTGCCAGCCTTGCAGACCGGCCGCCCCGGGGTTGATATACAGCATATCGTGCTGCTTGTCGTGCATCACTTTCAGTATGTGGGAATGGCCGCATAAGAAGATGTCCGGGCGATATGAGTCGATCAGGGCGAGGGCGCGCAGGTCGTAGTGGCCCGGGGACCCGCCTATATGGGTCATCAGCACTTTGCAGCCCTCAAGCTCGAATTCCTGGAACGCGGGATACACGCGGCGGATGTCCTGCCCGTCGCAGTTGCCGCAGACCCCGACCAGAGGCTTGAAGGAGGCAATGGAGGCGGCGAACTCTATTCCGGAGCCGAAATCCCCGGCGTGCCATATCACGTCCACTGGCTCGAAGAAGTCCCTGAACTGATCGCTGAACACCCCGTGGGTGTCGCTGATGATGCCTACGAACATAGGCTACTTCCCTTCTTCGGCGAGGTGTTTCTCCCAGGCCCATGCGGCGGCGAGAGTCTCGTCAACGCTGCGCTCAGCCTTCCACCCAAGCTCTTTCTCAGCGCGCGCAGGGTCGGCCCAGATTGCGACCACGTCACCAGGACGGCGGGGAGCTATCTTATAGTTGAGCTTGAGATTGTTCACCTTTTCGAAGCTCTTTATGAGTTCGAGCACTGAGACCGGACGGCCCGTGCCCACGTTGAAGATTTCGTACTCTTCCTTCATCCTGCCCTCGACCATCCTGGACACGGCGCAAACGTGGGCCTTGGCCAGATCCACGATGTCGATGTAGTCGCGCAGACAGGTGCCGTCAGAGGTAGGATAGTCATCGCCGAAGACGGAGAGGCATTCTCTCTTGCCTATGGCGGTCTGCGTGATGAAAGGCACGAGATTGTTCGGCACTCCGCGCGGAAGTTCTCCTATCAGGGCGGAAGGGTGGGCGCCTATAGGGTTGAAGTAGCGCAGGGCTATGCCCTTGATTCCGGGATAAGCCTTCACGCTGTCGCGGAGTATGTCTTCGCATATCTGCTTGGTGTTCCCGTAAGGGGAGGTTGCGCTCTGGCGCGGGGACTCTTCGGTCACCGGGAGCTTGTCGGTCTCGCCATAGACGGTGGCGGAGGACGAGAAGAGCACATTGCAACCCTTTACCCTGGCAGCCTCGAGTATGTTGATAAAGGAGCCAAGGTTGTTGGAATAATACATCAGCGGCTCCGCAACCGACTCACCCACAGCCTTATAGGCAGCAAAGTGAATGACGGCGTCAATTTTGTTCTCCGCAAAGAGCCTGTCCACGGCAGCCTTGTCGCAGAAATCCATCCTGATGAGGGGAAGGCGCTTGCCTGTAATCTTGCAGACACCTTCATAGTTGGTAAGGTCACAGTTGGAGAAGTTGTCCGCAATGATGACATCATAACCGGCAGCAGTGAGCTCCACGGTCACGTGGCTTCCGATAAATCCGGCACCGCCGGAAACAAGTACGGTATGTTTCATATTCCAGTCGTTTTCTTTTGACGAATTGTGTCCTGCGAATTTAGTGAAATTCCCGGAAAAGAGGACAGCTAATCAGCTTTTCCTACATAGGACAGGAACTCTGCGCGCACGCGGTCACTCTTGCGGAAAGCCCCTGTCAGGCAGGTGGTTGTCATCTCTCCGCTCTTTCTTGCCCCGCGGCTCTCCTTGCACATATGCCTGCCTCTCATCATCAGGGCCATCCCCAGAGGCGGGTTCTCCTCCCCGAGGGCTTCGGTGAGCATCTCCACCACGTCGTGCACGAGTCTTTCCTGAACCTGAAGACGGGAGGCGCAGTAATCCACCACCCGGCCTATTTTGGACAGGCCGAGGATGCGCCCCTTCGGATTGGGGAGGTATGCGAACCAGTAATCCCCGAAGAAGGTGCGGCAATGGTGTTCGCACACGGAATAAAACGTGCCGCTGTCCACGACCATATTGTCGTAGATTATGCCGTCCAGGCCATTGGGGAAGGTGGTTATCTGGGGTTTCTGCGCGGGGTCATAGCCACGGAACATTTCCGCGAACATCCTCAACATACGCTCAGGGGTATCTTTCAGCCCCACCCTGTCGGGATCGTCTCCTATGAATTCGAGGAGCTCCCGTATATTCTGTTTTGCTTCAGCTTCTGAAATCATTCGGGAAAGTTAGTGATAATCGGGTTCATTTCAAAAAAAGAGGCTGACCGGATGATCAACCTCTTTGTGCGGACGGTGAGACTCGAACTCACACAGGCCAACGCCCACTACCCCCTCAAAGTAGCGTGTCTACCATTTCACCACGTCCGCTTAACTTTGGGACTGCAAATATAGATGATTTTGGAGTAAATCCAAAATTTTTTGTCCTTTTTTCAAACTTTTTTGCAGGGAGCAAGCAAAAATACCTACATATGGTTATCCATATTAATGGAATAATGTGCAAATTTGCATTTGTTATGACTCTCGACAAACTAGCTTTAGGAAAGACTGCGGAAATCATCGCGGTGGGAGGGGAAGGCTCGCTCAGGCAGCACTTCCTCGATATGGGCATGATACCCGGGCAGAAGGTTACTCTGCTCAAATTTGCTCCCCTCGGAGACCCTATGCAGATTCTCATTAACGACTATACCCTTTCGCTCAGGAAGTCCGAGGCGGCTTTCATCCGGGTGGAAGCCTGTGAACCCGACCCCAAACCCGATTACCGGAATATGGACGACGGGCACGGTACTCACAGCGCAAACCAGGCCGTGCACCCTGGTCTCGGTGAAGGAGGAAAATACCATTCCAAGAATCACGAGCACGCCCTGCCCAAGGGAACGACCCTCAGCTTCGCCCTTGTAGGCAACCAAAACTGCGGCAAGACCACCCTTTTCAATCAGCTCACCGGTTCCAACCAGCACGTGGGCAACTTCCCCGGGGTCACGGTAGACCGCAAGGACGGAGTCATACGCAAGCATCCGGACACCTGCGTCACCGACCTGCCGGGAATCTACTCCCTCTCCCCATACACCGCAGAGGAAGTGGTATCCAGGAACTTCATACTCCGCGAGAAGCCGAAGGCGATAATCAACATCGTGGACGCGGGAAACATAGAACGCAACCTTTACCTCACCATGCAGCTGATGGAGTTGGGAGTGCCTATAGTGCTGGCGCTCAATATGATGGACGAGCTACGGGGGAACGGCGGCGCAATACGCGTGAACAGGATGGAGGAGTTGCTTGGCATACCTGTGGTGCCAATTTCAGCGGCGAAGAACGAGGGTGTGGAAGAGCTCGTGGAGCACGCCGTGCACATTGCGAAATACCAGGAGGCGCCGGCCCGGCAGGACTTCTGCCCGGCCGATGAGTATGGCGGCGCGGTGCACCGTTGTCTCCACGGCATCATGCACCTTATCGAGGACCACGCGAAGGAAGCCGACATACCCGTCCGTTTCGCAGCCAGCAGGATAGTGGAGGGGGACGAGGAAATCATCAGGATGCTGAATCTCACAGGAAATGAGCTGGAAATGATTGAGCATATCATCACCCAGATGGAGCAGGAACGCGGTCTGGACAGGCACGCGGCGATTGCAGACATGCGTTTTTCATTCATAAGGAAGCTCTGCCGCGCCACTGTCGTGAAGGCTCACGAGAGCAGGGAATACCGCAGGAGCCAGGCCATAGACAAGGTCCTGACCAGCAAGTTCCTTGCCTTGCCGATTTTCTTCGTGGTGATTTCGCTGGTAATATGGTTGTCCGTCGACCTGATAGGAGCCCCGCTTCAGGGCCTGCTGGAAAGCGGCATTTCCGCCCTTTCGGGCATATGTGACTCCGCCTTCGAAACCTGGGGCGTATCCCCTGCCGTGCGCTCCCTTGTACGGGACGGTATCTTCTCCGGAGTCGGCACCGTAATCAGCTTCGTGCCCGTCATCTTCCTGCTGTTCTTCTTCCTTTCCCTGCTTGAGGACAGCGGCTATATGGCAAGGGTCGCATTCATCAGCGACACCCTGCTGCGCAAACTTGGCCTCAGCGGCCGCAGCATCGTGTCCCTGCTCATCGGTTTCGGCTGCACCGTGCCTGCCGTGATGGCTACGCGCACCCTGCCTTCCGCCCGCGACAGGAAAATGACCATATTGCTCACCCCTTTCTTCAGCTGCTCCGCCAAAATTCCGATTTACGCCTTCCTTACCAGCGCCTTCTTCCCGGGAAAGGGTGGAGTCGCCCTGATAATCCTGTATCTCTCCGCCATTGCCGTGGGAGTGCTCGTCGCACTCTGCTCCAGACTTCTGCACCGCAGCGAGTCCACGACTCCTTTCGTGATGGAACTCCCGAATTACCGTATGCCGGGAATGAAAAACGTGTTGCGGCTGCTCTGGGACAAGGTGCGCGACTTCCTGCAAAGGGCGTTCAGCGTGATACTCATCGCTTCGATAGTCATATGGTTCCTGCAAAGCTTCGACTTCAGGCTCAGGCTCTGCGACCCTTCTGACAGCATGCTGGCGGCACTCGCCGGACTCATTGCCCCGCTATTCGCCCCGATCGGACTCGGCGACTGGAGGGTGGTGACCGCCCTGATTTCCGGCTTCCTCGCCAAGGAGAGCGTCGTTGCTACGCTGCAGGTGCTCGGGGGCGCGACGCTGCTCACGGCACGCTCCGCGGTGTCTCTGCTCGCGTTCTGTCTGCTCTACACCCCTTGCGTTGCCGCCATTTCTGCTGTGCGGCGCGAGCTCGGAGGAAAATCGGCCGTGGTGCTGGTGCTCTTCCAGTGTCTTGTCGCCTGGATTTGCGCCTTCTTCGCCTACAGACTCAACCTGCCGACGCTGCTAGTTAGCCTCGCGGTGCTTGCACTTGTCGTGTATGCTGTCGGCAAGCTCCTGAAAAAAGACAAATGCAGCGGCTGCCCAGGCTGCGACAGCGGAAAATGCAAATAATGAAATGATTACAGTCATCCCTCCACAATGCTCCACTGAGCCGCGGGTGCTCCTGCACTCCTGCTGCGCTCCCTGCTCGGGCGCAATTCTGGAATGTCTGGTGGCATCCGGAATACGCCCGCTCGTATTTTTCAGCAATTCGAACATAGTGCCGCAGGAGGAGTATGAGCTGCGACGGGCGGAGCTGGAAAGGTATTGCCGCGAACTGGGCCTCGAAACCGTGGATGACGACTACGACCACGCTGCCTGGCTGGAGTGCGTGAGGGGCCTGGAGCACGAGCCGGAAAGGGGCGGACGCTGCACGCGCTGCTTCGAGTTCCGTCTGCGCAGGGCGGCGCAATACGCCCTTGAGCGCGGGTTCAATGTGCTTGCCACCACCCTGGCATCGTCGCGCTGGAAGAACCTGGAGCAGGTGGATGCCGCGGGGACGAAGGTCTGCGCCGAACTTGCAGCGGAAAGCGGGAAGGAACTGGTGTGGTGGGCTCATAACTGGAGAAAGGGCGGACTGCAGCCGCGCCGCGCCGAAATCATCAGGGAACAGGGCTTCTATAACCAGAATTATTGCGGCTGCGAGTTCTCCAGGGGCAATTACTAAATCCAGAGCGACTCCAATACGGCTCAATTACCCCTTTATTTGCCCGTTTATCGGCTCAAAATTTGTTAATTGCTTGAAAATGCAGTATCTTTGAGTCTCATATATATAATTATTATATAAATTAATACTGTAAATCGACAATAAACTATATGATAGTATAAGTTATATATGGACGATTACTACGAATATTCCATACCCGAGTTGATAAGGCTTCTCGGAGCAAGATTCAAAGATTACAGGCTGCGCAGCAATTTGACACAGAAGGAAGTTGCCGAGCAGTCGGGGGTAACAATTACCACAATCCATAAGTTTGAGAATGGCACAGGCGGGAACTTGTCATTGGGCACATTCCTCCTGCTGATGAAGGCAATAGGCAGACTCGACGCAATAGACGGACTCCTGCCCGAACTACCCCCATCAGCCTATTTGATAAAGGATGAGAAGAAAGTTCAACGCATCAGACACAAGAAAGCATGATAACGGGTGCACTGAAGATAATGTTGTGGGATAGGGAGATAGGCCGCCTGTCCTGGGATGCCAGAAGAGGAATTTCATACTTTGAATACAATCCGGCTCTTCCGGGCGGGGATTTAGACCCTTTCCCCATCATCGCACCTGTCAAATCACCTTCCAGCCGGCTTCCCATTATGGGTGACAGGGAGAATAAGATTTATCGCAAACTCCCTCCATTCCTGGCCGACTCACTGCCTGATGCCTGGGGCAATCAGGTATTCGAATGCTGGAGGATTCAGAACGGAATCAAGAATCAGGAAATTACGCCGCTTGATATACTTTCCTTCATAGGCAAAAGGGGAATGGGCGCCCTGGAATTCGAACCGGCATCCTCGGGGCTGAAGGAATCAGAGCAGCTCAATCTGAAAGCCCTGACCGATTTGGCACAGCGGATTTATGCGGAGCGTGAGAAAGTAAGTATCAGTCCAGAAGAATCCCTGACACTTCAGTCATTGATTGCCGTGGGCACCTCGGCCGGAGGACGTCAGCCGAAAGCCGTCATTGCAATAAACCCCGCTACGGGCGAAATAAGAAGCGGACAGATTGCCGGTCAGGAGGGTTTTGAATATTGCATCCTGAAATTCGGAAATCCCGAACGCTCGTCTGCCGAGTTGGAGATGGCATATTCCAAGATGGCAGTCGCTGCCGGAATCGACATGATGCCTTGCAGGCTGATTGAAGTTGAAGGCCAGACACATTTCATCACCCGTCGTTTTGACCGTGACGGGTCGCACAAACTGCATATGCAGACTTTGGCAGCTCTGTACCCCGACGCGGACAGCTACGAAAAGATGCTGATGGTATGCCGCAAGATGCGTCTGAAGGAATCTGCCCAGGAGGAGGTTTTCCGCAGAATGGTCTTCAACATCCTGGCAAACAATACCGATGACCACAACAAGAACTTTTCCTTCCTGATGGACGAAAACGGTCACTGGAGCCTCTCTCCGGCATATGACTTGACATATATTTTCAACACAGGAGGATTCCTGCCGGAAAGGATGCATTGTATGATGATGCAGGGCAAGCTGCAAGGGCATACAATTGAGGATGCTTTGTCCCTGGCCAGGGACAACGGAATACGAAGGGCTGTCCGAATCATAGAAGAAGTTGCCTCCGCAATATCCCGTTTCCGCTCATTTGCAGAGGAATGCGGCGTGAGGGAGCGATGGATCAACTCTGTGGAACAATGCCTCAATGAGCATTTGAGGGAGTGGGAGTTGTCTCCTGATGCGCAGAACTCGATTTCTTTCAAAATAGGTGATACCTTTTACCAGAATGTCAGAGTCGAGCAGGCTTATAAAGGCAATTACCATCTTCTATGTTCTGCCAATGGCGTGCAGCAGAAATTCGTAATTTCAAAAAGCAAAACAGAATATGCCGTGATAGAGCACATTGGCTGTGACCATCTTACACAGGAACAATTGCGCTCTTTGGTTGAAACATGTCTGGTTAAGTGTCAAAACCACTTGTAAAGATAAATACAAATTGCTTATTTTCCAACGTTTGCGAAGATTACTTGGTTATTTGACGGAATTCTACTTGGGAATTTGGCATTATTTTACTTGGGAATTTGGCAGCAACTTGGGAATTATTTTGCATTGCGGCGGCCGAGCCAGTCAATCACGAGCACCAGGGCGATGCCGGCGATGCAGCAGATGACGGCGCCGGGGATCTGGAGTTCCACGCCGGAGGCGACGGAGCCGCGCAGGGCCTGGGCCTCAGCTACAGCCTGCATATCGTTCCACGGCCAAACCTTCACCAGCGAACCGAGCACGAAGCCCAGCAGCAGTATCATGGTGCGCTTCTCCCAGCGGGCAAGCAGCCAATGCAGGAACTTGGAGAAGGCAAGTATTCCGACCACGCAGCCGACGGCAAACACAAGAAGCACTGGCACATTGAGTTCGGTCACGGCCTGCATTATGTAGTCGTATTTTCCAAGAATCAGCAGGATGAAGCTGCCGGAGATGCCGGGGAGTATCATAGTGCAGATGGCGAGAGCGCCGCAGACGAATAAGAACCAGAGATCATCGGGAGTATTCGTGGGCGAGAGCGTACACACTGCAAGCCCGAGCAGCAGACCCAAGGCAAGAAAAACAACGTCGACCCCCTTCCAGCCCTTTATATCCCTGAACATGGTGACACTCGAGGCAATGATGAGCCCGAAGAAGAAGGCCCAGGTGAGCACAGGGTAGTATGCCAGAACCCAGGTCATAAGTTTGGCGAGTGTGAAGACGCTGAGCAGGACTCCGACAAACAGGGCAACGAGGAAACTGCCGTTGATGCAAGTCCAGAACTCGCGGAACCTTCCCTTGAGAAGGGAGGTCCAGGTCTTCTTTTCAGTCACTGCGTTCAGCGCCCCGATGATATTCTGATATATGCCCGTCAGCAGGGCTATGGTGCCTCCGCTCACTCCCGGAACCACGTTTGCGGCTCCCATAGCGTAGCCTTTCAAGGCTATGGAGATATACTTGCCTGTAGTGCCCATATTATTATCTGATTTTGATGATATACTCTTTGAATGCGGAGAAAACGGCACTTTGGCTCGCCTTCTCCCCGTCAGGAGGAAGGATAATCATATCGTAAACCTTCCCGGGAATCTCCCGCCTTCCCACCTTGAAGACGGCGCGGCTGTGGACGGCTTCGTTGTCGGAAAGGAAATTGTCTTCCCTGTCGAGAAGGGAAATGAAGATTTCGGCATCTCCGGCCGCGAACGGCTCTCCCCGGCGGGATTTCTTGAGACCACCGATGATGTTGCAGTCGTCCTTGCTCGGACAGAGTATCTTGACTCCGATATTGTGATAGCCGAAAAATTGCCTTGCTGCACCTGCAGTGGCCTCGGCGTCCTGCTGCTCCGCATCTATGAGCACAGTGGCGCAGCGCAGGCGCGATAGCGGGGTGATGCCGTGCGGGACATCACTCCGACGCCGTCCCAGGGCTATGCGGCGCAACAACAGTTTAAAAGGATTCTTCATTGCTCCGTCCCCACCGTTGCGAAGAGTTCCCTGATTTCCTGCTTGGCCGCCTTCCAGCGCGGGATGTCGATTTTTGTACCCACAACCTCCACCACCTTGGCTGCGATTATCGAGCCCGTGCGTCCGCAGATTTCCAGCGGCATGCCGAGGGAATGTGCATAGAGGAATCCGGCGGCATAAGTGTCTCCGGCGCCCGTGGCGTCCACGGTGGCTGCAGGATAAGCTTCGATGAAGTGCCGCTCATCCCCTGCCTGGATCCAGCTGCCGTCCTTGCCCACCTTCACGACCGCTATGCGGCAGAGTTTGGAGATTTCATCCAGAGCCTCGACCGGGTCGGAGAGCTTGGTGAAAGCCTTGGACTCGGTCTCGTTCGCGAAGACAATATCTACATATTTTTCCACGATGTCATGCAGGAAGGCCAGGTTGGACTCCACTACGTTGTATGAGGCCATATCGAGGGAGATGATGCAGCCGGCCTGGTGGGCATATTCCACCGCCTTGCGTATAAGGGTTTGATTCTGAACCAGATATCCTTCAATATGGAAATAGTCGTAGCCCACGAAGTCTTCCGGACTCAGGTCTTCGGCCACGAGGTCGAGGGCTGCGCCAAGATAGACGGCGAAGGTGCGCTCCGCGTTCGCCCCGGTCACGAAGACCATGGAACGACCGCTGGAGTGTTCGCTTTTGAAGAGCTTGGTCTTCACGCCGTACTGCTCCTGGTCGCTCTTGAAGAGCAGGCCCAGCTCGTCATCGCCTATCTTGCCTATGAAGCTTGAAGGCATCCCGAAGATGGAAGTGCAGGTGATGGTGTTGGCCGCGGAGCCTCCGGCCACGTATTTTACACCCAGGGGTTTGAGTGCCGCCCAGATCTTGTCTCCGGTCTCCATATCCACGTGCTGCATGCTTCCCTTAGGAAGATGGTAGGTCCCGAGCAGCGTATCGTCCGGCAGAACCGCCAAAATGTCGGTCAGCGCATTACCTATTCCGAGTATTGTTTTCATATTTTACAAAAATAGCATAAATTTGTGAACTTCAACATTTGTTTTTAGTGTATTATATGAACAAGAAAGCATCCAAAGCTATAAAATATTCCCTGTCATTTATCCTGGCAGCAGTGCTGGTGTACTTCGCCTTCCGCAGCGTGAACTGGGCAGACTTCCTCGCCGACATCAAACAGACGCGCTGGGGCTATGTAATGCTCTTCTTCCTTGCATCCGTGCTGGCTCTCGTGTTCAGGGAGCTGCGCTGGCACATACTCCTCGAGCCTTTCGACCCACAGGTAAAGCACCGCAAGGTATGGAATGCCATCAATGTCAGCAACATGGCCAACATAGTGCTTCCGGGAGTGGGTGAGTTTATGCGCTGCGCAGCCGTCAGCACCAGGCGTATGAGCGTCGAGAAAGCTCTGGGCACGATTATCTGCGAGCGTCTTTTCGACGTGCTCGCTATCCTGCTCATCTTCGTCGTTGCGCTTCTCTTCAGCTGGGATTTCTTCGGGGACTTCTTCATCAACAACCTGCTCGGCCCGCTCAAGGGCAGCCTTGACTTCTCGCTTTGGTGGATCGTGCTGGCAGTGGTCGCCTTGATTGTGCTATACGGCTTCCTGGTGTTCCGCTTCGAGAAAAAATCCAAATTCTGCGCCACCAATGCCACCGCGATACGCGGAGTCGGCAAGGGCTTTGTCGCCATCGCGCACATCCGGAAAAAGTTCGCATTCCTGGCAAGCACCCTCGGAATCTGGGCTATGTATCTGCTGATGAGCTACTTTATGCTCCTTGCCGTTCCAAGCCTCGCGCATCTGGGCCTGATTGACGCTCTCTTCATCTCCGGCGTGGGCAACATCGCTTCGGTGATTCCGGTGCCCGGGGGTATCGGCGCCTACCACTACCTTGTCGCCCTGTGCATCCAGAGTCTGTACGGCGCCGCCTGGGAAACCGGCATAGTTTACGCCACGCTCAGTCACGAACTGCACGCGCTGCTCATAATAGTTCTTGGCATCATCTCATATTTCAGCATGACACTCGGCAAAAAGAAGGAGGAATAATCATGGGACTCATCATTCCAAAAGGCTACCGCAATCTGCTTGGTTCCGTGGAAGCCACGGAAAAGGCCATCAAATGCGTAAAAGACATGTTTCAGGAGAACCTCTCCGCGCAGCTCGCCCTTCTCAGGGTAACTGCACCTATGGTAGTGCTTTCCGGCACCGGCATCAATGACGACCTCAACGGAGTGGAAAGGCCGGTCAGCTTCCCCATCAAAAGTATGGGAGAAAGACGCGCGGAAGTGGTGCATTCCCTGGCGAAGTGGAAGAGGATGAAACTTGCGGAGATGCAGGTTCCCGTGGGCAGGGGCATATACACGGACATGAATGCGCTGCGCCCGGACGAGGACCTGGACAACCTCCACTCCCTGTACGTGGACCAGTGGGACTGGGAGAAGGTGATACGCCGCGAAGACAGGAACAGGGAGTTCCTCAAGAAGGTGGTGCGCCGCATCTACGAGGCCGTGAAGGTGACGGAGAACAAACTTTACGTGGAGTTCCCGCAGCTCGGCCTGCAACTCCCGGAAGAGATACAATTCATTGATTCCGAGGAACTTCTCCAGCGTTACCCGGGTCTCGACGCAAAGCAGAGGGAGGCGCGTATCGCAAAGGAGGCGGGAGCCGTGTTCATTATGGGCATAGGCGGGAAGCTCTCCGACGGCAAGCCTCACGACCTGCGCGCGGCAGACTATGACGACTGGAGCCTGAACGGCGACATAGTGATTTGGAACGAGGTGCTTCAGGGCGCGTTCGAACTCTCGAGTATGGGAATAAGGGTGGACGAGAACTCGTTGCGCTCGCAGCTGCGCGAGAAGGGCGAGGAATACAAGGAGGGGCTGGAGTTCCACAGCAAGCTTCTTAGCGGTCAGTTGCCATATACCATTGGCGGAGGCATAGGCCAGTCCAGACTCTGCATGCTCCTGCTCAGGAAAGCGCATATTGGAGAAATCCAAAGCAGCATCTGGCCCGAGGAAATGCGCGAAGAATGCAGGAAATCAGGCATTGAATTGGTTTAATATGCAGATATTCAGAAATTATTTCTATATTTGCAGACTCAATCAAGGATTGGTTCCGTAGCTCAGTTGGATAGAGCAACAGCCTTCTAAGCTGTGGGTCGCGCGTTCGAGTCGCGCCGGAATCACAATGCAAGCAAAGGCCATCCTCAATCCTTGCCCATTTGACGGGCGAGGGGACAAAAAGATTTCCTGCCTTCCTTTCGAGGGCAGGATTTTTGTTTTGTATACCGTAATAAACGCGACGTAGTCGAAGTCCGCAAAACCGACATTCACCACATCACTTGCTACCGCAACGGCACCCGCTACGACGAAGTCTATCCCAAGTACGAACTCATCGGCACTCACACAGGCCGCAAGACCTTCATCTGCTTCGCCCTCTCCAACGGCGTCCCGCCGGACGTTGTGATGAAGTTCACAGGCCACTGCGACTACAAATCAATGAAGCCATACATCGACATCAGCAAAGTCTTCTTCAAGAGCGGACTGATGGAAGCCTGGGGCCGAGGCATCCCCGACATCTTCGATCTCTGCAAAGAGAACGGCCTTCCCAAGCCGGAATTCGAACTGGCAAACGGCTTTGTCTACCTGACCATTCGCTTTAAGCAATCACTTACTCCGTACTTGAGTGGTGGAGTAAATGACGGAGTAAATGACGGAGAAAGAGGTGGAGTAAACGCGATTGGCGAAAGCCTCAAGCAGGTGTATGACCTCATCCATAGCAATCCAGGCATTAAAGCCAACCAAATTGCAGAGAGACTCGGGCGTTCAATAAACACCATTGAAAAACAGCTATCCCGACTGAAGGAGAAGTCACAGATTGAGTATCGTGGCTCCGCAAAGACCGGCGGCTATTACGTCAAATAGTCCGCATCCAGCAATTCGAGTTCTCACAGCTCCACACTCCCGAGGTCCAATCGCCCCGGCTGGTGCTGCTACACCTCCCGGGGCAGACTGCGGGAGACCTCCTGGCCGACCGCCTATACTTTGCTGCCGAGCAGCATCTGAAAGGCCACCGAATCCGCAAGGATTACTCTGATGGCGACCCGGACTACGAATCGGACTTCTATATCCTCAGGCATACCGCTTGTGCGGCTGCGCTTTCCGAGAATGGATTTTAGGATTCGGTCCGGTCGCTTGAATACCTCGAATCAGATGAAGGAATACGTGCTATCGTAGCCCTTCACGTAGAAGGAATCACCAATTACATCAATAATCTAAAACCTCAACAACAATGACAAGAATTTACAACTATGTCGTTGCGGTAACGAAGCGTTACCCTGATCAGCAGGTCATGAAGTTCAACCAGCCCCAACTGTTGGCGCATGATGTCCGGTATGACATAGAACGCCACCATCTCTACGATTATACCGACGAACAGATGCTGCGTCACATTGAGGCATGTCTCCACGATGACGAGTTCAGGCACGCTTTCAAGGCTTTCAAGCACAACTATCGCTCTTGGCTTCGCCGGCATCCTGCAAAGTAGCCGAGATTAGCAGTACTCTTTTTCTGCGCCTCCGCCCTCAGGACGGGGGCGTTATTTTTATATTCTTTCGACAGGTTTAGTGACAGCATCTTGTCACTCGTGTCGATTTCTATACTCTAATACACTGTCTTATACAAAAATTCACTAAATTTGTAATCAAGAAAGTAAAACCTTACAAAACATACAAAAATAATATGCTTGCTCTTGTCAGGTATAATTGGCAAAGTTTTGCCTGTTTTCCTACAAGATTGTACTAATACCAGTTATATGGGCAGATATTCCTTTTCTGGTCATGAGTCCTTTTTTTGTAAACCCCTGTGGCTTAAGAAGGCTTATGATGCGATGAATGAAGGCGTGAACTTTTCCTCTCCTGATGCTGTTGCAGCACTCGGTGTTGGTAAAAATATGGTGGCCTCCATTCGTTTTTGGTTCCGCGCTTTCGGACTGAGCGTTAACGATATTCCAACTCATTTCGCCAAATCAATATTTGACTCAAAGAGTGGTTATGATCCCTACCTTGAGGACGAAGGAACCCTTTGGTTGCTTCACTATTATATCCTCACTAAAAAGGTAGCCAGTCTTTATCATCTGACCTTCCTTGATTTTCAGCGCGAGAAAAGAGAGTTTGACAGAAATCAGCTTTTAGCATTCGTGCGCCGTAAGTGCAATGTCCCCGATCAAAAAAACGTGTACAACGAGAATACTGTAAAGAAGGATATTGGCGTTCTCCTTCATAATTATGTCACCCCTTCCGAACTGAGGAGCAATGAGGATTTCTCCGCAATATTCTTGGACCTTGGCCTCATCAATGCAGTAGGGCCGGATCGATTTGCCTTTGGCGATACTGATCCAAGTCATATTGACCCAGACATCCTGTTGTACGCCCTTTTGGACTACAAAGGAGAAGACAACACAGTTTCCCTTGATGGTATGCAAGAATTAGCTCTCATTTTTGGTCTTTCGCTAACGAATTTCATTGAGTTGCTTCGTGAAATAGTAGCTCAACATCCGGAAGATTTGTCATATACCGATAACAGCGGAGTGAAGAACCTTCAGTTCATTCACGACATAGATTCAGCCGCCGTTCTTAATCATTATTACGCGGAGGCATGAAATACAGTGCATCAGTAAATATTGAGATTGGAGTTCAAGATGACTTCCAATACATAGTTACACCTAATGTTAAGCGTGTACTTGGTGAAATAGTTTCCAGCGTTGCTGCTGGAGTTCATTCTTTCTCAATAATAGGCACATATGGAACAGGTAAGTCCAGCTTCATTATGGCCCTTGAAAAAGGATTGAGAGGGAAAGATACTTCTCTGCTTAGCAATCGTTCTGTGTTTTTTGGCCTGGATTCTTTCTACTTGCTCAATATTGTAGGGGAATACGCCTCTCTTCAGCGGCTTCTTGCCAACAAGTTAAACACTGAAAAAAATAACGCTTTAGACGCCTTGAAGCAATACTGCAAGAGAGCAGAGGCCAAGAATAAAGCAGTTATTATTGTTGTCGACGAGTTTGGTAAGGTTCTCGAACATGCAGCAAAGAACAATCCAGAGGAAGAGTTATATTTCATACAGCAGTTTTGTGAAATCCTAAACGACCATCGCCGTAAGGCTATACTCTTGACAACTCTTCACCAGAATTTCAGTTCCTACTCGTCAAAACTTTCTGAGTCTCAACGCCAAGAATGGCAGAAGGTTAAAGGCCGTTTCAAGGAGATTGTCTTCAGCGAACCGGTCGAACAACTCCTTTATCTTGCTTCAGAGCAATTGGACCTAAAACCTGAGCAGAAAGCAGACGAGGCTGACTTTGTATCAGTTTATGCTCTGGCGAAACAGTGTCGATTTATCTCAGATAGTTTCTCTGAGGATACAGCACGCAAACTGAATCCTATTGACCCTCTTGCTGCATCTTGCCTCACATTGGCAATCCAGAAATATGGCCAGAATGAAAGGTCTCTCTTCTCTTTCCTTACGACCACTGGGCAGTTTTCGGTACTCAACTATCTAAGAAAACCGCACCAGACTTATAACCTAGCAGACGTATATGACTATGCCATCTACAACTTCTATTCGGAAATATCCCAGGTCAATCTGGAATCCTCTGGCTGGTCTGCCATCAAGGTCGCCCTCGGGCGCATAGAAAGTGGCATCCTTTCCGATGAGTTTATTTCCGATGCGCAGAAAGTTGTAAAGTCTATTGGCCTGCTTAGCATTTTTGGCTCATCTGAAACTTCCCTCAACCGTGAGGCACTTGAAAAGTACTGCCAATGTGCTCTTGGAATCGGAAATGCAGGTAAAGTTATACGAGAACTGGAAAGGGTCAAGGTAATCAGGTATGCCACTTACAAGTCCCAGTATATCCTATTCGAGGGGACTGACATCAACATAGAGGCAGAACTTCTCCGTGCTGCCACAATGGTTCCCACACCGTCTGCAACCGTAGATGAACTAAGGGATTACATCAAGCCTCGTATTGCTTCCGCATCGGCAGCATTCTATTCAAAAGGAACGCCCAGGTATTTCTCATTCGTAGTCCTGAATGAACCGGAAGCAAAGATTCCAGACGGTGATATAGATGGATTCTGCGAACTCATCTTCCCGCTCGAGGATGGTTGTATGGATCAGGTCAAGGCGCTATCGGCATCCAGTGAGGAGGCTTTACTCTTTGCTGTGTTCAACAATGTTTCCGACATAGTCAAGCACCTTCACGAAATCAAGAAACTCCAGTACATTGCGGAAAAGGTTGCCGTTGACGACCAGGTGGCGAAACGGGAGATTTCGAACATTCAGGAGTTTGAAAAGAATTGCCTCAACTCTGCTCTGAATGATTACCTGTTTGATGGAAGCGGCAATGTAACTTGGATATTCAAGGGACAGGAATGTCAGATTCATTCCAAGAAAGACTTTAATAAACTGCTATCATCTGTTTGCGCTGAGGTTTATTCAGGAACGCCGGCCATTCAAAATGAGCTGTTCAACAAGCAGAAACTAAGCTCCGCCATTTCTTTGGCCAAATCCAATCTTCTGGACAGGATTCTCTACTATCCAGATCAGCCAGACCTTGGATTTGGTTCGGAAGAGTTCCCGCCTGAAAAGACGATATATATCACACTGCTAAAGAATACCGGCATTCATCGCCAGGACGAGGACGGGGCGTATGTCTTCGATGCTCCCACCGATGATAGAATCATGGAGTTCTGGAATGCCTGCGAGGAGTTTGTTGCGAAGACTGTGGATCGCCCTCGAAGAGTGAGTGAACTCATCAAAATATTGATGTCCCGCCCCTTCAAGATGAAACAGGGTTTTATCGATTTCTGGATACCGATTTATCTGTATATCAAACAGCAGGACTTCGCTCTCTATGGTGCTGCCGGTAACTACGTTATGGGCATCAATCGTGAGGTTTTCGATCTATTGTGGAAGCATCCTGGTGATTTTACCATCAAGGCTTTTAGCGTAAGCGGGGTGAAACTGGAGTTTTTCAGGAAATATCGCCAGTTCCTTAAGAAGGACGACGAGATTGCTTTGAGCAAAGATTCCTTCGCTAACACCTTCAAACCGTTCCTGTACTTCTTCAAGAACCTCAACGAGTACGCTCAGCATACATATAAGTTCAGCAACCCGAATGTCGCTAAGTTCCGCGATGTGCTTGCTAATGCTGTAGATCCCGAGAAGGTGTTCTTCGAACAGCTCCCAGAATCCCTGGGCTATCGCGGAGATGCTTTGGATGATGATTTCATCCAGGACTATCTGGATAAGATACGTTCTGCTGTTCGGGAATTAAATGCTTGCTATCCGGAACTCATTAAACGCATAGAAGACCGGTTAATAGAGAAACTGGGGCTTCCTGCAGATTATGAGTCGTATAAAGCAGTGTTAACCGCAAGGTATGCTCGTGTCAAGAAACACCTGCTTACCCAGAAGGCAAGATCATTCCTTGATAGGGTACTCGCTCCAGCGGAGACCAACAAGGAGTTTATAGAAAGAATCTCCAGTGTTGTTCTAGACAAACAGTTATACAAGTTGAGGGATAAGGAAGAAGAATCCCTTTTGGATAACATTATATTCCTCTTCTATGAACTTGACCGTTACGTCGGTATATCAGATGTAGCAGAAGCTGACTCGGATGATACGCTCTACAGTTTTGGGCTCTTGAATACCAACGGCGTAAACGAGCAACAGAAGACTTATCGCTTGCCTAAACCCAAGCGTGCAGAAGTTCAAAAGCGGAAAGCAGAACTAGAGAAACTCCTTTCTGGCGATTCCAACCTGGACGTTTGTATCCTTCTTGAGATGCTGGCAGACAAGATTAAGAATTGATACTATGGTAAGACATATACTTGGAATATCTGGCGGTAAGGATAGCGCAGCCCTCGCCATTTACATGAAGAATAAGTACCCGGATCTCAAAGTCGAGTACTACAATTCTGATACTGGATGCGAACTGGCTGAGACGGAATTGCTCATAGCACGCCTCGATTCGTACCTCGGTGGCATTAAAATATTGAGAGCCGCTGAAGGCAGTCCTGAGCCGACCCCTTTCCACCATTTCCTTAAGGCCAGTGGCAATTTTCTTCCTTCTCCCCAAGCCAGATGGTGTACCCAGAAAATGAAGTTGGCAGAGATGGAAAAATTTGTCGGCGACGAGCCGGCTATATCCTATGTGGGCATCCGTGGTGATGAAGTCCGTGAAGGTTACATTTCCACTAAGCCCAACATTCAGGCTATCTTCCCGTTCCGTAAGAACATTTGGAGTCTCGATGTCATCAACAAGGTTCTAAGCAACGATAACATCGCCCAGATTCACGACTATTACGAGTCGATTTGCCCTGAAGATATTCTTCAGGAAGCCCTCAAAATCGTAGACACACCACTGTCTAAGACCTTCTTCTATTCCAAGAAGCTTAATGCCTTACTGGATTTAGATGTTAAGGTTTTCAACAGGGTTGTGTTCGCATTCCTAAAGACTACGGACTATCCAGTTGGTCAACTGGACGAATTCCCTCTGGTGGATAACGATGACGTGCTGGTCAAAGCTGACATTTTCCAGATCCTGGAAGATAGTGGTGTTGGCGTGCCCGCTTATTATAACCCCATCGTGTTTGAAGTTGATGGGAAAAAAGGCACATACAACCGAAGCCGTTCTGGCTGCTACTTCTGTTTCTTCCAACAGAAAATTGAGTGGGTATGGCTTTATGAGCAGCATCCTGACTTATACGCCAAAGCGATGGAGTTTGAGAAAGACGGGTACACATGGAACCAAAATGAGAGTCTGGCTGACCTTTGCAAGCCGGAGCGAGTTCGTCAGATTAAACTCGATGCCATAAAAAGACAGGAAGCCCAACGTGCTGGTGCCAGTTGCCGGCTCATTGACAACCTGGATGACGATAACGATGCTTTTTGTGCCAACTGCTTCATATAGAGAACGAGGATTATGCTCAAGGATGTAATATGGTCTGAAGACGGAACTTATACGCCTCAGGGGAAGCACACTCCTTATGAGTTCTTTTCCAATGCATTGGAGAATAGTTACTTCTTCGATATAGAACTCGGCTATTTTAACTCCGCAGCAATTAATGTGCTTGCCGGCTCATTTGCCTCTTTTATAAGCCACGGAGGTAAAATGAGGATGGCGATAAACCAAATCGTATCTGGCGATGATAAAAAAGCAATCACGGCAGGTCTCGAGGGCGGCATCAATTTAAGTCTCGATTTGACAGATTGGAAATCTTTGCGAACCTCTCTTGACGAGTATGGCGAGCATTTCTTCAAGTGCTTAGCATACTTAATTCAAGAGAATCGTATTGAAATACAAATCATAAAGCCAAAATCAACTTCAGGTATCGCCCATACTAAGAAAGGACAATTCATCGATCTCGAGGGTACTGTGGTCGGGTTCTCCGGTTCAGCGAATTTTACATTGGGTGGTCTCTTTAATAATCTTGAAGAGATTAACATCTTCCTAAGTACATCTCCGGACTCAGCCATCCAAAAGAAACTCTTGAACCAGAAAGAGCATTTTAACAAACTGATGGCTCAAATTGAGGATGATATAGAATATCTTTCCGCAGACGAGCTCCAAGAAGCGATTGTTTCGTCCTTTGGTGGTCAGGATATTGAAGACCTGCTCAATGTGGAGCGCAAACTGAAGGAATATAAAAAGTCAATAAAACGGAAGCCTGTCACTACCCAAAGCGATGAATCTCAACCAGAGTTCCCTTATAGCTCAGGGCCTCGAGACTATCAAAAACAGGCTTTCGAGAATTGGAAAAAGAATGGGCAAAAAGGGTTGTTCGCGATGGCAACTGGTACTGGTAAGACGATTACTTCTCTTAATTGCCTTCTAGAGATTTACAACCGCTGTGGCTATTATATGGCCATAATACTTGTCCCGACAATAACTCTGGTTAATCAGTGGGAGGAAGAGTGCCGTAAATTCAAATTCTCTCGCATAATCAAACTCTTCTCAAAGAACCCTAAGTGGAAAGAGCGCATCGAACTCATTAAAATGGAGGAAAAGATGCTGAAGGAGAATGAGGTGCCCAAGAGTTTCATCATCATCTCAACATATGCTTCCTTCGCCAGGGAGTCTGTCTTTGATATACTTAATAGTTTCGACCGAAAGAAGGTTCTACTGATTGCTGATGAGGCGCATAATATGGGCTCGCCGTCTATATTAAAGAAGTTGAACAAGATTGCGTATTTAAGAAGAATCGGACTCTCTGCTACACCTGAACGGCAATATGAGCCCGAGGTAAATGAAAGAATATTCAAGTTCTTCGGTGCTAAAGAGCAATATACCTTTGAATACTCGATGGAAGACGCTATCAAAAACGGCGTCCTTTGTAAGTATTATTACTACCCCCACATGGTACGGCTTACAGAGACCGAAATGGAGGAGTATATAGATCTCTCAATAAAGATTTCTAAATATTTCAATTACAGTAAGGAATGCTTTGACAAACAGGACGAAGTTCTTAAGAAGCTTCTTCTTGCCCGTAAACGCATAATCCATAAAGCCCAAAATAAAGTGGCTGCTTTTAGGAATATAATGGAGGAAAGGTTTAAGGAAAAGGGGGATCTAAAGTTTTCTTTGGTTTATGTTCCGGAAGGTAATAAACCAGATTATATTGAAGATTCTGACATCTTTGACAAGAGCGAGCAACTCGACGATGATGCCGTCTCCGATCATCTGATTGATGTCTTCACTCAGATAGTATCGGATATTGATAAATATATTACCGTGAAGCGATTTGTCTCTGGGCAAACTGATCGAGATGCCGTATTAAGAGATTTTGCTACAGGGAAATTGCAGGTATTAACATCAATGAAGTGCCTGGACGAAGGTGTGGACGTTCCTCGAAGTGAAATGGCGGTATTCTGCGCAAGCACTGGCAATCCTCGTCAGTTCATTCAAAGACGAGGAAGAGTTTTACGAACCCATCCGGACAAACATATGGCGGTCCTTCACGACCTCGTGGTTATTCCAGAGGTAGGAAGCGCATGCGACAGTTTCAAAATGGAACAGGTGTTACTCAGAAATGAATTGATTAGAGTAAAGAACTTCTCTATGCTTTCTGAGAATCCCTCTTTCTCGCAGATTGAACTTGGTCCCGTCATGAGGCACTATGGATTGAATTTATATAATAATGAACACGTATGATAACACAGAAAGACAAAATGCTCATGTTGGTCTTGAAAGACCCGCAGTTGCAGGCCTCCTATGGTTATGATGCAGCAGACTACGAGAGCCTTTCGGAAGCGCTTGACTCAAGCAATCCCGTCGTGGCTACTGTTGCTAAAATCATCAAGGAATTAAATGGCTCCGAAGACCAGGGGGAACAGAAACGAGTCTATCAAATCATTTTCAATTATCTTAATAACAATCTATTGGTATGATTATCAAAAGTATTACGCTGGAAAACTTCCGTAGTTATTACGGGGTGAATACGATTGAAGTCGGGGATCGCCTGACTTTGATGATCGGCGCCAATGGAGAGGGCAAAACAACTTTGTTCGAGGCCTTGGAGTGGCTTTTTGACACCACAGACCTAATGCCCAAAGTGGATACCAAATACGTGTCGAAAAAGAAGATTTCGGACTTAGTGAGCACGGAATCTGCGAATGTTAAGGTTTCCATGACGTATGTATGCAACGGAAGCGAAAGAATATATGAAAAGTCCTTCAAATTCACCAAAACGCTTTCTGGAGAAATATCGCCGTCTAATTTTGCGGTGAGGCTTTATATTCAGAATGGGGTGGAGAAGGATGTCCGTGATGGAAATGCTGCACTTGCACAGTTCGATAGAGATTTCCCCTCATCAGTACGACAGTATTGCCTTTTTAAGGGAGAACAGGAACTTAATATCTTTAACAAACCTGCAGCGTTGGCATACCTGGTTGAGACCTTCAGCCAGGTTAGGAACTTTGATCCATACCTACACTTTATGGATAGAGCAAAGTCTTTGTCTGAGAAGGCCACAGATAATGCTATGAGTTCCGATCGAAAGAACACGCGAGAGGCTACAAGACTTAGAGGGCTTATTAAGTCCGAGGAAGAGAAACTTGGAGATTTAAAATCCGAGCTTAAAGTCAAGCAAACGGAGGCAGCGAACTTCCAGTCATTACTCGAAAACTTGGAACAGAACAAGGAAGCATCCTCTCTTCTCCATAGCACGAATGAGCGGCTCGCCACCCTTAAAGAACAGTTGAAACAAGCTCAGGGGGAAATTAAGGAAGAATACAATTTCCGCCTCCTTGATGAAATGTGGATATTGATGGGATTCCTGCCTATCGCAGAAGAGTTCAGACAGTTGGTTGCGAAATTGGAGAAGTCCAAGCGTGCCCAACAAAGTAAGTATGATCAGGAAATTGGTGCTAAAAAACTTGCAAAGACCATTCAGCAAGAATTAGTAGACGGGCATGTCCCTCTTGCTATTAATGTCCCGGATGAGAATACAATGCGTGAAATGCTGAATGACGAGATATGCAAAGTGTGTGGTCGTCCTGCTCATAAGGGAACACCAGAGTACGCTTTCATGCAAGCCCGTCTTGACGCTTTTTTGGCATCTAAAAAAACAGTTGAGGACGAAGAGGAAGTCGAACCTCTTTTCAAAAATGACTATATCGGGGAGCTTAATAGGATGTACAACTCCCTGCATAATAATATGCGTTTCCTGACAAATCTTGACGGGTTTATCACAAAGGCTATTATCTTTAATTTTGAAAAGCATTCACAGATTGATAAGATTACAGCAAATATAGACCGGGAAGAAGATAGCAAAAAGAAGATACTTGCTCAGACCGAAGGACTTACAGAAGATCAGCTTGTCTCCGCCTATTATGAAATCTCCGAATGGTGGAGTGGCCGCATGCAGGCGGAAAGAAGTTCTGAGTATTTGAGCACTCAAATTGAGAAACACGAAAAGGACTTAGCGGGTTATCGTCAGGAGTATTCCAAAATTTCCGAGGAATCTTCTGCGGCTATGTATGCCAGGAGCAGTCAGGCTATTCTGAAGATTCTTAATGCTTTCACTGCGGCAAAACAATCAAATAAGAGAGAGTTTTTGAATCAATTAGAGGAAGCCGCCAATGAGTATCTCGCACAATTGAATAAGGGTGACTTTAGAGGCACTGCACGTATAGTTGAGAAACCGGATGACTCAGCAGAGATTATTCTCGTTGATGTTGACGGTACGAGGGTTTACAATCCGAATACAGCTCTTAAAACCACTATGTATATGTCTTTGCTCTTCGCTGTCGCAAAGCTTACGACCATCAAGCACGAGAATGACTATCCACTCATTTTTGATGCCCCTACGTCCTCATTCACAGGATCGAAGGAAGGAGACTTTTTCAGCGTTATTGGCGACATCCAAAAGCAGACTATTATTGTCACCAAGAGTTTCTTGACCGAGAAAGAAAACTCTCTTGGAGAATCTTTATTAGATAAGTCCAAGATTGAAAAAATCAACGCCAAGAAATACCGTTTGAAACTCAAGCGACCTTTTGTAGAAGAAGACCTCTCAACTATCCAAACAGTTATTGAAGACATTTAATTCGCCATGGCATACACATACAACCCAATAGTATCGGCTTTCGAATCATGGGGGAAGAAGAACCCATCATATGAGAAGCATTTCGAGGAAAGTATCATTAAACCCTTAACTGATTTTGGTAAGGGGACAAATGAAGCATCCGATGCAAAAGGCAAAGTCCTCGGCGCTGGATATGAGGCATTAATTATGGCCTTTTTCATTGGTCTATACAGCAATAAGCGCTTACCCTTGAGTAAGGACTCCGGCATTAAAGATTTAGGACAACCTATCCAGTACTGGGGTAATATTGAGTCGCGTAAAGGAAGGAAGGCTTATCCGAGGTTGCGCGAATACATGTTTATCGCCCTGGTGTCAAAGACTCCTGAAATTGATTGGCTGGAACTTGAAAAAGGAAACAGAACGCTCAACGAGACTGTTAACCTCTTGATGTCCACAATGGAAGAGTATATCAATTACGGCCTATCCGTTATGGAAGAGAAGATTCAAGAGGATGAGACTTATTTCTACAATAACAGTGCATTCTTGGATATTTTTCGGCAATTGACTGCACCGGAGGAAACAGAGGCGCATGGCGCAGATAATGATAACGAACCCGAACCATTAGACTAATTTACCATAGGTAACGTCTTGAATGATGAAGGACATAGACCAGACCAAAATAGTCAAACTTCTGCGCCTGATGAAGTTGATGACGGGGAATACGACCCTGTCCATTGAAGATTTGGCGGCGAAGATGGGGACCACAACGCGTACGGTGTACCGCTACATCGACACGATGCGCGACGCTGGCCTGGTGGTGAACAAGCTCTATGGCAATGTGTACCAGATGGGGAAGATGTCCACGGGATTTCCGAATCTTGCCAAGTTCATCTATTTCACCGAGGAGGAGGCTTACATCCTAAACAATATGATCGAGAATCTTTCGGTCACCAATACGCTCCGGAAGGATCTCAAGCGGAAACTATACAGCGTTTACGACTGCACCAGCATTGCCAACTATACGGAGCGGTGCAATAATGCGCCCAACATCGAGGCGTTGGTGTCGGCCCGGGACAACAAGCGGAAGGTCATCTTGAAGAACTATCAGTCCGGCCATAGCAACAATACCCGTGACCGCATTGTGGAGCCGTTTGATTTCACCTCGGAAATGATTGATGTGATTGCGTGGGACATCGAGGCAGGAGAGAATCGCATTTTCAAGATTGCCCGTATCGATGAGGTCGAGGTGCTGGACGAGACGTGGGAGCACGAGACGGACCATCTCCGTCTCACGGTCGACGTTTTCCGAATGTCCGGTCAGCAGTCTATACCGGTGCGCCTTCGGCTCAACACCAGGGCCAAGTCTCTGCTGCTAGAAGAATTTCCGCTCGCAGGGCGAGACTTAACAAAGGACGGATCACATTGGATTCTGGATACGACCGTAACCAGTCTTGAAGGCGTAGGCCGATTCGTCATCGGGCTGGCCGCTGACATCAAAGTAATAGATAGTCCAGAACTCAAGGGATACATTCAAGCCTACGTTAAAGACTACGTCCATGCAGCCATCGAATAACGAATTCATCAGTTCCGTTCCATTTCAGGAGCGGAACATTTCTTTTTCGTTCCCACGCGTTCCATCCGTTCCACCCGTTCCTTTTCCAAGTGGAACGGAACGCTTAATGAAGCTATGATATGGGAGTTTTGACTAAATTGCTGTCTGCAGTGAGATTATCCAGCGCCTGAGGGTTTTCCGTCTTTGACCTGAGCCCGCAGGGCCTTTCTGACCGCCACAAATCTAGCATAAAATAAAAAAACCGCCGCAGTACTGCGCCGGAAAAATATATAGAGTTTAGAATCTGCAAATGTAGCGGGGGCGGGGCACGATCCCGCGACCTCCGGATTATGAATCCGACGCTCTAACCAGCTGAGCTACCCCGCCGCGATTGGATTTGTTGAGATAGAAGGATTCGAACCCTCACTGACAGAGCCAGAATCTGTAGTGCTACCATTACACCATATCTCAATGACTTCTGTTCCGCAATTCTCGGAATTGGGACTGCAAAAGTACAAATGTTTTGCGAAAATGCAAAATTTTTATTTAAAAATTGTTAAAAATTGCTTACTTTTCTCAACAATACGACCGCGTGCACCTCGCAGCCTTCGCCACGACCGACGAAGCCCAGTTTCTCGGTTGTAGTGGCTTTGACCGACAGGTCCTCCACCGGGCAGCCTATGACCTGAGCGAGGCTTTCACGCATCCTGCTTATGTACGGCGCGAGTTTCGGCCTCTGGAGAGCGATGGTAATGTCGGCATTGCCCAACTCCCAACCCTCACCGCGCACCAGCTCCATCACCCGCCCGAGCAGGATACGGCTGTCGATTCCTGCGTATTCACGGGAACTGTCCGGAAAATGCTTCCCTATGTCGCCCAGAGCCAGCGCTCCCAACAATGCATCGCACAGGGCGTGTATCGCCACATCCCCGTCGGAATGCGCCACAAAGCCCGCGTCGCCTTCAATCTCCACCCCGCAGAGCACCATTCTCAGCCCCGGAGCGATTGCGTGGACATCATATCCGTGTCCTATTCTGAAATCCGTAACCATACAAAGGGCAAAAATACTTAAAATTACTTATATTTGCACTCTATGGGATTTTTTAATTTGTTTGGTGACAACGAGCACCGTGTATTCAATTACAAGCCTATCTACTACAATCAGGAGGAGGACGAGCGCAGAAGGAAATTCGGGGCGGTGGACGGAACTCTCGAGAAGGAAAAGCAGGAAGGCAAATATGTTCCGGGATCTTACATAAAGGGATCGATGCGCGACGGACACTACCAGAACACGCGCACCCATATGCAGAAGGCTCAGGTGATTATCGGCATCGTGTCGATGATACTGATATTCGTCGTGCTGTATTTCATCGCAAAATTCTATTCCCTGCTGTAGAGAGATGGGAAAATTGAAAGTATTGCCTGCCCAGCTGGCAAACATGATAGCGGCGGGGGAAGTGGTCCAGAGACCGGCCTCCGTCGTGAAGGAGCTTATGGAGAATGCCGTGGACGCAGGTGCCGGCAAAATCCAAGTAATCATAGAGGACGCGGGACGCACCCTTATCCAGGTGATTGACGACGGATGCGGCATGAGTCCTTCCGATGCGGTGCTCTGCTTCGAGCGCCACGCCACCTCCAAAATCGCCGAAGAGGCGGATTTGGGCGACATACTCACCTACGGCTTCCGAGGGGAAGCGCTGGCCAGCATAGCGGCGGTGGCGGAAGTCACGCTCAAGACCAGGCGCGCCCAGGACGACACCGCAACCCAGGTGAAAATAGGCGGCGGCAGCGATCTGCGCAGTTCCAGCGTCGCAGCCCCGGTGGGCTCGAGCTTCGCGGTGCGCAACCTCTTCTTCAACACCCCCGCGAGGCGCAAGTTCCTCAAGAGCGATACGGTGGAATTCAGGCACATAGCGGAAGAGTTCACGAGGGTGGCGATCACGCGCCCGGGACTCGCATTCACACTCACCCACAACGGACGCGAGATTTACGTCCTGAAGAAAGAGAAGTCCCTGAAATACAGGATTTTGAATTTGCTCGGCGGAAACATGATTTCGGACATCGTGGACATTGAGGCCGAATCCAACGTGGCCAGGGTCAGCGGCTTCGTCGGCCGACCCGACACGGCAAGGAAAACCCCAGGCAGCCAGTATTTCTTCGTGAATGGGCGCTTTTTCAAGAGCGCGTACCTCCACAAGGCAGTGATGAAGGCATACGAGGGTCTAATACCCGAAGCGGCAGTGCCGGCATACTTCCTCTTCCTCGAGGTGGATACGCATAGCGTGGACGTGAACGTGCACCCCACCAAAACTGAAATCAAGTTCGAAAACGAGCCGCTGCTCTTCCAGTTCATCTACGCAAGCGTGCGAGAGACTCTGGGCAAGAACAGCTTCGGCGCATCCATTGATTTCGACACTGACAGCTCAGTGCAGCTCCCGCAGCTGAGCAGCAATTTCAGCGAGTACCTCGGCGGCAGCACCCCTTCGATAGGAGCAGATGAGAGCTACAACCCGTTCGCCATCACAGGCGGGGAGAAACCTGACTTCGAGCCGCATGAGCAGGGGGAGGCATACGACTACAGCCGCCACGTGGACAGGAGCCAGGATTACGGACAGCTGTTCAGCGAACGTGCGGTCCCGTCCGGAAGGACTATGGTGCTTCAGGACAAGTACATACTCACTCCCGTCGCATCCGGGGTGATGGTGGTTAACATCTCCCGCGCTCGCGAACGCATCATGTTCGACCGCACAATCAGGACCCTGTCCGACAGCAACGTGCACTGCACGCAAACCTCGCTCTTCCCCGTGGACCTGGAGCTGGGAGTGGACGCAGTGCTGCTGCTCGAAGGGAAGATGGACCTGCTCACCAGGCTCGGTTTCGACATCAGGACCGACGGCAGGGGCAAGGTCACTGTGGGCGGTGTACCGGAAGGATACAGCTGCGAAGCCGGCAAGGTCGAAAGTCTTGTCAGGGAAATAGTGTACATTTTGTCAGAGGAGGAGGAATCCCTGCAAGAGATTATGAACCAAAGACTTGCGGAGCGTTTCGCCGCCACGGCAGCCAATTCATCGGACTCCGTGTGCTCCACCGTGGAGGCCCAGAGGCTGATTGACACGCTTTTTGCAAGTGAGAACGCAGAATTTACCTCGAACGGACGGAGAATAATCCACATCGTAAGCATCGGGGATTTGGACAAACTGTTTTGATTTATGTCGTATTACTACTACAACGATAACGGACAGCGCTCGGGAGGCTTTCTCTCCGGCATACCTGTCGTGACCAGGAACCTTCTCATCATCAACGTCATACTCTTTGTGTGCACGCTTATCAACGAGAACTTCATGATAAGCACCTTCGCGCTCTTCTACCCCAGCTCGCCCCTTTTCCGCTGGTGGCAGGTAATCACGCATATGTTTATGCACGGCGGATTCTGGCACATCTTCTTCAATATGTACACACTGGTGATGTTCGGAACGGTGGTGGAACGCTATCTGGGGCCTAAAAAGTTCCTGTTGTTCTACTTCGTGTGCGGACTTGGAGCCGCCGCCCTCCATATGGGAGTACAATTCCTTCAGATGCAGTCCTTTATGGACAGCGTTGCCCTCGGACACCCAGGTGCGATGCAGAATATCACCGCCATAAGGATGACACCGACCGTGGGAGCATCCGGAGCGATTTACGGCCTGCTCATAGGCTACGCGATGCTCTTCCCTGAGTCCAGGATGACCCTGCTCTTCCCTCCTGTCACGCTCAGCGCCAAATGGATGGTAGTGGCTTTCGCCGTCATCGAGCTTGTGACCGGCGTTAGCGGCGTCAATTCGGGGGTTGCCCATTTTGCCCACCTCGGGGGTATGCTCATAGGCTACCTTCTCATACTGATGTGGCGCAAAAGGGGTGTTCTGTTCGACAAGAATGTTTTATGATATGGATAGGAAAACTGTCATTGCCGAAGCACTTGAGGTGCTCAAATCCGGGGGCGTAATCCTCTACCCTACGGATACTGTATGGGGAATTGGTTGCGATGCCACCAATGACAAGGCCGTGGAAAAGGTATTCGATATCAAGCACAGGCCTTCTTCCAAGTCTCTGGTCCTGCTGGCCTCCGACCTGGATATGGTGGCGAAGTACATCAGGGAAATACCTTCCATCGCCATTGACCTGGTGGAGGTGAATGACGAACCTATGACCATCATCTACCCCGGAGCCCAGTTCCTGAGTCCGGCAGTGTGCGCCGAGGACGGCAGCGTGGGCATACGCATCCCTTACGGCAATCCTATATGCAAGGAGATGGTGTACCGCTTCCGCAAGCCTGTGGTGAGCACTTCGGCCAACATTTCAGGCGAGCCGGCACCGCTGCTCTTCAGCGACATTTCCGAGGAAATCAAGTCGGCCGTGGATTACATCATCCCGAAAAGCTTCGACACCGAATCCACCGGCAAGCCTTCACAAATAATAAAACTCGGCCTCCGGGGAGAGGTCGAGATTATAAGATAAGGACCGGAGACCTTTATTTCGCGATCTTCTCGCGCATGTCGGTGTCCGCCTGGATGTTCTTCATCCTGTAGTAGTCCATGATTCCGAGGTTGCCGCTGCGGAATGCTTCCGCCATTGCAAGAGGCACCTGGGCTTCCGCTTCGATGACCTTCGCCCTGGCTTCCTGGGCTTTCGCCTTCATTTCCTGCTCCTGGGCCACCGCCATCGCCCTGCGCTCCTCGGCACGGGCCTGCGCTATGTTCTTGTCGGCATCCGCCTGATCCATCTGGAGCACGGCGCCGATGTTCTTGCCCACGTCTATGTCCGCGATGTCGATGGATAGGATTTCGTATGCGGTGCCGGCATCCAGACCCTTATTGAGCACGAGCTTGGATATGCTGTCAGGGTTTTCGAGCACAGACTTGTGGCTCTCGGACGAACCGATGCTGCTGACTATACCTTCACCTACACGCGCGAGTATGGTTTCCTCGCCCGCACCTCCGACCAGCTGCTTGATGTTTGCGCGCACGGTCACCCTCGCTTTCGCGATGAGCTGGATACCGTCCTTGGCAACTGCCGTCACAGGCGGGGTGTTGATGACCTTCGGATTCACGGACATCTGTACGGCTTCGAGCACGTCGCGTCCGGCGAGGTCTATTGCAGATGCCATCTGGAAGTTGAGGGAGATGTTCGCCTTGTTGGCGGAAATCAGCGCCATCACCACCTTCGTGACATTGCCCTTTGCGAGGTAATGGGCTTCGAGTTCATTGGTTTTGAGGGTAAGTCCGGCCTTGGTGCCGGTAATCATTGCCATGACTATGGTTTTCGGATTCACGCCTCTCCAGCGCATAAGCAGGAGCTGGATGAGGGAGATATGCACGCCCGAGAGCACTGCCTGGAACCATAGCGCCACAGGGAAGAACCATAGGATGATGATGAGAGCGACTACAACAATGGCCGCGATAATGATTGGTTGCATATATTAGATAGTTTTTACAATTACCTGGTTGTCAACGATTTCTACGATTTCAATCTGGGTGCCGGCAGCCACCATTGAATTGTCGGCCGACTTCACTTCGCATTCCACGGAGCCGAAACGTCCGGTACCGCGGGGCGCGAGCCTGGTCTGGGCATAGCCACAGTCGCCGGGATGGAGGCGGGAAGCTTCAGTGTTGACTCTGGAAGTCACGTCGGTCTTGAGTTCAAAACGTTTCCAGGTCTTGCCGCGAAGGATTATCACGACCATGACGATCAGCAGCAGGAGCACGACGGCAGTCACCCACCATCCAGCGCAAGGGCTGATGTAATCGAAAGCGTACCAGCACGCGGCGCCGAGGGAAAACAGGCTGAAGAATCCTGCCACACCTACTCCCGGCACCAGAAGCATCTCGACAAGCATAAAGATTATGCCCGCAAGGATAAGGCTCAATGTTATCCACCACATAGTTTTCGCATTAAAAGTTTGACAAATATACAAAATAAGGAGTACAAAGTTTCTTTCTTTTGAGAAAAATACTAACTTTGCACACTATTTTGGAATTTAAATGTAAAAATCATATTTATGCAAAACAAAGGTTTCATCAGAGTCGTGGCCATCTGCTTCATTATCGCATGCTTATGGCAGCTCTCATTCTCCCTCGTAAGCAGCATTTACTCCGGCAAGGCCAATAAGGCTGCCGAGAGTGTTGTGGAGAGCGTGAAGGGATCGGCCGCATTCGCCAACATTCCGGAGAGCGACCAGGCTTTCTACCTCGATTCCATCAGGAAAATCGAGGCCCGTCGCTACACAGACTCCATTTCATCCAAGAAAATTTATTTCGGAAACACCTACAAGCAGGTTCAGAATAAGGAAATCAACCTTGGTCTTGACCTCAAGGGAGGAATGAACGTCATGCTTCAGGTGCAGCTCGAAGACCTCGTGAAGGCACTTGCAGGAGATAACGCCAGCCCTGAGTTCCAGAAGGCTGTTGCCCTTGCAAAGGAGCGCAGCGTCACCAACAAGGCTGACTTCATCACCCTCTTCGCTGACGCCTGGAAGGAAGTAGGCGGCGGACAGAGGCTTTCTACCATTTTCGGCACCATGGATATGCAGGGCCGCATCGACCCTGAGACCACTGACGAGCAGGTTATCACCGTTCTCAGGGAGGAGGCCGAGAGTGCCGTATCCAACTCATTCAACGTGCTCCGCAACCGTATCGACCGCTTCGGCGTAACCCAGCCTTCAATCCAGAAGATAGGCAACACCGGACGCATACTCGTGGAGCTTCCGGGTGTAAAGGAGCCTGAGCGTGTGCGCAAGCTGCTCCAGGGCACCGCATCCCTCGAGTTCTGGACCACTTACACCGAGTCCGAGATTGCCCCATACCTCAGAGAGGCTAATGCCCTCCTCGCCCAGCTTGAGGCTGACGATGAGCCTGCAGCAGAGCTCGAGCAGAGCACTGAAGGCGACATCGTGGCAGAGGAGCTCAAGGCTCAGGACTCTGAAGACGCCGACCTAGAGGCATACAGGAAGGCAAACCCTCTGTTTGCTGTTCTCTCCCCTTCAGGATTCCGCGACAATGCCTGCATAGGCTTTGCCGCTGCAGCAGATACCGCCCTTATCAACAAGTATCTCTCAAGGCCTGAGGTTGCAGCCGTCTTCCCTGCCGAGTTCCGTCCAATGTGGGGCGTGAAGCCGTCAGAGTATGTTTCCGGCGACAATGTATATGAGCTCGTGGCTATCAAGGCCTCCTCACGTGACGGCAAGGCTCCGCTTGACGGCGGTTCCGTTACCGACGCACGCGTGGAGTACAACGAGCGCCAGGGTGGCGAGCCTAGCGTTTCAATGACAATGAACGCTGACGGTGCAAGCACCTGGGCCCGTCTTACAAAGGAGAACGTAGGCCGCCAGATTGCAATCGTGCTCGACGGCACCGTATATTCTTATCCTAACGTGCTCAACGAAATCACCGGAGGCGTTTCTTCCATCACCGGTAATTTCACCATTGAGGAAGCAACCGACCTTACCAACGTGCTCAAGTCCGGTAAGCTCCCTGCACCTGCCACCATCGTTCAGGAGCAGGTAGTTGGACCTTCACTCGGTGCCGCATCCATTCGCGCAGGTCTCATTTCCTTCCTCATCGCCTTCATCCTTGTGCTGATCTATATGATCTTCTTCTACAAGGGCGCCGGTGTTGCAGCTGACTTCGCACTTCTTACCAACGTAGTACTCCTCTTCGGCGTTCTCGCGGCGTTCGGCGCAGTACTTACCCTCCCTGGTATCGCGGGTCTCGTGCTTACCCTGGGTATGGCAGTGGATGCGAACGTCATCATATATGAGCGCGTGAAGGAAGAGCTCAAGGCAGGCAAGGGTCTGGGCAAGGCCATCCACGACGGCTACGCCAATGCCTACTCCGCCATCATCGACGGTCAGGTTACAACCCTGCTCACCGGTCTGGTGCTCTTCTTCTTCGGTTCAGGTCCTATCAAGGGCTTCGCCACCACTCTTATCATCGGTATCATCACCTCAGTGCTGACCTCAATCTTCATCACCCGCATCATCTTCGACGACAGGGTATCCAAGGGCAAGAGCATCAGCTTCGAGACCAATCTTACCAAGAACTTCCTCAAGGGCACAAAGATCGACTTCCTCGGAGGACGCAAGTGGTCTTACATCATTTCCGGAGCACTCATCGTCATCTCCCTCTGCTCAATCTTCATCAAGGGATTCACCTATGGTGTCGATTTCACCGGAGGCCGCACCTATGTAGTACGCTTCGACAAGCCTGTCACCGCTGAGGAGGTTCGTGAGGCTGCCAGCAACGTATTCGACCTCGCTGCAGCAGAGCAGGGTCTCTCCGGCACCTCAGTAGAGGTTAAGCAGTTCGGTGGAGACAGCCAGATGAAGATCACCACCTCTTACAAATACGAAGACGAGTCAACTACCGTTGACGCAGAAATCGAGGGTATGCTCTTCGAGGCAATGAAGGGCTTCTTCGACGAGAATCTCACACTTGCAGATTTCACCTCAACCCTTGACAACCCTAACGGTATCATTTCTTCCGACAAGGTGGGCGCATCCATCGCCAACGATATCAAGCGCAATGCCGTAATCTCCATTATCCTTGCCCTCATAGTAATCTTCGCCTACATCGCGTTCAGATTCAAGGGCTGGGCCTGGGGTCTCGGCGGCGTGGTTTCCCTTGCACACACTGCAATCATCATCATCGGCTTCTTCTCACTGTTCAGCGGCATCCTGCCATTCAACCTGGACGTTGACCAGACCTTCATCGCAGCCATCCTTACCATCATCGGTTACGCCATCAACGATAACGTGGTTATCTTCGACCGTATCCGTGAGAACCTCGGCCTGCATCCTAACGATGACTTCAAGCAGACTGTGAACAAGTCACTCAACGCTACTCTTACCCGTACGGTAAACACCTCAGTATCCACCCTCCTCCCTATGCTTGCCATCGCAATCTTCGGAGGTGAGTCCATCAGAGGTCTGTCAGTTGCGCTCTGTGTCGGTATCCTTATCGGTACTTACGCTTCCATCATGATCGGTACTCCTATCATGTTCGACACTATGATGGCAAGGCGCAAGAAGCTCGCCGCAAAGGCAGACGCCAAGAAGAAATAATCAATCTTCAAATAATGAAATTGCCCCGGACCAAATCGGTTCGGGGTAATTTTTATGCTTCAGGGCAGACAAATAAGAAGGCGACTGGTGAGAGTCGCCTTCAATATGATATGTGTGCCACTATTAGTCTTCAGCTGCCTCGGCTGCTGCGTATTCAGCAAGAAGCTTGGTCTGAACATCGCCCGGAACAGGCTGGTAGTCAGCGAACTCCTTCTCGAAGGATGCTGAGCCTGCGGTCAGGGAGCTCAGGGAAGTAGAGTAGCGATAGAGCTCTGCCTGAGGTACGCGGGCCTTGAGGATTGCGAAGCCCTTGTCCGATCCCATATCTCCGAGGACGCCTCGACGGTTCTGGAGGTCTGACATCACGGCACCCTGATACTCAGGAGGAGTCATCACGGTCACGTTATATATAGGCTCGAGAATCTTAGGGCCGGCGTTGCGGAAGGCCTCCTTGAAGGCGTTGCGGCCAGCGATGATGAAGGCGATTTCCTTGGAGTCAACCGGGTGCATCTTACCGTCGTAAACGAATACGCGGATATCGCGTGCATAGGAACCGGTGAGAGGGCCCTCTGACATCTTCTCCTTGATACCCTTGAGGATTGCCGGCATAAAGCCGAGATCGATGGCACCACCGACAACGCAGTTGTAGAACTCAAGCTTTCCGCCCCATTCGAGGTCGGTAATGTCCTGGGTCTTCACATTGAGCTGGGTGTCCTTGCCGTCAATCTTGAACTTGGTGTTCAGCTCGCCTTCTGCAGGGCATACGAGGAGGTGAACCTCACCGAACTGACCTGCACCGCCGGACTGCTTCTTGTGGCGGTACTGGGCGGTAGCGACCTTGGTGATTGTCTCGCGATAAGGAACCTTAGGCTGATAGAGCTCAACATCCACGCCAAACTCGTTTACCAGACGCCACTTCACGATATTGATATGCTGCTCGCCGTTGCCCTTGAGAATGGTTTGGCGAAGCTCCTTGTTGTAGTCCACGATTACGGTTGGATCCTGGGCCGAGATCTTCTTCAGCGCATCACCGAGCTTCTGCTCATCCTGCACGACCTTGGCCTTGATGGCGCACTCGTACTTGGATGCAGGGAATTCGATCTTGTCGTAGTTGATGCCTGAAC
>CAMEWE010000014.1:0-59182 GCA_945939695.1 uncultured Bacteroidales bacterium
GTCGGTCCTGTTGGGCTGACCTTTTTTCATTTATCCAAAATTCTTATGAAAAAGATTGAAGCAATCGTCAGAAAGACGCACTTCGAGGATGTCAAGCAGGCTCTCTTTGCCGCAGACATCAACTGGTTCTCCTATTCGGAGGTCAAGGCCATAGGCCAGGACAGAGAAGACCGCATCTACAGGGGTGTTATGTACAGCACTGACATCATCTCCCGCATCGAAATCAAAATCGTTTGCAGGGAGCAGTTCGTGCAGCCCGCAATAGATGCCATTATGGGTGCCGCCAGGACAGGCGAAGTGGGGGACGGACGCATTTTCGTCAGTCCCGTGGATGACACCTGGTCCATCAGGACCGGTGAACACGGAGATACCGTACTTGCAGACAAAAAATGATGGAGGAAAGAATTATGATCAGTGGATTAGACACAGTATGGGTATTGCTTGCTTCAATGCTTGTTTTCTTTATGCAACCTGGATTCGCCCTTGTGGAGGCAGGTTTTACACGTTCCAAAAACACGGCCAACATCCTGATGAAGAACTTCGTGGACTTTATGGCCGGCACCTTCTTCTTCTGGATGATAGGTTTCTCTCTGATGCACGCGCCCGGCAGCGGCTTCATCGGCACTCCCATGCTTTTCAGCTACGGCTTCTACCCGGATACCAATATTCCTCGCGAATGCACCCTTGCTTTCCAGACCATGTTCTGTGCCACCGCCGCCACTATTGTTTCCGGTGCTATGGCGGAGAGGACAAAATTCTCTTCCTATATAATCATCTCAATCATCGTTTCGGTACTTATTTATCCTGTTGAAGGCCACTGGGCTTGGGGCGGCGGCTGGCTTTCGGAACTGGGCTTCCACGACTTTGCCGGTTCTGCCGTGGTTCACACCTGCGGCGGCGTGATTGCCCTTGCAGGGGCAATGGTACTCGGCCCAAGGCTCGGAAAATACAGCAGGGATGGAAAGTCCAACGCGATTCCAGGCCATAACCTTGCGCTTGGTGCTCTGGGTGTATTCATACTATGGTTCGGATGGTTCGGATTCAACCCGGGTTCACAGCTTGGCGCAGAAGGTGCTGAGAACGCACGCGCCATCTCCAAGGTCTTCTGCACCACGAATATGGCTGCCGCTACCGGAGGTATCGCAAGCCTTGTGCTGACCTGGATACTGTATGGCAAACCTTCACTTTCTCTGGTATGCAACGGGGTTCTCGCCGGTCTTGTAGGTATTACCGCTCCTTGCGACGTGGTATCCTTGGGAGGAGCTGCCGTTATCGGTTTTATCTGCGGTATTGCAATGACTTTTTCCGTGCATCTGCTTGACAACAAACTTAAAATCGACGATCCTGTGGGTGCGGTTTCCGTACACGGGGTCTGCGGTATTCTGGGTACGCTCTGCGTAGGACTTTTCGACTGCTCGGACGGTCTCTTCTACGGAGGCGGATGGTCCCTGCTTGGGGTGCAGGCTCTCGGTGTGCTGTGCATAGCCCTCTGGTCCTTCCTGCTCGGTTTCGGAGTTATGAAACTCCTGAAAAAGTGTTGCGGAATCAGAGTTTCCTCCAGAATCGAGGAGGAGGGGCTGGATGTTTACGAACACGGAGAGAGTGCTTACAACAGTTGATTTGTTGAAATAATACATTTGTTATGTAACATTTGTTATAAAACATTGCTATTTTGATTTCTGCATTATATCTTTGCCGAAATTGAAAAGCAAGATGAAAATGAATTGTTTGGTTAATTCTTTCGTTGCGTCTGCAATATTTGCCGGCGCGGCGATTTTTTGTACTTCATGCCAGAAGAATGAACTTGGAAAATCCGCAGAAACAATCAAGAAACTCAATACGGATTTCTATTATATGACCGTCACTTCCGATGCCGGTTTCTCTGATTTCATAGACAGGGGAGGGGCTTCTTCGCCGGATGAGCTGGCCGCTTTCCTTTCTGAATACCTTTCAAGCGGTCCTTACGGGAAGCTTGGCGTCAAGGTAGGTTCAGGAGATTTCGCCTGTAGCGCCCTCCGCGCTGCAGATAAGCTGGGAACCACAATCAGCGGACGCAATTTCGATTGGGATCCGTGCACGGGTATGATCATACGCAATATCCCGGGGAATGGACAGTATTCCTCCATATCTACGGTCAATATGGATTTCCTGGGCTTCGGGGACGGTTACAAGCCTACGGGTTTGATAAACAGTTTCAAGGCTGTCGCAGGTGTTTTCGTGCCCCTTGACGGTATAAATGAAAAGGGTTTGGTGGTTGCCGACCTTATGGCGGGGGACAAGGAAGTCACGGATCAGAGAAGTTCGCGCCCGGACCTTACCACAACCAGCGCCATACGCCTTCTGCTCAATAGGGCTGCGGATGTCGGAGAGGCTGTCGAACTGCTGAACCGCTTTGACATGCATTCGGACATAGGTTCTGCCCACCATCTTTTCGTTGCAGATGCTAAGGGGGAGTCAGTAGCCATCGAATGGGTGAACAATGAGATGATTGTGACTCCAAGCAAGGTGCTCAACAACCATTATCTATGCGAGCAGAAGAAAGGAACCGGTTCCGGCCCTCTGTCCTGGCAGCACGAAGCCTCGCTGCTTAAGTCCTGGGACGAATGCGGAGGCATCATGGGAGCGGAAGAGATGGCAGATGCGATGTTCGCCGCAGTTGAGCTTCCTGACCAGGGAGGTTTCGGTGGCACGCAGTGGACAGTGGTTTATGACAGCAAAGAAATGTCGGCCACATACTACTACCGGCGTGACCGTGCAAAATCCTATACCTTTTTCGCCGATAACGACCTGCAGGTATTCAAGGGGATGTGAGACAAAACTTAAGAGGGCGACCCACGCGGGTCGCCCTCAAAGTATGATCAATTATTATCTCATAAAGATAATTATTTCTTGTAGTAAGGCAGGTCTCCCTTGATGAAATCAGCACTGCTGTCCCAGCCAGGGTTCTGTACCAGTACGTCCTCGGAAAGGGTGATCTGGCTCTCTGGAATCTTAAAGAAACCACCGCCTGTAGCTCTATACCGCTCCATAAACGGATGCGCAGCCTGCCACTGGTAAACGCCTTCGACACCCTGGTTGAGTATCTTGTTGCCTTCCTGGTTCTTTACAATCTCCTCCACATCACCCCAACGGCGAAGGTCATTCCAACGGAGGGCTTCGAAGCAGAGCTCGAATCTTCGTTCCTTCTTGAGATTAGCGAGGCTGTAATTGATGTCAGGAAGGTTTGCCCTCTGACGCACTGCATTCAGACCGCTTTTCCCGTTGTAGATGACAGCACCGTCAGTGAGCTCGGAGTGCATAAGCAGAACGTCTGCAAAGCGAAGCCATACGAGTGCCTGGGTAAGTCCCGTCTGCTTATTGTTTTCTCCTCCGTAGAAGTAGGCATATGACTCCTTGAGAGATTCGCCCTCATAAGCTCCGCAGCCAAGGTACTTCTTGGCAAGCAGGTCGGTGTTTTCCACTTCCTTGGCAGCATCTCCCTTGTATGCAGGGAGTTCGTCAGCCCTCTTGCAGATGGAACCGGTGCGACGGTAATCGCCTGCATAATCCGGGTCAGAACCCCAGTCCAGCCAGAGAGATTCGCATACAGGACCGTTGGAATAGCCGGTAGCATTGAAAGGGAATGATGATGCACCAGCCTTTCGTGGATTGAAGAACTCAACAACGCGGTTGTGGCGGAGGTCTTCGGAATCAAATGATGCCTTGTTGGACATCTTCACAGAGAACATCACTTCTGCATTCTCATCGCTCTCCCATACCAGACCGGCAGCCTGGGCATAAGGGTAGTCTTTTGCAGTATAAGGATTGGTGTATGGCCAGAGATTACGCTGGTCTGAAACGAGCCTGTGTCCTGAATTCTTGATGCAGTCTTCAAGCCACGCGACAACCTCATTCTTGCTTACTGTTCCACCCTCTGCAAGAGGAAGTTCGCTTTTCCCATAGAATCCGGTGTAGAACAGCCAGACCCTAGCCATCATTGCTTCGGCTACCCACTTTGAAGCGTGTCCTTCCCCGAACTCCGGATACTTGCTCGCCGGGAAGGTGTTGATGGCCATCTTGAGGTCGCTCGCAATCTGGGCATAGATTTCCTCTGAAGATGCCTTAGGGGCATTCACTGCCTCAGTGGTGAGAATGAGGGGAACTTCCCCGAATACCTGGGCAAAGTTGAAGTAATAGAATGCACGGAGGAAGTAGGCCTCGCCCAGAAGCTGACGCTTCACGTTCTCTGAAGTCCATCCCTGCACATTGTCCATCGTGGCGATAGCATTGTTGGCGCGGAAGATACCCTTGTAGCGGGCTGACCAGAATCTTTCGAATGCGTCTTTCTTGTGGCTCATAAGCCTGTCCATTCCCTGGGCTCCGATATTGGACTGGCTGCCGCCTCCGAGTCGGTCGTCACCGGCGAGTTCGAATACATAGAACGGGTCGCTTTCAGGGTCGGAGAGATTGTTGTTCATAACCGTGTATATACCGGCTACCATCTGATATGCATCGGTCTCGTTGGCCGGGAAGTTGCCTGTGTTCTTCTTGGTGAGGCTCTGCGTATCAAGGAAGTTGTCGCAAGATGCAAGGCAAAGAGTGCCGGCAACTGTCAGGAGTATGTAATTAATCGCTTTCATGATACTGTCATTTTTAGAATGCTATGTTAAGACCGAAAATCCATGCACGTGAGCTTGGATAGTTGCCGACATCGACTCCGGACATCCATCCCTGGCCGTCGCCGTAGCCGATTTCAGGATCCATACCGCTATACTTGGTGAAAGTGAGCATATTCTGGGCAGAGACGTAAGCACGTATTCTCTGGCAAGCTTTCCATTTGAACAGACGGTTGAAATCGTAACCGAGTGTAATGTTGGAAATCTTGAAATATGAACCGTCTTCAATCCAGATGCTGGATACCTCGGACATATTGGTGTTTTTGCCGTCAGAGAACCTTGGGTACCTGTTGGTTGAACCCTCTCCCGTCCACCATTTGGTATAGACATCGGTGGTGTAGTTTTCATCCGGCTTGTTGGAGAAATGGCGGTAGCTCTTCGCAATCTGCTGACCCAGAGCTCCGTATCCATTGACTGCAAAGTCGATACCTTTCCAGGAAAGATTAAACGAAAGACCAATGTTGTAATCAGGGTTAGGGTCGCCTATCATAGTCTTGTCAAGTTTGGTGATCTTTCCGTCTCCATTCTTGTCGACGAACTTGCAATCACCCGGCTGAAGGCTTGCCCCCTGGAGGGAATTGGCAACATTGCCATCGCAGTTTGCATCGATGTAATTCTGGAGATCAGACTCATTCTGTATGATGCCTTCGACCTCGTAGCCCCAGAAGTAACCTATAGGATAACCGACCTCTACGCGATATAGCTCGTCTGTATTTTGAGCCAATACGTTGGAACCGCCGTGGATAATGCCTTCGGAGTTTGCAAGTCGGGTTACTACGTTGGAGTTGTGGGAGAATGTGAATGATGCGCCATAGCTCAAATCACCGACATTGTCATTCCATGTGGCGAGGATTTCATAACCACGGTTGCGAATGTCGCCACCGTTGATGTATGGAGCACCTGTACCATAGGAGAGGAGGGTAGGGGCAACTACAAGCCAGTCCTTGGTCATCTTGTCGTACCAGTCGAAGCTTATACCAAGACGGCTCTTGAAGAAGCGGGCGTCCAGACCGAAGTCCACCTGTTCTGAAGTCTCCCACTTCACGTTCTCGTTAGGAAGGATATCAGGGTAAGCTCCGGTTGTAGGGAGATCCTTGTCATTAAAGTAATAAGGTGCATCGAATGCGATGGTGGCAAGGTACTGGAAATTGGAGATGTTGCAGTTACCGTTCTGACCCCAGCTGCCCCTGAACTTAAGGAAACTCAGCCAGCTCTTGGTGTCAGCCATCCAAGGTTCGTTGGTAATAACCCAACCGGCGGAAACTGAAGGGAATATGCCCCAGCGGTTGCCTCTCTTGAAGTTTGAGGATCCATCAGCACGAAGCACTGCGGAGAGCATATAGGTTTCTTTGTAGTTGTAGTTCACACGTCCGAAGAAGGAAGAAAGAGCTCCCTGGCTGTAAGGCTCGCCTCCTATGGTGGTATTGGCCACGTCGAGTCCCTGAGTGTTGACTATATAGGCATGGTCATAGGAACCCGGAAAGAGTGAGTTGGAGTTCTTGACGCTCACGCTGTTGCCGTAACCCCATTTCTCTATTGACTGACCGAGGAGGAAGTCGAAATTGTGGTCGCCCCAGCTCTTCACGTAGTTGGCAGTGTTCTCCCAACTCCAACGTGCGCTGTAGCTCTGTCTCTGGCTGACGTCGTCTGTATCATTGGAATTATTGGCACTGAGGACGTATGAAGGCACATAGCTGCGGGATTCGCTGTGGTTGAAGTTCAGACCGGCGCTGGACTTGATGGTAAGTCCCTCAATCGGACGGAACTCGAGATAGAAGTTGCTCTGAATCCTGTGTCCGCGATTGTTGTTATTCCCATAGTTATAGTATGTTCGGGCAAGAGGATTGCTGAAGTCCTGGTTGAAATCCCAATTGTCGGCAACCATATCATTGTACTCGTAAAAGCCTCCTTCTGCATTGTAGGCAGGAAGGATAGGACAAGCCACAAGAATATCCCTGATTGAATTGCCATAGTTGTTACCGATGGCGATTCCGGACTTGTTGGTCATAGTGAAGGTCAGGTTCTCACCGAACTTCAGTATGTCGCGTCCATTCCTTCGCAGCAGGCTGTAGTCTGAATTGATGCGGGCAGTGTACCTGTCGTAATTAGGATTTGCCGGGTAACCTATCGTACCGTCCTGTTTGAAATAGGAGAAACCCATGGCGAAACGGGAAATGTCCGAACCGCCGGTAATGTTCACTGACTGGTTTACAATAGGGGCGTTCCTGATGAGGGACTCCTCAAGCCAGTTTGTCCCTTCCCATTTACCGCTCATTATGTCGGCATACTGAAGAGGAATCAGGGAGGCGAAATCGTAGCCTTCAGTTCCCTGGATTTCATATGCCTTGTTGATGATTTCCATATACTGTTTGGCATTGAGCGGAGTAACACCGTTAGTATTGGCATTCTGAAAGCCGACGTATCCATCGTAGGAGACGTTTATCTTGCCTGCCTTTCCCTGCTTCGTGGTCACGAGTATGACACCATTTGCTGCTCGTGCACCGTATATTGCGCTGGATGCCGCATCCTTGAGTACGTCTACTGATTCTATATCATTAGGTGAGAGGGACTTGATTGAACCTCCAGGCACACCGTCGATTACGTACAGAGGCTCTGAATCGCCAATGGTACCAAGACCGCGGATGGTAATCTTGTAGCTTTCACCCGGCTGACCGGAATTAGATGTGATGTTTACACCGGCCGCCTGGCTCTGTAGAGCACCGAACACATCAACTGCATTTGTGGCTGCAATCTTGTCGCCGGTAACGTTGACAGTGGATCCGGTGATGAGTTTCTTGCGCTGGGTACCGTAACCCATCACAACACTTTCTTCGAGCTGTATGGCATCCTCTACCAGGACAATCTGGATGTCTGCCCTTCCGTTTACCGGAACGGTCATATCCGTATACCCGATACAGCTGATGTTGAGGTTGGCGTCAGGAGCTACTACAAGGGAGAAGTTTCCGTCTATGTCGCTCACTGCTCCGTTGCTCTTGTTGCCCGATTCAATTACTCCGGCTCCGATGACCGGTACTCCGTAAGGGTCCAGTACCTTGCCGCTGACCTTGATTCTGGAAGGCGTGCGCCCGCTTTGTTTGTTCACGGATACTCGCTTTCCCTCAATCGAATAAGAAACGTTCTGACCTGCAAACACCTGATCCAGGACCTGCTGGATGCTGGCGTCCTTTACGTCAACGTTCACCCTCTTGGCCAAATCCACATCGTTGGAATTGACCACAATCGAATAGTTCGCATTCTGGTTGATCGCTGCGATAGCCTCCTGGACGGTGGCCCGCTGGAGCTTCAGGGTAATCTGAGCTGAAGCGGAAACCGTGGAGAGCGCGCAAAATACGAACAATGTCAAGAGTTTAGCTTTGTTCATTTTGGCTAGTTTTTGTTGTTAATAATATGGTGTCGTTTATTTGGAACTGATATTATATGCCTTTCCGACCTTAGTGATCTTCAATTTGTCATCATTGTCTATCGTGGACAGAATTTCGTCAAGGCTTTCCCCGTTGGTGAAGAATGCAAAATATCTGCGTTCTGCCGCTGCCGCATCCATGATATAGATAGGATCTCCGAATGAGGATCTGAGTTCGTCGGCTATGTCCTTCAAAGTCATATTGATGAAATGGAAAGAACGTGACTTGTCCAAGGTGGAGTAGTATTCGGGATTGAATCGCGAAAGGGAAATTCTGTCATTTTTCTTGTTATAGACCATCATATCTCCCGGAGTCAGAGAAACCGTCTGTCTGGCAGTACCTAATGCCGTATATTCGACTTTTCCCTCGAGTAGCAGGAGTTCCACCTGTTCGGAACCTTTGTAATTCTTGAATTCAAAGCGGGTTCCCAGTACTTTGACTTCAGATTCGGCTGAACATAGATGGAAAGGACGTGATTCGTCTGGAGTGATTTTGGCATAAACCTGGCCTTCCACGAAGACTTTGCGGCAATTCCTGTCGAAACTGTCAGGATATATTATGCTGCTTCCGCCATTGAGGTAAAAGACCGAGCCGTCTGAAAGAACCACCTCTGAATGCTCTCCTTCAGGAACAAAGGTCTGTTGCCAACTGACAGGCTCTGAAGGACTGGTTTTCATTACCAAGAGTATGGATAGAGGGATACAGGCAAATGCACATATACATACACATATGCGGATGGCTCCCATCAAGATTCTATGGGTGTTCCTGAATCCCAGCTGATTCTTTATGCTTGCAAGAGGCCTGCGTATGTCCAAGTCTGGCTCTGGAGTCATATCTTCAAATTCTGAGTCAAGCAACTCAAGCAGTTCCTTGTCTGTGCTCATATCCGCCATCTGCATCTGGATCTCCAGCTCTTTGCGGCTTCCGAGATTTCCTTTGAAATATTCCTTTATCAGTTTCCCGTTCATTTTATTAAGAAATTTTTCCCCTTAAATCTCTAAGGGCGAGTTGTATATGTTTTTCAACTGTGCGCTCTGAAATATTCAGCCTTTCGGCTATGTCCCTGTTGGACATGTTTAGATACCTGCTCATTTCGAAAACTGTCCTGCGTTTCTCAGGAAACTGCGATACCTGGCGCAGGAGTATGTCATTTGTCTGATGATAAGAAAGCATCTCGTCTGCTTTTGCACTGTCTGTGAGTTCAGTCCCCAGGGATGTGACCAGAGATTTGAGGATTTCCTTTTTGGAGCGGAAATAATCAAGACAGCTGTTTCGTATTATCTTGTAGAGAATATTCTTGACCGGCAGTTCAGGTTTCAGCCTGTCACGATATAGCCATAACTTGATGAAGCATTCCTGGGTGATATCTTCAGCTGCTTCCCTGTCTTTCAACATCCTGAGAGCAAAGGTGAAGAGCAAGGGGTAGTATCGTTCGAACAGAACGTCGAACGATTTGATGTCTCCTCTTATGATATTGCTTACAAGTTGGAAATCAGTGTTATCTTTCCGGTTAGCTTTCATTCATTGTATTTTACACTAATATATACGAATTAATTTGCATAAGTACGTAATGACATTACAAATTTTTTATCACATATTACTATAACGACCCTGGAAGCAGTCAATCTCTTCCAGGGTCGCCCTTTGCGTTTCAAAAATACGGATTTACCTTTTCGCCCCAATCCAGGTGGCGCGGCTCCAGAGCTCTTCGCAAGGACCACGCTTGTGGGTCTTGAGCCAGTTGCGGCAGAAGATATACTGGAGGCAGATGAAGGCGGCTCCCATCAGCCAGCTGACGGTATGTCCGCAGTACTGGTACAGCCCGAAACCCCAGCCGTAGAAGAGCAGGGCACCGAATACGGATTGTCCGAGGTAGTTCGTAAGACTCATCTTGCCGTAAGGGGCAATCTTCAGGAGGAAGTCATGGGCCTTGGTACGGTAGAAGAGAAGCACGATGCCGGACACGATTACCAGCATCATTGCGAAGTTCTTCCACATATTGAGGAGCACGTTGAGGGCGCGGTCCACTCTTGCGATTTCTGTAGAGCCCGGGAGGAGTTCATACAGAGGGATGAGAATCACCAGGGAGCATGATGCCGCAATAAGGAGCCTTTTCCAGACTTTGAGATTGTCGCCCTCGTTGTAGAAGAGTCGCTTGCGCCCGAAGTAAATGCCTACCAGGAATAGCAGTATGTTCTGGGTCAGACGCCCGTTTTCTGCAGCCCAGAGGAAATTGACCGGAAGTCCGTGCATTATGCCTGCCTTGCCTACATCGAGGAGAGAGCCGCTGGCGCAAGCCTTGTACAGGGCACCCCAGTGCGCTCCGCTGCCGAGGTCGAAGGCAGGAAGTTCAGGGTTGACAAACCCCGTTACCATGCAGTATATCTCTACGGGCTGGAGGGCCAGGAAAGCCGCTATGCCCAGGATGACCTTGTTCGAACAGCGTATCAGAGGCAGCACGATCAGACCGCATACCGCATATACAAAAAGAATGTCTCCATTGTAAAAGAAGAGGTCGATAAGGCCCCATACCATCATCAGAAGCATTCTCCAGGCAAAACGGGGGCGGAAATCTATGCCTTTCTGGGCAGCGTTGTCGTGCTGGATATAGAAACTCAATCCGAATAGAAGGGCGAAAATGGCATACATCTTTCCTGCAAGAAGAAAGAAGGTAGTATCCCATACGGCACCGTTCAAAGTCGCCCAGAAGGGGCTTGAAGCCTCGGGGAAATTGTAGAAGTTGAGGTGCTCTATGAAATGGATGAGCACGATTCCGCCGATTGCAATGCCTCGAAGTATATCTGCCACGTCAATTCGCGTGTTCGGTAATTTTGAAGGTGTGTAAGAACTCATATACTGTGGTTTTGTGCAAATATAAGGACATTTGTCCACATATAGCTATATTTCAGGCTTCGAACTTGAGGATTTCTCCGCTGAGCGGGTGACGGAAGCACAGGGAGGAAGCGTGCAGCCAAAGGCGTCCGGCCGAGTTGCTGCCGTAGAGCCTGTCTCCCTTTATAGGCCTTCCAAGGCCCTGGGGATGGGCTGCGTGCACTCTCAACTGGTGGGTCCGTCCCGTCCTGGGGCGGAAGAGCACGTCCATCTCTCCGTCCGGGAATTGCTCAAGCACTTCGTATTCGGTGATTGCCGTCTTCCCGGAGTCGTAATCCACTATCTGGCGCGGACGGTCGTAATAGTCCGAAGAAAGAGGAAGGGCGATTGTGCCTTTCCTGCGATGCCGGAAAGGGACGCGGGATGCGTCGAGCCGGGCGCGGTAGGCCTTCTGGACCTCACCCCTGGCGAACTGAGCGTCGATGAGGGCCTTTGCCTCCCGAGTCCTGGCATAGACCATCAGGCCTGAGGTGTCCATATCCAGACGGTGGCATGAGTATGCTTCCCCGAAGCGCTCCGCGAGCAGGTCGAGAAGCGAAATGCGGCTGCTTCTTCCCGGAACCGACAGCATACCCGAAGGCTTGTCTGCCACGACCAGGGCCTCGTCGCTGTAGATGATTCTCGGTTCGCTGTAAAGGTAGTCACTGTCCAGAGGGTTGGGCTCCACATCCAGACCCTGCATCATGAAGCTCAGCAGAGGGCCGCATTTTCCGGTGCAAGCCGGGTAGAAACGTCCCTGTTCGCGCACCTGTTCCCTGGTTTCACCGTACCAGAACTCGCCCGTTTCAAGTGGGGTAAGTCCGTGTACGTAAGCATATTGCAAAAGTTTTGGAGCCGCGCAGTCTCCGGTGCCTCCCGGGGGAATCAGGCCCCTTTCGGAGAATATCGAATATACGTCGCTCCACTCTCCGCGCGCGTTGCAGACCTTGTATTGCCGGAACAACCATTCCTGCAGCCGGGCGGATTCCCGGGCTTTCAGAGGCCCGTCCTGCATTGCGGAGATCTGTGCTTCAGTGCGGCGGAAGTACCCGTCCTCAGGGGTGTAATCGTAAATTGGGGGCACGAAACCGTCGATCTGCGCCTTGCCGCCCGCGAGTCCGCTGAAAGCGTATATGGGACCACGGTCGGTGAGGAGTACGCCTAGCATCTTGCCTTCGGCGAAACAAGCCTTTAGCGCGGGAGTTGCGTCTATCCGGTCCACGAGTGCCGCGGCTGCCTCCCTGATGGCAGGGGATGGCAGGTATCTGAACGGGTATGTGAAACGGGACCGGGACATCAGAGCTTGATGAATTCCTCCAACTCGCGGTAAAGCTTTGCTACCGGAAGCCCCATCACGTTATAATATGACCCGCGTATTTCCTTGATGCCGGTGTATCCTATCCATTCCTGGATTGCGTAGGCCCCGGCCTTGTCGTAAGGCTTATATGTATCTACGTAGTAATCAATGTTTTCCTTGGGGAGTACGTGGAAAACCACATCCGTGCTCACGGAAAAACTGCGCTCTGCGTCCCTGCTCCGCATCGTCACTGCCGTCACCACCTGGTGGCTGCGGCCGGAAAGCTTTTCCAGCATTTCCACGGCTTCATTCCTGGAATGCGGCTTGCCCAGGACTTCTCCACTCACTATGACCACCGTGTCTGCGGTGATGAGTATTTCGTCGCCGTCAAGTTCCCTGTGGAAACCGTGGGACTTGCCCACGCTCATATCCATAGGCACGCGCACCGGGTCCACTCCCGGCTCGGGGCTCTCCTCGAAGGAGCTCTGAGTATCTACGGTAAAATCAATGCCGAGACCCGCGAGCAGCTCGCGCCGCCTCGGGGAATTGCTTGCAAGTATGATCCTGCGTCCTGAAAGGTTCAGCATAAGCAATCAATAAATCTGGTCGTATTTGTCCTCGTCGAAGTGCCACTTGTCCTGGGCCTTCATGATCATTTCGATGCCTTCGCGCAGGCAGCCTCGGCCTCCCGGCCTGCTGCACACGAAGTCGGCTGCATCCTTTGCTTCCTGCACCGCGTCAGCGGGAGCGAAGCCGGCGCCGCAAGCCCTGAGCACCTGCACGTCAGGGATATCGTCGCCGAAGTATGCAACCTCATCCGCCTGCAGACCGTTGTGCTCGCAGAAGTGGCGGAAGGTCCTGAGCTTCCCTCTGGTGCCGAGATGGACGTTCTCCGGCTTGCAGCCCATATGGGCGCAGCGGCTTTCCAGGGCAGGGGTTTCGCCTCCGGAGATGACTCCCACGATGAAGCCTTTGAGGGCGGCAACCCTGGAGGCGAAGGAGTCTTTGGCATCCACGACGCGCACGAGATCTTCCGGACGCGGACCTATCGGGATGATGCGCCCGTCGGTGAGGACTCCGTCGATGTCGTAAACTATTGCTTTGATCTTTAAGAGCTTAGGATTTTGGTCCATTGTTGTTGAGGTCTGAAATATTGAAGGTGGCAGGCTTGTTGTCGAGGCTGATTTCGCCGAACTGGGCCTCATATTTGCCTATGTTTTCCGCAAGGGCTCCCAGCAGGCGTTTGCAGTGTTCGGGAGCCATGATGATGCGGCTGCGGACCTGTGGGCCCTGGAAGCCGGGGAACATGGTTGCAAAATCAATGAGGAATTCATTCTTGGAGTGACTGATTACGGCGAGGTTGGAATAGGTTCCTCCTGCCGCTTCAGGCAGAACCTCGAGTCTGCCAAGGGGTTTCTTATCGTTGTCCATATCTCTAACTTTTCAATTGCATACAAATCTACGATAATTTTGTTATCTTTGCAAGATTGCTATTGACAGCCAAATTGCTAAGTTCAACAAGATATGGAACTCGACATCAAATATAACCCTTCTACAGTAGAGGAGAAATGGTACTCCTACTGGATTGAACACAAATGCTTTCATTCCGAACCTGACGGACGCGAACCTTATACCATCGTGATTCCGCCGCCAAATGTGACCGGCATACTTCATATGGGCCACGTGCTCAACAACACGCTCAACGACGTGCTGATACGCAAGGCGCGTATGGACGGCAAGAACGCTTGCTGGGTGCCGGGCACCGACCACGCTAGCATAGCCACCGAGTCCAAGGTGGTCGCCAGGCTCAAGGATATGGGCATAAAGAAGGAAGACCTTACCAGGGAGGAGTTCCTCAAGTACGCCTGGGAATGGAAGGAAGAGCACGGCGGCATCATACTCAAGCAGCTGCGCAAACTCGGCGCCTCCTGCGACTGGGACCGTACTCGCTTCACCATGGAGCCGGAGCTCACCGAGGCTGTCATTGCCACCTTCTGCTACTTCTACCGCAAGGGTTGGATATACAGGGGAGTGCGCATGGTCAACTGGGACCCTGTCGCCCTCACCGCCGTGAGCGATGACGAGGTGATTCATAAGGACACCAAGAGCCACTTCTACCATCTTCGCTATTTTATCTCCGACGGCAAGGGCAATCCTACCGACGACTTCCTGGTAATTGCAACCACGCGTCCTGAGACCATTATGGCGGATGCGGCAATATGCATCAATCCGGCCGATGAGCGCTACCGTCACCTGCGTGGGAAGAAGGTGCTTATTCCGCTGATCAACAAGGAAATACCAGTTATCGAAGATAGTTATGTGGAGATGGATTTCGGCACCGGCTGCCTCAAGGTGACCCCTGCCCACGACGTGAACGACTACGAAATCGGTCTGCGCCACAATCTCCCTGTGCTGGAAATAATCGACGACCACGGCCGTCTCAATGAGGAGGCTCAGATACTGGTAGGCGAGGACAGGTTCGCAGCAAGGAAGAAGATAGTCGGGATGCTGGAGGAAGCCGGCAATCTCGTGAAGGTGGAGGAATACACTTCCCCGATAGGATATTCCGAGCGTACGAATGCCGTGATCGAGCCTAAGCTTTCCGCGCAGTGGTTCCTCAAGATGGGAGACCTTGCCGCAATGGCGCTTGAGAGCGTGGAATCCGGAAAGATAAAGTTCTTCCCGGACAAGTACCGCAATACGTACCGCCACTGGATGGAGAACGCGCACGACTGGTGCATCTCCCGCCAGCTCTGGTGGGGTCAGCGGATTCCGGCATATTATCTTCCTGACGGACAGATGGTTGTGGAAGAGACCCCGGAACTCGCGCTCGCTGCGGCTCAGAAGATCGATCCTGCGCTTAGGATGGAAGACCTCCGCCAGGATGAGGACGTGCTAGATACCTGGTTCTCCAGCTGGCTGTGGCCTATGTCCGTGTTCGACCCTAAGTATCCCGGACATCCGGAGCGTACTCCTAACGCCGACCTTGCATATTACTATCCGACCAACGATCTTGTGACTGCACCGGACATCATTTTCTTCTGGGTGGCCAGAATGATCATGGCGGGCGACGAATTCATGAAGGACATTCCTTTCCGCAACGTGTATTTCACCGGCATAGTCAGGGACAAGCTCGGACGCAAGATGAGCAAGACGCTTGGCAACAGCCCCGATCCGCTTGACCTGATAGCGAAGTACGGAGCCGACGCCGTGCGTCTGGGTATGCTGCTCTGCTCCTCTGCAGGCAATGATATACTTTACGATGAGTCCCAGATTGAGCAGGGCCGCAACTTCTGCGGAAAAATCTGGAACTCCTGGAGACTTGTCAGCGGCTGGAAAGTTGACCCCGACGCTTCTCAGGGCAAGGATTGCGAACTTGCTGTGAAGTGGTTCGACAATCTCCTTTCCCGTACCATCGAGACCGTGGAGGACCACTATTCCAAGCTGCGCATAGGCGATGCCCTTATGGCTATATACAAGCTCTTCTGGGATGACTATTGCAGCTGGTACCTCGTGCTCGTGAAGCCGGCATACGGCTGCGCCATCGACGCCACCACCTATAAGGCTACCCTCGTCTTCTTCGAGAAGCTCCTCAAACTCATACACCCTGTGATGCCTTTCATTACCGAGGAACTCTGGCAGGCCATGGAGCCTCGCAAGGACGGCGAAACCATCATGTTCCAGTCTACACCTGTGGCCGGTTCATATGACCAGAGCCTTCTTGAGGATTTTGATCTGGCGAAGAATGCTGTGATATCCATCCGCGGAATACGCGCCCAGAAGCAGATTTCTCCAAAGCAGGCGCTTGAACTCCATATAGAAGGCAATTTCAAGAGCGAACTGCTTCCTGTGCTCTGCAAGGCAGCCAACATTTCCGAATTGAAGTCCGGAAGTGCAAGCGGCGCCTCCGTGTCATTCATCGTAGGCACGGTGAAGATGAGCGTGCCTCTGGAAGGTCTCATCGATTCTTCCGAGGAGAAGGCCAAACTCGAAGCGGAACTGGCGCATCAGCGCAAATTCCTCGCTTCCGTGAGGGCTAAGCTCTCCAACGAAAAGTTCGTTGCCCACGCCCCTGCTGCAGTGATTGAAGTGGAGCGCAAGAAGGAAAGCGACGCTCTTGCACGTATTGAAGCCATCGAGGCCTCACTTGCGGCCCTGTCATAGTATTCTTATGGAAAAGATAGCCAGTTTCACCATAGACCACATCAAACTGCTCCGCGGCATCTATGTCTCCCGCAAAGATGCCGTGGGAGGAGAGGTGGTGACCACTTTTGACATCAGGATGAAAGAGCCCAACAGGGAACCGGCTCTCGGACAGGGTGCCATACACACCATAGAACATCTTGCGGCAACGTTTCTGCGCAACCATCCCAAGTGGGGCGACAAGATAGTGTATTGGGGCCCTATGGGCTGTCTGACAGGAAATTACCTGCTGATGAAAGGAGATCTGGAGTCAAGCGAAATACTTCCTCTGATGAAGGAAACCTTTGCTTTTGTTGCCTCCTACGAAGGTGATATTCCGGGCGCAACCCCATCGGATTGCGGAAATTGGCTGCTCCACGACCTGCCGATGGCGAAGTATGAAGCAGCCAGATTCCTTCACGAAGTTCTTGAACAGATCTCCGAAGAGAACCTCAGGTATCCGGGCACTTTCTGTGCCTGATCATTTCTCCAGGAGTTCGTCTTCCTTTCCCCCTTTCTCAAGGGGTTCCGGGGAGGTCCAGTAGCGACCTGACCTGAAGAGGAGGACAAAGACAATAATGTTGACGGCAATAAGGATGCCGCCGATGATGTTGACTGATACACTCGCCGGCACAGCGATGATTACAATACCGGCAATGATGAAAACGGTTGAGAGGATGATGCCTATCAGGTTTCCCTTTTTGAATCCCTTTTTCATAAATTTAAAAGATTTGCCTATTTCCCTGCAATGGCATCAATCTCCACCTTGGCTCCCTTGGGAAGTGCGGCCACTTCATAACAAACCCTGGCAGGCTTGTCAGACTTGAAGTACTCGGCATACACAGCATTCATTGCTCCAAAGTTCTTGATGTCATCCAGCAGGACAGTGGTTTTCACTACGTCATCAAATCCCAGTCCCGCTTCTTCGAGTATGTATCCCAGATTGTCAAGGGAACGTCTTGTCTGGGCTTCAATGCCCTCCGGGAACTCGCCGGTGGTTGGATCCGCAGGAAGCTGGCCTGAGATGAAAAGAGTGCCGTTGAGCTCAACGGCTTGAGAGTAAGGTCCGACCGCAGCCGGTGCCTTTGGGGAAGCAATTGTTTTCTTCATAAATGTAGAATTTTCGTGCAATATAATTAATTTTCATTTACTTTGCAGTAAAATTCAGCAATTATTTCGATGGAACAATACTCATATTCTGATATTTTCCAAAGAGCCGGTCTTGTGCTGGGGGATGCGGTGCAGCAGAGGCTCAGGGAAGTCAAAGTTATAGTCTTCGGTGTAGGTGGCGTGGGAAGCTGGTGCGTGGAAGGCCTGGTCAGGGCCGGTGTCGAACATATAAGCATAGTTGATTTCGATACGGTCAGCGTGAGCAATATAAACCGCCAGCGTATGGCCACTACGCTCAGTGTGGGGCGTCCAAAGGTGGAGGCGATGCGGGAAGAAATGCTCAAGATCAATCCCGAGGCGGAAATAATCCCTCTAAGGAAAGTGTTCAGCAGTGAAACGGCCTCTGAGTTCAGCTTGGAGGAATATGACTACATCATAGATGCCATAGATTCCCTGAAAGATAAGGCTGCCTTGATACTTGCCGCCACAGCCACTCCGGCAGTATTCTTTTCCTCTATGGGCGCGGCCAGGAAAATTGACCCACGCCGCATCAAGGTGGGCAATTTCTGGAAGGTGAGGGACTGTCCCCTCGGCGCTGCATTAAGAAAAAAGCTCAGGCAGAATCATACCCTGCCTGAGCATAGTTTCAAATGCGTTTACGGAGATGAACTGAGCGGGGAACTGAAGGGCTCTCTGGTGCATATCACCTCCATTTTCGGAATGACCCTCGCCGGACTGGTCATAGAGGATATCTATGAGAAGTGCCGGCCTCAAGAGTCTGAAGAGACTACTTGAGCACTCCGAGTTCATTTCCTACCTTCACGAAAGCGGCAATGCACTTGTCCAGCTGCTCGCGTTCGTGGGCGGCTGAAATTTGCACGCGTATGCGCGCCTGGTCCTTTGGTACCACAGGGTAGTAGAATCCGGTCACGTATATTCCCTCCTCCTGCATCTTGGCCGCAAAAATCTGGGAAAGCCTTGCGTCATACAGCATTACTGCGCAGATGGCGCTCTGGGTAGGCTTGATGTCGAAGCCTGCGCTTAGCATCCTTTCCCGGAAGTAGTTGACATTCTCGACAAGCTTGTCGTGGAGTGCATTGCTTTCCTTAAGAATGCGGAATACCTCGAGGCTGGCACCTATGATGCACGGAGCCAGGGAGTTTGAAAAGAGGTAAGGGCGGCTCCTCTGCCTGAGAAGATCGATGATTTCCTTGCGTCCTGTGGTGAATCCGCCCATCGCGCCACCGAAGGCCTTCCCGAGCGTGCCGGTGTAGATGTCAACCCTGCCGTAGGTGCCGGTGAGCTCGCTTACGCCGTGGCCTGTTGCTCCCACGACTCCTGCGGAGTGTGATTCGTCCACCATCACCAGCGCATCGTACTTCTCCGCCAGGTCGCAAATCTTGTCCACCGGAGCCACGTTTCCGTCCATCGAGAACACGCCGTCCGTTACTATGATTCTGAATCTCTGGGCCTGGGCCTCCTTGAGACAACGCTCAAGCTCTTCCATATCAGCGTTGGCGTAGCGGTATCTCTTTGCCTTGCAGAGGCGGACGCCGTCGATAATGGAAGCGTGGTTGAGGGCATCGGAAATGATGGCATCCTCTTCGGTGAGCAGAGGCTCGAACACTCCTCCGTTCGCGTCGAAGCAAGCGGCGTAGAGTATGGTGTCTTCGGTCTTGAAATAGTCGCTGATGGCTGCCTCAAGCTGTTTGTGGATATCCTGCGTGCCGCAGATGAAACGCACTGAAGCCATTCCGAAGCCCCTTTCCTTCATCATCCTGGAAGAAGCCTCCACCAGACGCGGGTCATTTGCCAGTCCGAGATAGTTGTTTGCGCAGAAATTCAGAACCTCCTTGCCCGCCACCTGTATTGCGGCGGATTGCGAACTCTCAATCAGGCGTTCCTCCTTATAGAGTCCCGCCTCGCGGATCTCAGCGAGAGTGTCTCTGAGATGCTCTTTCATTTTACCGTACATTGCAGTTTTCTTATTATGGTGTGAAATTACAGCATTTGCTGCATTTTTCAAAGAAAAAGGACACTTAAATCAAAATTTACCTATCTTTGTTGTCCCTAATTCGAAAATGAAATGAAAGCACTCGTTAAGAAGTATGCCGAGCCTGGCATATGGATGGAAGACGTTCCTATGCCGGAAGTGGGCGTGAACGACGTTCTTATCAAAATCAAGAAAGTTGCAATCTGCGGCACCGACCTGCACATCTACAACTGGGACCAGTGGTCGCAGAACACCATCAAGACCCCTATGACGATTGGCCACGAGTATGTGGGTGAAATCGTTGAACTCGGAAGTGGAGTGGGGAAGAATCTCAAGATAGGTGACCGCGTTACTGGAGAGGGGCATATAGCCTGCGGCCACTGCCGTAACTGCCGTCGTGGACGCGAGCACATCTGCGAGAACTCCATTGGCGTGGGTGTGAACCGTGACGGAGCTTTCGCCGAATATCTGAGCATTCCTGCAAGCAATGTAGTGAAGGTGGATTCCCGCATTCCGGATGACTTTCTGGCAATTATGGATCCTTTCGGAAACGCTACCCACACTGCGCTCTCCTTCCCTGTGCTCGGAGAAGACGTTCTCATTACCGGAGCCGGTCTGATAGGCACTATGGCAACTGCAATATGCAGGTTTGCCGGTGCGCGCAACGTGGTTGTGACTGACCTCAGCGATTACCGTCTGGAGATTGCAAAGAAGATGGGTGCGACCCTTTGCGTGAATCCTACCAAGGGACAGTCAGTCGCCACTGCTATGCACGAACTCGGACTCAAGGGCTTCGATGTGGGTCTGGAGATGTCAGGATCTCCTGTTGCATTCAAGGAAATGGTGGAGAGTATGTACTCCGGCTCAAAGATTGCCCTGCTTGGAATCCAGCCGGACACCGCCCAGGTCCCTTGGAGCAAAATCATCTTCAATGCATTGACTCTCAAGGGTATTTATGGCCGAGAGATGTGGGAAACCTGGTATAAGATGGAGCAGATGCTCATCTCCGGCCTCGACCTCACTCCTGTCATCACCCACCGCTTCAAGTTCGACGAATTCCAAAAGGGCTTCGACGTGATGAAGAGCGGTCAGTGCGGAAAGGTCCTTCTTGAACTTTAGCCTTTTAACCATTCGCAGGAATCGGTGTTTCCTGCAATCCACACGGTGTCTGCGCTGCGGAAACAGAAGTCTGCCTTAGGGTTGGCGATGAAGTTTTCGCCGCGCAGAACGCTTATTACCATACACTGGTATACGGACAGGGAACATTCGCGTATGCTCTTGCCCGTGAGGTAGGATTCCTCGCTCAGGGTGAACGCCACCACATTGAAACTTTCCTCGCCGTTATTCTCGGACGGGTTCGGTATGGATGATTTCATCAGCTCCCTGAGTTTCTCCAACTGCTCACTGGTACCTACTGCCAGCATCTTGTCAAAAGGGTAAAGCCTGACTTCGCCCGAAGGTATGATTATGTTCTCGCTGCCTCTCCCGATCTTGATTATGCTTGCGCCGCTTTCGCTTCTAATCGGGACCGTTTTCAGCCTGTGACCGATAAATCCGGAATTCTGCGGCACGATTACCGGCTCTATGTGTACGTCGTAGCCCTTGAGCTTGTCGTTGAAGGTGGTGGTGACCGGAGCAAGTCTGCGTTCAAGGTTTTCCTTCTCGTTGAGGTTGCTGAGGAACCTGCTCTCCATCAGGGAGTAGCGCTTGAACCAGCGGCGTGCCACCAGAATCAGGATTACGCCCATCAGCAGGATCAGGAGTATGGTCCAGGCTGAAAGCTCCACCCATGCGGAAACCACAATCACAACGGCACCGGTGGCGACGAGCGCGCGCAGAAGCACGAGCCCGAATATCGGAAGGGCGTTGCGCCTGTTCTCCTTGAGCAGCTTTACTGCGTGATTGTTGATTGCGCCTGTGTTAACTCCCATGCCATAAATGAAAGGAGCCATAGCTGTCAAAGTGATGCACAGGCCGATTGCCGTGAGTGCCGAGTCGCCCAGATGTGGGAAGATCTTGAGCAGAAGGGGTCCTGCGTATGCCTTGGCGGCAAGATCGATGGCTATTATCACGACGCCGTACATCACGATTCGGCTGACATAGGACTTGATGAGCAGTTTCCACTCGCTCTGCTCCGCAACTGACTTGTTTTCCTTGTCATCGTCCCTGTCTATCCGTGCCAGCACCTTCGCAGGCAGGCTCTTCTTCAGAAAAATGTATGCAGGAGTGGAAAGTTTGATCATATAGGGAGCGGTGAAGGTGGTAATCACGGACACTGCGATGATTACAGGGTATATGAAGTCGCGCATAACTCCGAGCGAACAACCGACGCCGGCGATGATGAAACCGAACTCGCCAAGTTGGGCAAGGCTGAATCCGGCGTGTACGGCATTTTCCAGACCTTTGCCGGCGAGCGTCACACCTATGGACACGAAAAGTATGTCGGCGACAAGCACCACGAGCGTTATTATGAGTATGGTGAGCCAGTGCTGTCCGATTACGGCAGGGGAGACCATCATACCCACCGAGACGAAGAATACGGCGCCGAAGAGGTCCTTGATCGGAGTCACGAGTTTCTCGATCTTCCCGGACTCGACCGTCTCTGCCAGGATGGAACCCATAACGAAGGCTCCGAGTGCGGAGGAGAAGCCGACGGTTTCGGCGAATGCAACCATACCGAAGCACAGACCTATGCTTACGATGAGCAGAATCTCGCTGTTGATGTATTTCCCGGCGCGATTGAGCAGGGTAGGGATGAGGTATATGCCCACGAGGAACCAGAGTATCAGAAAGAAGGCGAGCTTTCCCAGGTTGAAGAGCATTTCTCCGCCTGCGAACTTGTTGGATACGGCGAGTGAGGAGAGCAGCACCATAAGGAGTATGGCAATCATATCCTCGATGATGATGGTGCCGAAGACCACCTGGGCGTACGGCTTTCGCTTCAGGCCCATTTCGTCGTATGCCTTGATGATGACAGTGGTGGAGGACATTGACAGCAGGCCTCCTAGAAAGATGCTTTCCATCGTTGACCAGGACATTGCCTGGCCTGCAAGGTAGCCGAAGAGGAAGACTCCCACGAATTTGCTTACAGCTGTTATCAAAGCGGAACTGCCAACCCTAAGCAACTTCTTGAAGCTGAATTCCAGACCGAGGCCGAACATAAGGAAGATCATACCGATTTCCGACCATTGGTGGACGGCTTCGGTGCTCGAAATGCTGAAAAAGAAGTCAATGTTCGGGCCGATGAGGAATCCGGCCAGGATATAGCCGAGCACCAGGGGCTGTTTCAGAGCCCTTGAGATGATGGTGAACACTCCGGCTGATATGAGAATCAGGGCGAGGTCGCGGGCGAAATTCAGTTCTTCGTTCATAAAGCAGCTCATTAAAAAGAAATGAGTTGTGACCTCACGGCGACAACTCACACTAACCACATAATTAATAACACTAAAACTAATAACCAATAGGTTGACGGGCCAGACAGGTCACTTACTCAACCCGAGTGCAAAGGTACAACAAAAAATCAATTCTGCAAAATTTTTTAAGAAATTTTTTGAAAAATTTTTAATAAATATTTTTTCGGCTGATTATCAGCTATTTATGCGATGAAAAACTTTTATAATAATATTTAGTTTATTCTTGCTGTAAATGTCATTGGACCGCTGGATCGAAAAGATTTGAAGGAATTATTAAGAATTTGTTAAAATATTGTTAACTTTATACGATTTTTCGTTAACAGAATAATAATGATGGGTACAACTGCAGTATTGTCCGCAATCCTGACTCTCCTGGCTGGAATAGGCATCTTTCTGATTGCCTGCCAGATGATGAGCACCAATCTGGAATCCGCAAGTTCCACCAAACTTAAAAAACTGTTTGCAAAAGCCTCCAAAAGCAGATTGCTCGGAGTCGGCATAGGTGCCCTGGGCACTGCTGCCATCCAAAGCTCGGGAGCGACCACGGTGATGACCATTGGCTTTGTAAATGCCGGCATCATCTCCCTGAGCCAGGCGGCGACAATAATATATGGTGCAAATATAGGAACCACCATCACAGCGCAGATCGTAGCATTGGGTATGTTCGGAAGCAACGCCCTTTCAACTACGGTCATTTTTTCTGCCTTTGCAGGTATGGGAGCGTTCTTAAGCCTCTTCTCCAGGCAGGACAGATGGCGTACGATGGGAGGTGTACTTGCCGGTTTCGGCATGCTCTTCGTCGGTCTTTCGCTGATGAGCAGTTCTATGGGAGAATTTGCCGCTCTGGATGGCGTAAAGACTTTCCTTGCAAAGATTGAAAATCCTATTCTCCTGGTACTCATCGGTGCAATCTTCACCGCAATCATTCAAAGTTCTTCGGTGATGACTTCCATTGCCCTTACAATGGTGGTTACCGGGCTCATAAACCTCGAGCAGGGCATCTTCCTCACAATGGGCTCGAACATCGGTTCCTGCGTCGTTGCCATCATTGCCGGCATTGCCAGCGGAAAGAACGCCAAGCGCACCGCCCTCATCCACCTGCTCTTCAACTGTTCCGGAGTACTGCTTTTCCTGATTGTCGGTTGGCTGCTCGGGCTCTTCTCCGGAGGAGCGATCAACTTTGGGGTAATGTTTGAGAATATGTTCCCGGGTGTGCCTCAGACCCAACTCGCGATGTTCCACACTTTCTTCAATGTTTGCACTGTCATCGTGATACTTCCGTTGAATGAAACTCTGGTTAAACTTGTATGCCGCCTCATCCCTGATGCTGCATCCGATGCGGAGGAAAACGCTTTCAAACTGCGCTATGTGGACGACAATATGCTCCGTACCCCGCCTCTTGCAGTTGAACAGGTGAAGAACGAAATAATACGAATGTCCCACCTGGCAATGGATAACTTCGACCGTTCCATTGAAATCATCACTTCTCTGAATTTCTCTAAGAGGGGAGTGTTCGACAAGACCGAGGAAGAAATCAACTTCATCAACCGCGCCCTTGTGGATTTCGTGGTGAAGCTTTCCAACAAATCTGCCCTCAGCGAGCGTGACCATATCTATCTTTCCACTACCTTCAGGTCCATACGCGATATCGAGCGTATAGGTGACTATGCGGAAAATATAGTGGAATATGCTGACGGGCTCATGCGCGAAGGCTCCAGCTTCTCTGATAAGGCTCTGGAGGAAATCAGACAGCTCAGCAAACTCATACACGATCTTTACGATAAGGTCCTCAAGGCTTACACCGACGAGGACTACAACTATATGGCTCAGGCCAACATCATCGAGGAACAGATTGATGACTTCACCAAGATGATGGAAGACAACCATATAGGAAGGCTCAATGAAGGAATCTGCACTCCGTCTACCGGAGCCCACTATCTGGAGCTCTCATCCAATACCGAGCGTATAGCGGACCACCTTATCAACGTGGCGAAATCCATAAGGAGCCTGCGCTGATTTTTCCTTTAAAACATTTGTTATGTAACAAATGTTATTTATATTTGCGGACAATTTGGATTAATTATGAAAAATGCTGCAAAGTATGTATTGGGCTTCGCAATGGTAATCGTTGCCCTTTTGTGGATGCTTGACATCCTGAATCTGGTTAATGTGACTTTTCTCTTCAAGGGATGGTGGACCCTGTTCATAATAGTCCCGTGCTCCGTGGCTCTCTTCACTGAGAGGGACAAGGCAGGTCCTCTCGTGGGTATTGCCGTGGGTGTTCTGCTGCTGCTCAGCGTAAGGGATGTGATCAACTGGGATATGTTCTGGAAACTTCTTCTTGCCTGCATAGTTCTCGTGATGGGACTTGCCATTCTTTTCGGCAATTCCATAAAGAACAGGATGATTTCCGACAAGGAGAGATGCGACATTGAAAAGATCCAGAGGGAAGGGCGCAACATCCGTGTCTTTACCGTTTCTTTCGGAGAAAAGCATTTGAACATGGACGGAGAACTGTTCGAAGGCGCTGACGTGAAGGTGAGTTTCGCATCATTCACCCTCGATCTCAGGAATGCCATATTCCAGCAGGACTCCGTGCTGAGAGTTGACTGCAATTTCGCAGGTATGGAACTTCTTCTGCCTTCCAATATCTCCGTGAAGGTGACTGCAAATGCTGCTTTCGGTGGCATTGAGGACAAGAGGAGGGTGGTCCTTTCCGAGAATGCTCCTGTGCTCTACATAGAAGGAAACTGTAGCTTCGCAGGACTTGACATACTCTAGATTCGGTTCCTTAATTTCTTCCTGACAGCAAAACAGAGAGGGTGACTGAACAATTCCAGCCACCCTCTCTTATGTTTTGAGCGCTAATGCTAATAGTTCTCCGCGTGAACCTCGAAGTATGACTGAGGATGGTTGCAGGTAGGGCAGATCTCAGGGGCTGAGGTGCCTACTACGATGTGACCGCAGTTGCGGCACTCCCAAACCTTGACCTCGCTCTTCTTGAATACTTCAGCGGTCTCGACATTCTTGAGAAGTGCGCGATATCTTTCCTCGTGATGCTTCTCGACTGCCGCAACCAGACGGAATCTTGCCGCGAGCTCAGGGAAGCCTTCCTCTTCAGCTGTCTTTGCAAAGCCTGCGTACATATCAGTCCACTCGTAGTTTTCGCCGGCAGCTGCGGCTGCAAGATTCTGTGCAGTATCGCCTATGCCCTCGAGTTCCTTGAACCAGAGTTTGGCATGTTCCTTTTCGTTCTCGGCGGTTTTGAGGAAGAGGGCTGCAATCTGCTCGAATCCTTCCTTCTTTGCCTTGGAAGCAAAGTATGTGTACTTGTTTCTTGCCTCGGACTCACCTGCAAAAGCGGTCAGGAGGTTCTTTTCGGTTTGTGTTCCTGAATACTTGGTCTTCATATCGGTATTTATATTTATGTACGGCAAATATACTCAAAAAAGGTATTTGATATACCTCGATGCGGTATGAATTCAAAAATTTCTTATATTCGCAATTGTTAAGACATTGTTAAATGTCATTCCAATTACAAAACTTGAATTAATGTAACAGGTATGGAAATCAAACAAGCTACAAGAATCCAGACATCCATTTTGAATGCAGCTGAGAAGAAGGTATTGGTGTGGTTGGCGAACAGAATGCCGAAATGGGTGAGCTCGGATATGCTGTCGTTCGTGGGCTTTCTGGGTGCCCTCATAATATGTGCAGGATTCATACTGTCTTCCGTCAATATCAATTTCCTCTGGCTGGCATCATTCGGTCTGCTAGTCAATTGGTTCGGTGACTCTCTTGACGGAACCCTTGCCCGCGTGCGCAAACATCAGAGACCCCTTTATGGATATTATCTCGACCATATGCTGGACGGGATCAATGAGAGCCTGATGTTCATAGGTGCCGGCCTTTCTTCCCTTATGCATCTGTCCATAGCGATGGGCGTGCTGGTACTCTACCTCCTTCTCACCATCAACGTAAGCATCAATGCCCACCTGAAAAAGGAATTCAAACTCACTTATGCCAAGATGGGGCCTACGGAGTTCAGGATTATCATTATGATAGTCAACAGCCTGTTCATCTTCATCAAGCCTCTTCGCGACTATTGTCTGCCTTTCCGGATCCTTGGATTCACCTCTATGCTGAGCGCCCTCGACCTGGTGGCTATATTCATCATATTCGTGCTTGCGCTTATGCTGATTTTCACCATGATAGCCGATCTGCGCGACTACGACAGGATGGACCCGAAAAGCTGGTAGGAAATGAATGTCTGGCTGGGTGTATTTTTCCTGATCGTTCTGATCAGTACCATTGTGGTGCTCATAGCCGAGAACCGGCATCCGGTACGGACGCTGGCCTGGCTGCTCGTGCTCATCTTCCTTCCCGTCGTGGGGCTTGTACTGTACTTCCTTTTTGGAATTGACAAGAAGCACAGGCGCCTTATTTCCGATTCCGAACTCCGGAGATTGAAACGGCACACGTCCGAGCTATATGCCGAGCAGATTTGCGAAAACCCTCCCTCCGGTCAGAGGGATCTTGTGAACCTTCTGCGGAGCGCAAACCTGTCATATCCTCTGAACGGCAACGATGTCCGCACATACACCGCCTTCGATGCTATGTTCACCGACCTGCTCGCAGACCTCGAATCCGCACGTGACCACATCCATTTCGAGTTTTTCAAGTTCGAGGACGACGCCACCGGACGCCGCGTGGAAGAGATTCTCACCCGCAAGGCAAGGGCCGGCGTGGAGGTTAGGGTGCAGTACGATGACGCCGCCAATCTCGGGCACAGGTCCTTCTTCAGGCGTATGAAGGCAAGCGGGGTGATGGTGCAACCTTTCATCAAGGTGCGTCTCCCCGTGCTTTCGAGCGATACAAACTACCGCAACCACCGCAAGGTCGTGGTGGTTGACGGACGCGTGGGCTACATTGGCGGTATGAATATCGCCGAGCGCTATTCCACCGGCATTCGAGGAGGTATATGGCGGGATACGCATATTCGCGTGTGCGGGCCTGCAGTATCGGAGATGCAGACGGCTTTCCTGGTGGACTGGCAGTTCTCTTCTAAGCAGCTGCTCGACTCGGAGCGCTACTATCCGCGCCTGGAGCCTCAGGGCAAGGTGATGATGCAGGTTACGACCTCGGGACCTATGGATGAGTGGAGAGTGATAATGCAGGGCATAGTACAGATGATAAGCCAGAGCCGGAAGTACATCTACATCCAGTCGCCTTATCTCATCCCTACCGAACCTGTTCTGCTGGCATTGCGCAACGCGGCGCTTTCCGGGGTGGACGTAAGGATCATGATTCCGTATCGCGGAGACAAGGGCATTGTGCCGCCGCTGGCATCCAGATCTTATGTCAAGGATGTGATTACAGCCGGTGTGAAGGTTTACTTTTATGAATACGGCTATATGCATTCCAAGGCTATAGTGTCGGATGACAAGCTAGTCACCATAGGCTCAACCAATATGGATGTGCGCAGCTACGAGCAGGATTTCGAGATCAATGCCTTTATTTATGACAGGGAGGTCGCGCTCAGGACCAGAGATGCTTTTCTGGCAGACCAGGAGCACGCCTGGCTTGTGGATCCCGCCAAGTGGGAAGCCCGTCCCTTCTACAAGCGTTTTCTGGAATCCCTTGCACGCCTTATGTCCCCGCTGCTGTAGAAAGATAAGGATGATACGAAAAAGACCGGCTGAAACAGTCGGTCTTTTTGTGGTGCTGGCAGGAGTTGAACCGGCGACACATGGATTTTCAGTCCATTGCTCTACCACCTGAGCTACAGCACCTTCTTTGTGTTTCCGTAGGGGAGTGCCCTAACGGGAATGCAAAGGTAGCAATTATTTTCAATCTTGCAAAGGATTCAAGAAAAAACTTTAAAAATTCTTTTCTTTATCCCAAAGCGGACTTGAGTTGCGTGAGGGCGGAGGCAAGCAGGGAACGCGGGCAGGCTATGTTGAGCCGCATAAATCCCTCGCCGCCGGGACCGAACATGGCGCCGTCATTGAGGGCTAGACCGGCCCTGTTTACGAAAAGGTCCACCAAGTCCTTCTGCTCCAGACCGAGTTTGCGACAATCGAGCCATACCAGGAAGGATGCCTGCGGACGCACCGGATGGATTTCAGGAAGATTTGCTGCAAACCATCCGCATACATATTCCACATTGCCTTCCACATATGCCAGCATCTCATTCCTCCAGGCGAGGCCCTGCTCGCTGTATGCGGCCCTTGTGGCTTCGAGGGCAAAGATTGTTGGATCATCCAACTCACAGGATTCCAAATACCTGAAGAATTTCTCCCTCAGTTCGGCATTCTTTATGATGCAGTAGGAACTGACTATGCCGGCAATGTTGAAGGTTTTGGAAGGGGCCATGAAAGTGATGCTGCAAAGTTCAGCATCTTCGCTGACGCTGGCAAAAGGAATGTGCTTCCTTCCTCCCAGCACCATCTCGGAGTGGATTTCATCGGATATGACAACAATGCCCCTGCGGCAGCATATCTGAGCGAGCCTCGAGAGCGTTTCCCTGGAGAAGCATATTCCGCAGGGATTGTGGGGATTGCTGAGTACAAGCATCTTGGTGCGGGGACCGATCAGCTTTTCCAGGCCTTCGAAATCCATCTCATAGCTCTGGAGAAAGCCCTCCTGGTCATAAACAGGGATGAGTGGATTGTTCACCACCTCAAATCCGCAGGCCTGAGGTACAAGTCTGAACGGGTGATATACAGGAGGCTGTATTACAACCTGGTCGCCGGGAGAGAGAAAACACCTCTGGGCTAGGCCTATGCCCTTGACTATGCCGGGGATGAAGCACATTTCCTCCGGCTTTACGTTCCAGTTATGCAGCCTCTCCACCCAGGAGGCGAGGCGGGAGAAATAGTCTCCTTTTATAGTGTATCCGAAAATTGGATGGTCCAGGCGACGGCGCAGGGCATCGACTATGAAGTCGGGGGTTTTGAAATCCATATCCGCAACCCAAAGGGGTATGAGGTCAGCGCGTCCATACCGTTCCTCCAAAGCATCGTATTTCAGGCAGGACGTGCCACGCCTTTCAATCACTTCATCAAAGTTGTACATAATTCAAAAAGAAGTATCTGATATGGTGCAAAATTAGTAATTATTTTTTTGTATATTCGCGGCCAAGTTCAACTAAATCCATTTTTATGTTAAGAAATGAAGAAACTACTTTATTCGATTGCGGCATTGCTGCTCTGCTCTCTTGCGCACTCGCAAGAGGCTGACAATCTCGGTAGTTACGCCGAGGTGAAACTTATTTCACGCCTTGACCTGAACCCGAATTACAGTCTCGGTGATTCCGAGATGGGTTTCGACTTTGGCAATTCATTATTCTGTACAACATTCGAGGGCGCTGCATCCGAGCATTTCTCCTGGTTCATCTGCAACCACTGGTTCAGCGCGAGCGGCTTCAAATGGCCGTATCAAAATCTCGGACGATCGGACGAGACCAACTGGCTGGATTATTGCTATGCCGATTTCTCGTTCGGAAACTGGACTTTCAGACTAGGAAAAGACTTTATGGCCACCGGCGGTTTTGAAGGAGACACCTGGGATTGGGATGCATACTATTCCAGCACCTCTCCTTACTATGAGGGCCTTTCCTGCTATCAGTGGGGAGGAAAAATCATGTATGCACTACCTGCTGATATGAACATCAGTCTTCAGATGACAACTTCTCCTTACGGACTGCATCCTTTCTCCAGCGGTCTCTGGGCTTATTCTGCAGCCTGGGACGGCGAGATAGGCAGCAACTTTGCATTCAAGACCAGCTATTCCGCTATCCAGTATGACAAGGGAGATTTCGACCACGTGTTCTGCCTTGGCGCCGAACTGTATCTGGGCGACTGGACACTCGGCTGTGACGGCTTCAACAACAGTGGCTATTATGACACTGACGAGGAGTACAGGATGGCAAAAGGAAACACCTCGCTAATCCGCGTGCAGTATGCTCCGAGCGAGAGATTCGACGTGCAGCTCCGTGCTATGCTCGTAGGCAAGGACAAACAGGGCCTTCTCTCTCCGTGGCAGAAGTATGCGGCAATCGCACAGTTCTATCCGCTCAAGGACAGCCAGGACCTGCGTCTTCACGCAAGTATGGGTTACGATACCCTGTTGAACAGCTTCAGCCTGATGGTGGGAGCCAAGTATGAATTCAGCCTCAAGCTCTGGTAGAAATGGTAAAATCAAATATTGTCCTCTCTCTGCAGAACGTAAGTAAGCAGCTGGGTGGAAAGACCATCCTGGACGATATCAGCCTTGATATACGCAAAGGGGAGTTTGTGACCTTGCTCGGCCCTTCCGGCTGCGGCAAGACCACCACTCTCCGCATTTTGGCCGGTTTCCTCTCCCCGGATGAGGGCTCCGTGCTTCTCGAAGGCAGGGACATTGCCTCCCTTCCTCCGTACAAACGCCCTTTCAACACTGTATTTCAGCGCTATGCTCTCTTCCCTCATCTTGATGTTTATGACAACATCGCCTTCGGGCTCAAGCTCCAGAAGATGCCGTCCGACGAAATCGACAAGAGGGTGCGCAAGGTGCTGAAGATGGTGAGTATGACTGATTATGAGGACCGTGACGTGGAATCTCTCTCCGGTGGCCAGCAGCAGCGTGTGGCCATTGCCAGGGCCCTTGTGAACCAGCCTCAGATCCTTCTCCTTGACGAGCCCCTTGCCGCCCTTGACCTCAAGATGCGCAAGGATATGCAGATCGAACTTAAGGAAATGCACAGAGAGCTCGGAATCACCTTCATCTACGTGACCCACGACCAGGAGGAAGCTCTTACCCTGTCCGACACCATAGTGGTGATGAACGAGGGAAAGATACAGCAGATAGGCACCCCAACCGATATATATAACGAACCTCAGAACTCCTTTGTGGCAGACTTTATTGGCGAGTCCAACATCTTGAACGGCAAGATGATATGCGATCGCAGGGTGGAGTTTGCCGGACACGTGTTCGACTGTGTGGACGAGGGTTTCGGCGAGGACGCGGAAGTGGATGTTGTCATCCGTCCCGAAGACATCTATATCATGAACAAGCTCGAAGGGGCACAGTTCAGCGCAAAGGTAAAGTCCTGCACCTTCAAAGGCGTGCACTATGAAATGTTCGTGGATACCGATACCGGGTACGAACTTATGATTCAGGACTACAATGCGTTTGAACCGGGCTCCGAGGTGGGACTCATCATACGTCCTAACGACATACAGGTGATGCGCAAGGAACGCAGCTTCAACAGCTTCGAGGCGGAGATGGTGGACGAGACCCACGTCAGCTTCCTTGGAGAGGAGTTCGAATGTGCTGCCCAGCCTGGAATCAAGTCGGGAGACAAGGTGACGGCGGTAGTGGAATTTTCGAAGGTGGAACTGACAGACCACCAGGAAGACGGAAAACTCGCCGGAGAAGTTCATTTCCTGCTTTACAAGGGTGACCATTATCACCTTACCATACTCACGGAAGACGGCGACCACATCTGGGTGGACACCAACGATATTTGGGACAAGGGCGACCTTGTCGGTATCAACTTTGCGCCCAAGGACATCAAGTTGCTGAGAAGAAATGAATAAAAGAAGTAGCTGGGCTCTGCCATATTTCATATTTCTGGTGATGTTCGTGCTGCTGCCGCTTCTGCTGGTGCTCGTCTATGCCCTGCAGGACGGTTCCGGTCACTTCACCTTCGCGAACGTGACCAAGTTCTTCACGGACTCCGATGCCCTCAACACCTTTGCCGTGTCCATAGAGATTGCCATAGAGACAACCCTGCTGTGCATACTCATAGGCTATCCAGCTGCCTGGATTCTTGCCAACAAGGATCTGAACCGCAGCGCAGTGACCATAGTGCTCTTCATTATGCCTATGTGGATCAACGCACTTATGCGCACACTTGCAACGGCGGAACTCTTCAACGTCTTCGGCATAGACTTGGGAAAGGGAACCCTGCTTTACGGTATGGTCTATGACTACCTGCCTTTTATGATTTATCCTATCTACAACGTGCTCAACAAGATGGACAAGTCGTATGCTGAGGCTGCCCAGGACCTGGGAGCCACGCCTTGGAAGGTATTCTGGAAGGTAATAGTCCCTCTGTCCATGCCGGGGGTTGCCAGCGGGGTGCTGATGGTGTTTATGCCTACGGTGAGCACTTTCGCCATTTCGGAATTCCTCACCAACAACAAGATAAAGCTCTTCGGTACCATTATCCAGGAGAATATCAACTCCTCGATGTGGAACTACGGTGCTGCATTGTCCCTGATAATGTTGATAATAATCGGTCTTACGAGCTTTATGCAGGGAGACCGCAAGGAAGCTGAAGGAGGGCTTGTATGATGAAGAAGTTTTTTGCACAGGCTTATATCTGGGTGCTGCTGATACTGCTTTATGCCCCGATCATATTCATAGCCATATTCTCCTTCACTGAGAGCAAGGTGCTGGGCAATTGGACGGGATTCTCCACCCAATTGTACTCCAACCTCTTCACGGGCGATATGCAGGGCACGGGTACCCTGATTTCCGCAGTGAAGAATACGCTTGTGATTGCGCTCATCGCGGCCGGTGTATCCACTCTGCTCGGTACCCTAGCTGCAATAGGCATACATAATCTGCGGGGACGCAAGCGTCAGGTGATGACTTTCCTGAACAATGTCCCGATGATCAATCCAGACATCATCACGGGCGTTTCCCTTTTCCTGCTCTTTGTGTTCCTGCACGTGAGCCAGGGCTATGTCACAGTCGTGCTGGCGCATATCACCTTCTGCACCCCGTATGTGGTGCTCAGCGTGCTGCCGAAGCTCACGAGTATGAACCCGAACGTGTATGAGGCTGCCCTTGACCTGGGTGCAACCCCTGCCCAGGCTCTGCGCAAGGTGCTGGTGCCCCTGCTCAGGCCCGGGATGATTTCCGGTTTCATCCTGGCATTCACAATGTCTCTGGATGACTTCGCCGTGACCTTCTTCACCCGCGGCACCGTGGGTCTGGACACCCTGTCCACCTACATCTATACCGATGCCCGCAAGGGTGGCCTTACCCCGGAGTTCAGACCGCTCATAACACTTATGTTTGTGACGGTTCTGATTCTTCTTATTATAAACAATATCAGGCAGTTACGTTTGTCTAAAAACCAAAACCGATAAAATGAAGAAATTTTTTGCAATTATGGCTGCAGCGCTGATGCTCTGCGCCTGCTCCGAAGACAGGAGCCATATCCTCAAAGTGTACAACTGGGCCGATTACATCGATGAAGCCCTCCTGGGTGAGTTCGAACAGTGGTATGAAGAACAAACCGGCGAGCCCGTGAAGGTCATCTACCAGACCTTCGACATCAATGAGACCATGCTCTCAAAGATCGAACTCGGACACGAGGACTACGATGTGGTATGCCCGTCTGACTATATCATCGAGCGTATGCTCAGCAGCGACCTCCTCCTGCCTATGGACAAGAACTTCGGCGACACTCCTGACTATACCGTCAATGTGGCTCCGTTCATCACTTCCTGCTTCGACATGATCGAAGGACACGGCAAGAACGCCAACGACTACTCGGTTGCATATATGTGGGGTACCACCGGCATCATATACAATCCGAAATATGTCACTGACGAGGAGGCATCAAGCTGGGAAGTGCTCCGTAACCCGAAGTTCGCCGGCAAAATCCTTATGAAGGACGCGTTCAGGGACGTATATACTTCCATGCTAATCGCAATCAACAAGGACAAGATCGCTTCAGGAGAGAAGGATATCAACACCATTTCCTATGATTCCAGCGACGAGTCCATTGCCGCAGTTGAGGCTTATCTGAACTCTTTCAAGGATGCGGTCGCAGGCTGGGAAGCGGATTTCGGCAAGGAACAGATGACCAAGGAACGCGCGTGGATCAACCTTTCCTGGAGCGGCGACGCCCAGTGGGCAATCGAGGAAGCGGCAGAGATGGGTGTGGAACTCCGTTACGCAGTGCCGAAGGAAGGCAGCACAATGTGGTTCGACGGTTGGGTGATACCGAAGTATGCGAAGAACGTCAAGGCTGCGAGCTACTTCATCAATTATATGTGCAAGCCAGAGAACGCAGTGCGCAATATGGAAGTGATCGGATACGTGAGTGCAAATGGCGGACAGGAAATACTCGAGGCGATGAGCGATCCTGAGCAGTACAGCCCTATAGATGCAAGCTACCTCTTCGGAGAGGGTGCCGAGTCCGTATGCCTGAACCCGATCATGTATCCTGACGCAGCTGTAATCAAGCGTTGTGGTATGCTCCACGACAACGGGGATCGCACCGCTAACCTGCTGGAGATGTGGTCACGCGTCAAGGGAGACAGTGCCAATGTTATGACCTACGTCATCGTCGGCGCCCTGGTGCTTGTGCTGGTTGTTGCAGTAGCACTCAGAATGAGGGGATCCAAACGCAAAAAGCACGCTCGTCGCAGATAATCACTATATTTGTACCGATGAAGGAACAAACTGACAAAAACAGCCTCCGTCAATGGATGATCAACGCTCGCTCCGTGTCACTTGCACAGAGCGGGCTTCCTGCTTGTCTTGCCGTGGTCCTCGCCCTCGGAAATGGTCATTTCAGCCTTGTGCTGGCGGCGCTTGCCGTGCTCGGAGTGATGAGCGCCCATCTGGGGATGAACCTCGCGGATGACTATTTCGACTACAAGGCAGATATGCTTTCCGACAGGGACAGGGTCCTGAGGCAGGGCTTCAGGGCAATGATGGTAAAGTATCCTTATCTTACCGACGGCTCTCAGACTCCTAAGACCCTGCTTCGTGCCATCTTGTACTTCCTTCTTTTCGCAGTGGGCTGCGGGGCGGTAATCTTCTGCCTCAGGACCGTGGACAGAGGCCTGTTTGGCGCAGAAGGAAGCTGGTGGATAGTGGCCATTGCCTGCGTGTGCTGTTTCCTCGGAGTATTCTACTCGGCACCGCCGCTCAAACTTGCATACCGTGGTTTCGGTGAGCTTGTGATAGGAGTGATTTTCGGTCCACTGCTTATGATGGGCGTATATTACTCTGCCTGCGGTGCCATACATCCCGAAGTGGTATGGATTTCCGTCCCCGTCGGACTGCTGGTGTTGAACATACTCTTTACTCACAGTTTCGTGGAAAGGGCCAGCGATGCCGCTTCCAACAAGATGACACTCGCGCGTCTTCTCGGCAGCAACAGGAACAATATGATTGCAGCAGTGCTTATTAATTTTCTGCCTTTTGCCATGGTGGTCATTGCAGTTGCAATAGGCAGTGTGCATCCGGCGTATCTTGCTGTGCTGCTGATGATACCGCGCTCTGTGTGGCTCTGCAGGTCCCTCTCTGAATTCAACCGCGGCAACACCGGAGTGCCGGATAAGCCCCTGCGCTGGCTGGGACCTATGCGCGACTGGGAGCCGGTACGCGCCGCCGGTGCTGATTTTTTCCTTATGCGTTGGCTCACGGCCCGCAACATACTCAGCGGCTTCTGTCTCATCACCTTGATAGTGAGGCTGGTGCTGCTTTTCTTCTGACACAACAATTCCATCATATGAGCAAGTTTTCACAGTTTCTATACCTTCCTTTCTGGTGGCTCAGAGCAGCTTTAGGTCGCAGGAAACCGCTCCAGAGCGTGATTTTCATATCTGACCGCTGCAATCTCAGCTGCAAGCACTGCAGCGTTTATAACCACGATTTCCCCAATGACAAGTCTTTTGCTGATATAGAGGAGGAGTTGCGCTACTGCTATTCTCTCGGTTCCAGATTCATAGACTTTGAGGGCGGCGAACCTTTCCTCTGGAGGGACGGTGACAAGACTGTGAACGATCTCTGCAAACTTGCAAAGAGCATAGGTTTCTATTCCTGCACCATCACCACCAACGCCCAGCTGCCTTTTGACGGCAGCGTTGCTGACAGCATCTGGGTGTCGATGGATGGAATCGGGGAGGTGCACGATAGTGTGAGGGGAAAGGGGACTTTCGCCCGCCTGGAGAAGAATGTGAAGGACTGCGGCTGCAAGATGCTCTGCGCCAATATGGCAATAAACAGGCTCAACTGCGACAATGTGGCTGCAGTCATAGAGTATGTTGCCACAAATCCTGCATTCAAATGCGTTTCCCTGAACTTCCATACCCCATTCACAGGGACCGAAGACCTTGAACTTCCACACGAAAAGAGACTGGAAATCATAGACCTTATCCTCGACTACAAGAAACGGGGCTATCCTATAATGAATTCCCGCAGCGGTCTGAAGAAAATGAGGGAAAACGACTTCATAATGCGTTGCTGGATGACCAATTTCATTTTCGCCGACGGCACCCGCAGCCCTCAATGCGCGGGATATGAAGCCGGAGTCTGCCGTAAGTGCGGCTTTTGTATGGCCGGAGAGGAGTCCGCAATCATGGAGCTGAGACCTGATACCATCCTTTCCGGTCTCAAGCTTCGCATACATTAGGAACCACATTGAAACACAATATGAAACAGTACATCGATGAAAATCAGGAAAGGTTCTTCGAGGAGCTTTTCAGCATCTTGAGAATTCCTTCCATCAGTGCCCGGGAAGAGCATAAGGCAGATATGTATTTTTGTGCAGAAGCCCTGGCGGACCTGCTCGTCGAGGCCGGTGCCGATGAAGCAGGCGTGTGCGAGACTATGGGACATCCTGTGGTCTTCGGGCAAAAAATCATTGATCCCAAGGCATATACGGTGCTGGTGTACGGACACTACGACGTTCAGCCGGTGGAGCCTCTGGAGAAGTGGAACAGCGACCCGTTCGAGCCGGAAATCCACGACGGAGCCATCTGGGGCAGAGGAGCGAACGATGACAAGGGACAGCTCTTCATGCACATCAAGGCCTTCGAGTACCTTGTTGCGAGCGGTAAGCTGAACTGCAACGTGAAGTTCCTTTTCGAAGGCGAGGAAGAAATCGGAAGTCCGAATCTTCCGGCCTGGATCAAGGCGCACAAGAAGCTTCTCAAGGCAGACCTGTGCCTTGTCAGCGACACCACTATGATCAGCGAGCAGGTACCTTCAATCAATTGTGGAATGAGGGGACTGAGTTATCTGGAAGTGAAGGTGACCGGGCCGAACAAGGATCTTCATTCCGGACATTACGGGGGCACGGTGGCGAACCCTATACAGGTGCTAAGCGAAATGATTGCCAAGCTCTTCGATGAGAACGGCAGGGTAGCGGTGCCGGGCTTCTACGACAAGGTTGTGGAACTCAGTCGCAAGGACAGGAAGATGCTGGCAAGGGCCCCGTTCGATCTGAAGGAGTATAAAGAATTCCTGGGTGTAAGGGAGCTCAGGGGAGAGAAGGGATACAGCCCGCTGGAAAGGACAGGAATCCGCCCTTGTCTTGACGTATGCGGCATATGGGGTGGATACACTGGACAGGGAGCAAAGACCGTGCTTCCGTCCGAAGCTCACGCCAAAATATCAATGCGCCTCGTGCCTAATCAGAAAAGTGCGGAAATCACCAGGCTCTTCGCCAAATATTTCAAGAGCCTCGCACCCCGCTGCGTAAAGGTGGAGGTGACAGCTATGGAGGGCGGGGACGGCTTCCTTATACCTATAGACTCACCTGCATATAAGGCCGCTTCCATGGCCATCAAGGATGTATTCGGAGTGGAACCCGTGCCTTCACGCGGAGGCGGGTCAATCGCTGTTCTGGCTGAAGTTCAGAAGATACTCGGCATAGATCCTCTGCTGATGGGCTTCGGTTTGGAAAGGGACACAATCCACTCCCCGAACGAAAGCTATCTTCTCAAGCAGTTCTTCGGGGGAATGGAGTCGATTGCCCGTTTCTACAATTATCTGGACAGCCTCTTGGATGCCAGGTTGAGCTCATAGCTGAAACTCTTGCTGCCCTGGTAGTAATACATAGTAAGAGTATAAGGATTCTTAAAGTACAGGCTGTTCAGCAGCCTGTCTTTTTTATGGTTTTTGCACTCAGGTTCAGCCCAGGCGAGGACATAGTCTCCGCTTTCCTTTTCGTACACCACTATCACACTCCAGCCTCGCATGTCCATAATGGCGGCGCGGTACTTGGATGATTCCTGCTTGCCTTTTGCCTTGGCGAAACTCTCCACCAGCGAGCAGTCTTTGTCCAATATGTTGAAATTCAGCTTCGTGGCTCCTCCCATTGCGTCAGGGTTGTTCTTCAGCCAGAACTCTATTGCAAGATCGGTCTTCCAATCCGTGTCCGGTATTTCCTCCAGTCCGGGGTTTTCCTTCATACCGGAGAGAAGCAGGCGCATCTGTGGATGACTGAGTTCTTCCATAGTCTCGTTGAAACGCCCGCTGATTCTGAAGGACGCGCTGTCATTCTTTGTGCGTACATCTTTCCCGCTGAATGTCAAGTAGTTCCAATAGTCGCTGTCGGGACTGTAGCATACACTCCTGTATTCCCTTCTGGAGTCTGGCCAGGACGCCAGGACATTGAAGCAAAGGAAAGTCTCGCCCCTCAGCTTCAACACAGAGTTGCCGTCAATGAAGACAAGGCTCTGCGGCTCTTCGTCCATAAATGGGAACGGCGGATTGTAGGAAGGGAGTTCCTTCCACGAAGACCCGTTCTTCTCTATGGTCCTTATCTCGATTCCGTTGCCTGTAAGGCATACGGCATGGATTCTGTCCACTGCCTCTTTCCTCACTGCAAAGGCGAGGGCTGGGGCATCCTGGGGAATGAAGGCCCCGATCAGCTCCCTTGCCTGAACTTCGCTGTATGGCGAAATGTTCAGCAGGGTGTCCTTTCGGGCAGCGATGTCGGCCGCATATACTGAGTTGGGGTACTTCTTGAGAAAGTTGTTATAGGCTTTGAGGGAAGGCTTGGCAACGGCTTTGTAGTAGTTCTTCGTTTCCGTCTTTGTCTGAGCTGAAAGATCCCCTGACAAACAGTATGCTGCTAACGAAAGGGCAGCTGCAATGAGTATCTTGAGTTTCATTGTCACTTAAAGATAAGTTTCAAAGTAATCGGTGATTTTGTCGTAAAGATGGACTCTGGCCTTGCCGTTCATGTTGTGTTCATCCAGAGGGTAAGGGAAGTAGTCAAGTCTGCATCCAGCCTCTATCGCTGCCTGAACGAAGGATAGGGAATGCTGCCATACGACTGTGTTGTCCAGTACGCCCTGGCAGATCAGCACCCTGCCCTGAAGCCTGGAGGCCTTCTCTATAAGGGAGGTGGACTTGTATCCGTCAGGATTCAGATCCGGAGTGTCCATATATCTTTCGCCGTACATCACCTCGTACCACTGCCAGTCTATTACCGGACCGCCGGCGACGGCAACCTTGAAGAAACCCGGGTTGTCGCAGACCATACTTAGGGTCATAAACCCGCCGTAACTCCAGCCGTGAAGCCCGATACGGCTGCGGTCAATGTTGGGAAAGCGATCAAGCAGGGCATTGATTCCTGCCATCTGGTCCTCTCCTTCCACCTTGCCGCACTGGCGGTTGATTGCCTTCTCGAACTCGGCGCCCCTGTTCTGGGTGCCGCGGTTGTCCTGCACGTAAACGAAGCAGCCCTTCTGGGCCATCAGCATCTCCCACATCCTGATTCCGCCCAGCCAACTGTTGGTAACCATTTGTGAATGTGGGCCTCCGTAAACATAGACTATGAGAGGATAGCTCTTTGAAGGATCGTAATCGCGGGGATAGAAGAGCCTGTAGTAATTGTCGAACTTTCCATCGGCGGATTTGACGCTGCCCAGTTCCACCTTGCACTGGGCATATATGTCCAGCGGGTCAGGGGCATCCATCACCCTTTCCAGGATCTTTCCGTCGCAGCTTTTAACCTGGGTGACGGATGGTACGTTAAGGCTGCTGTACCTGTCGATGAAACGGCTGCAGTCCGGGGACATCGAGACATTGTGCCAGCCCGGTTCCGAGGTCAGCCTCTGGGGCTTTCCCTTCAATATTCCGCTGACCTTCACCCTGAAGAGATGATTCTCTACAGGAGAGACTTCTGCCGAGGTGTAATAGACGTAATTGCCGTCATTTGCCACATACTGGACGTCAGCGTCGCAAGGGGTCAGCCTCTGCACGCGGCCGAGGGTGTCGCACAGGTAGAGATTGCGGTAGCCGTCACGGTTGTCGGTGCGGTATATGAACTTGTAGCTGCCTTTCAGGAACCATATCGGGTCGAGCGGCTCCACCCACTTCCCGTTGCGCTCCCATATCAGGGTTCGCACGAACTCTCCGTTGTCCGCACGGTACATGTTCAGGTGCATATTGTGCTGGGCACGGTCGAGCACCTGCACGAACACATATTTGCTGTCCGGCGACCAGCTTACTCCGGGGAGGTAGCGCTCGTCGTCAAAGTCATCTATTTTCAGCCTGGTCAGAATCCTGCCCTTGAGGTCGCATATGCAGAGCTCCAACTTCTCGGAGGCTGTCCCGGCCATTGGATAACGTATGATCTTAGAGCCGCCGGTGCGGGAACGTATGTCGTAGAGAGGGTATTCTCCCACGGCAGACTCATCCTTGCGGTAAACCGCGAGCCTGCGTCCGTCAGGGGATGGGAATACTCCACCATTGATGCCGAACTCGTTGCGGCTCACGCTCTGGCCATAGACTATGCCCTCAGCTTCGGGTTCGGGCAGGACATAATCGGCCTTCTGGCGCTGAGGTCTGGTTTTAGTGAGCTCGCCGGACGCATCCCAATACAGGGGAACCGACTTCGGACGGACTTCAGCTGATTTTCTTCCGGCAACTTCCTCTATATCCAGCAGTCGGGCTGCCGGATTGGTAGCGGGATGCACGTCTATGACGGTCTGGGCTGCCGCGTTGATTCCCAGCGTGGCAGCTATGAGCACGATATGTATTCTGGTCATTATTCTCCTCCTATGATGACAGGAACTTCAGAACTCGGGTTAGAAGCCCTAACTGAAATGATTTCATCCACTATGTAGCGCTGTACACCTCTCCATGGCAGGCTGCCGTTGTATTCCTTGTAGTGCAGTTCGACCATCTTGCCGCTGCAGCGCATAAGCGAATCCGCTACGGCCTTGTCCACGACTGAGAAATTGAACTCGTTGGACTGGATCTTTCCCTCGTTCTTGGTACTGTTGAATCCTGTCTGTATGAGCCTTCCCTCATAGGTTTTCCAAACCCATCCCTTGTAGACTATCTGATTGAGTTCGCCAGCCTTGACCCCCTCTCCGAATACGAAGAAGAACTTGATATAGATAAAAACCGCCAGGGCAACTGCGACTACCGCACAGGTCCAGGTGATGATTTTTCCCTTGCTTGTCATAATATTGATTATTTCAGTAACTGTTCGCTATGATTCTTGGTATCTACTTTGCCTATGGCATCGACAATCGTGCCGTCAGGCCCTATTACATAGGTGGTTCTGAGGGTGCCTTCACACTCCCTGCCGCAGAAGACCTTCTTTCCCCAGGCTTCGTATGCCTTAAGAATGGTGCACTCCTTGTCTGAGAGGAGGTGGAAAGGAAGTCCGTACTTTGCTATGAACTTCTGGTGGGAGGCCTGGGAGTCCTTGCTGACGCCAAGTATACTCCATCCCTTTGCAAGGAACTTTTCGTAATTGTCCCTGAGATTGCAAGCCTCTGCAGTGCATCCAGGTGTGCTGTCCTTAGGATAAAAGTACAAGACCAGGGTCTTGCCGGAGAAATCGCTGAGATTCACTATGTTGCCGTTTTCGTCCATTGCGGAGAAGTCCGGCGCTTTGCTGCCAATTGCCAACATGATGCAAAAGATTTTAGATTCAATGAAAAACTCTTACAATTATAGGCAAAAAAAAGCAGAATGACAAGGGCGAGCCTATTTCTTGACCAGACCGTTCATCATCGCATACACGGTGAGACCGGCTATGGAGCGTATTCCGAGTTTCTGGGAGATGTTCTTGCGGTGGGTTGTGACCGTGAAAACCGAGAGACCCAGCTTGTCTGCGATTTCCTTGTTTATGTAGCCTTCTGCCACCAGAGTGACAATTTCCTTTTCCCTTGGTGAGAGTACGCCTTCACTCCCTTCCTGGGAAAGGGTGACATCCGTACTGTCTTCCTGATGACAGCGGACAGTGCAGACCGCGCGCACGGCCTTTATGATGCTGGCCGGAGAATGATTCACGCTTGCGCATCCTTCGAACTGGGACAAAATATCCTCGGGGTATGGAGCATTCAGGAAGGCAAACAGGGCAGAGTTGGCAATGCAGTCGTAACTGTATCTGATGCTGCGGAGATTCTCGGCAGGCACAACAGCCGGGTCCAGAATGACCACATCCGCCCCTGATTTGGAAATGCATTTGCGGGATAGTTCCGAAAGGTCGCTCAGAGTCTCAAGAAGCCTGAAATCGGGAGTGGAAGAGAGTATGGACGCCAGTCCTGCAAGGATTACAGGTGATGGGCATACGGCAATGATCTTTATCTCCTTCATCTCAGATTCCTTTTTCAAGTCTTTCCGCCAGAGGGAAAAGTACATATTCCTCAAGGAGCATATGGCAGCGCAGATCCTCAGTTATGTCACAGAGTTCGAGCAGGGCATAGAAGCGGGAATTGCCGTCACAGGATTCGGGAAGATATTTCATCACTATGTTCCTGAAATCGTCGAGCTTTTCCTCAACTTCGCTGTGCTGCTTGCGGAATTCATTTACACTCAAGCCATCCACCCTGCGTCCCTCGGAAAGGGCCCTGAGGTAAGGGAACTGAATCTCTTCCTCATAGCGGCAGTGACGGTCCATTTCCTCCACATATTCGTCGAAGAAGCGGTTCACTACGGCAGAGGTCTCAGGCGAGCATCTGTCCATCATTTCGTGAACATTCGCGTGCAGGGGAGGGAAGAGTTTGTGCATATAGTTGTCGTGGGATCTGGACAGGAAATCCAGCACGGCAATGAAGTCTCCGGTATCCATATCACTTGCGTCAGGCCGGTAGCGGCTGTCGGCGTGCATCTTGTAGAGCTGGATGAACAGTTTCTCGGAGATTCCGTATCGCCTGCACACCGAGGCGACCGTAGCGTCGCCAAAACCGAAGCTGATGCCGAGGCGGTAGATGAAGCGTACCATGACGGCATCGCTTCCTATGAGTTCGGATAGCTTTGAAGAAGGGTTTATGTTTGTATGTTGGCCGTGAATCATTGCAATCTCACTATTCTGACTCTTTATTGTTTTGATTCTCAGAGGATTCGGCCTTCTTTGGCTTAGTGTTCAGCTGGGTCATAGCCTTGTCTATGCCAATGAACGACCAGGTCTTGAGACCGGAAATTACACGCTCGGCAATCGCAGGGATTTCCCTTGCCTGAGCATCGTCGAACTGTCCCAGCACGAAGTCAACCTGGGCTCCCTGTTCGAATTCGTGGCCCACGCCCACACGTATGCGGGCATAGTCCCTCGTCTGAAGCATTGCCTCAATGTTCTTCAGACCGTTGTGACCTCCGTCGCTTCCCGATTTGCGCATGCGCACAGTACCGAAAGGCAGGTTGAGGTCATCACATATTATTACGAGATTATCCAGCGGAATGTCCAATTTCCCAAACCAGTATCTGACTGCATTGCCGCTGAGATTCATATAGGTGGAAGGCTTGAGCAGATGAAACTCCCTGCCTTTGATACGGATTGTGGTAAGGTCTCCGTATCTTTGAGTTGAAAAAACGACATTGGATGCCTGAGCCCAGGCATCCAATATCATAAAGCCGATATTATGTCTTGTTGTTGCGTATTCGGGACCTATATTCCCCAATCCCACAACCAGATAAGACTTTTCAGACACGGCAAGAGGTTTTATGCTGCCTGTGAGTTGCGAGTTGCCTTGACGCCGCAGATGATGGCATCCTTGTCGGTAACTACGGTAGCGTTCTCAACTTTGATCTCTCCGGCCCTGATTTTCTTGTCGAGGTCGAGGGAGCTGATATCAACGCCTACCTTGTCAGGAAGGTTTGCCAGGAGGGCGCAGATGCGGATCTCGCGGGCTGACTGATAGAACTTGCCACCCTTCTGAACGCCGACTGAGTGTCCGCTGATCTCGAGAGGCACATTGATGCAGATAGGCTTGCTGTCATTGACTGCGAGGAAATCCACGTGGAGGCAGATGTCCGTCACAGGATGCCACTGAAGCTCGTGGAGAATGCAGGTGTACTTCTTGTCGGAGTCGAGTACGAGGTCGACAATGTATGAAGCAGGAGTATCGGTGAGTGCCTTGAGCTCCTTTGCGTCAACGGTGAAAAGTACGTTCTCTACGCCGCAGCCGTAGAGGTTGCAAGGTACGAGACCCTGCTTGCGGAAAGCTTTGATTACGGCCTTGTTGCCAACCTGGCGTGTAGTGCCGTTAAGAGTGAAATGCTGCATTTGTTAAATAAATTAAAATGTGTTACTCAATCCGGAATCGACCGGATCCCATTGCACCAAACCGCTGGACGGTTTAAAAATGCGCGCAAAGATAGACAAAAAAATCTATTTTACCAAGCCTACAGCCTTATTCCAACCCAGGCTCCTGTAATACTCATTCAATTCAGGCTCCGAAGAGTTAGGTATGTAGGAACTGATTCCGCAGCAGCGCTCCAGATCCACGTCAAAGAAGCTCGGGGTTTCCCTGTGAATGATTACAAAATCCTCCAGAGCCTTGTCCAGAGCCTGCATCTCGGAGCTGGATGCTCCGGCTTTGAGAGCATAGTCCCTCAGGTCGTAGAACCAGTGCTTGTAATCGTAGAAGTACGGCTGAACCTTGGATCTGTCCAGGTACATCATCCCTGAACCGTTATTATCCACAATGGAGGCAAAACATTCAGCAAGGGCATCCGCCTTGGTGCAGTCCACGACGCTGACCGTGGCGGAGCGGCTGTATCCGCTCTGAACGTCGTAGGCGTTGAAATAGTCCAGGGCAATCTGTCCGAGATCAGGCTCGTCCCAGGAAAACAGATTGTGGGAGAGAGTGCGATAGTTGAAGCCCATCGTGAGGACTTCGGTGGGGGAGAAGACCAGCTTGTCGCATACGTCCTTAAGCTCGTAGGCCACCTCCACACAGCCCATAAGGCAGGCATCGAAAATGAGATAGTCCAACTTCATCGGTATGGCGGCAGCGAAGTCCTTGATGTCGATTTCGTAGTTGCTGAGTATCCCTGAACTGTTCCTCAGGCTCTGAGCGCCCACGGACTTGGTCTCAGGAAAGGCCGTGCCCTCTGCATCGGAGGTGCGGGCAACGGAGAATTGCTGGCTCCTGTACAGATATCCCGCAGGGAGCCATCCGGTGGCATGTGAGGAAAGCAGGGCACCGTAGTGCCTTGCAGGAAACATATGTTTCACGTCGTTGAGCACTTCCGAAATGTTTGAAGCGTCCGCGCTGATGCTTACGTTTTCATACACCTTCAATGTGTCTATGCTGCTCACGCCCCGGTCGCGCCACAGTCTCATAAGGCAGGGTGGGTTGGCCGTGCTGTAATCGCCGTTCCTGGCCGTACTGTGCATATATACGAGCATTACTTCGTCCCTGGATTTTCCCGGCAGCACATCCTCCAGCATCTCGTCCAGATTGTTCAGCAGATTGAGGCTGAGATTGTTGTACCCCAGTCCAAGGTATATGAACACGGTGTCGGGATTACCTTCGTACACCTTCTCCTCCGGCTCGCAAGCGCTCAGTGCGCCCAGAACCAGCACCGCAAGCAATATGTTGCGCCAAAATTTCATCCCACAAAAATACATAATCAAGTCCGTGTTTCCAAATCAATCCTTGCACGGGTGATGCTCGAGCACAGATGCCTGCCAGGTCCTGGAATCGATGTGGGTGTAGATTTCTGTCGTGAGTATGGACTCGTGACCCAGCATTTCCTGCACTATGCGCAGATCGGCGCCTCCTGCGATGAGGTGAGTCGCGAAACTGTGCCTGAAGCTGTGCGGTGAGATTTCCTTGTCCACGCCTGCAAGTAGCGCCTGCTTCTTGATCATCTTGAACACGGACACACGGCTGAGCGGCGTGCCGCGGAGATTGAGGAAAGCGCTGTCCTGGTATGCCGCTTCCGCCGGCTCGGGGCGTATGTCCAGCCAGGCGCGGAAAGCGTCCGCCGCAGGCTCTCCCAGCGGCACCAGCCTCTCCTTGTCTCCCTTGCCCACCACGCGCACGAATCCTTCGTTCAGATAGACATGTGAAATTCTAAGGCCGCAGAGTTCCGACACGCGCAGCCCGCAGCCGTACAGCAGTTCGAGTATGGCCCTGTCCCTGACTCCGGAAGGGCTGCGCAGGTCCACGGAATCCATTATTGACTCCACTTCCTCCACAGACAGCACTTCAGGCAGGTATTGGCCCAGTTTCGGGAAATCCACCGCGTCGCAGGGATTGTCCTTGCGTTCCCCTTCGACTATGCACCAGTCGAAAAACGCCTTCAGGGAGCTCAGTAGCCTGGCCTGGCTTCGCTTCGAGATTTTCCCGGCCCGCGCTGCGATATGCTCCCTTATGTCTTCCTTGCATACCTCTCCCGGCATAAGGGAGCAGGCTGAAAAGAAGCCTTCCACGTCGCCTGTATATGCGGCGGCGGTGTTGGCAGAGAGCCTGCGCTCCACTTTGAGATAAAAGGAGAAATCTTTCAGTATGGCTTTGAGAGCATCGTTCATAGAGCAAAGTTACAAAAATCGGCGATGCAATATCCAAAGATTTCTTATATTTGTGTGTTATGAAAGAAAAACTGCTTGGAATGAATCTGGCGGAGCTTAAGGCGGCCGCCGCGGAGTGCGGACTGAAGCCCTTCGTGGGTGCTCAGCTCGCCGATTGGCTGTATGTCAAAAGGGTGCGCAGCTGGGAGAGGATGGTCAACATTTCGAAACAGGCCAGGCAGAAGCTTTCGGAGCGGTATGATCTGGGCTGCCTGGATCCGATAGGCAGGGCGCAGAGCAGTGACGGGACGGTAAAATACCTCTTTCCCGTCGAATGCGAGCTTGCGGGCGGCAGCGAGAAATCAGCTGTCGAGGCTGTGATGATTCCGGACGGTGAGAGGCGCACTCTGTGCGTGAGTTCGCAGGCTGGCTGCAAGATGGCTTGCCGCTTCTGCATGACCGGCAGGCAAGGCTTTCACGGCAATCTTGACGCCGCGGCAATACTCAACCAGTTCACGGGAATAGACGAGCCTCTGGCCCTTACCAATACCGTATTTATGGGTATGGGCGAGCCTCTCGACAATTATGAGGCAGTCAGCAGGGCGATAGAGATACTCACGGCTCCGTGGGGCTTCGCGTGGAGTCCCAAGCGCATCACCCTCAGCACCATAGGCGTAATCCCCAAGCTCGAAAGATACCTCGACGAGCAGCGCTGCCACCTGGCGGTCAGCCTTCACAACCCTTTCCCCGACGAGCGTCTGGAGATGATGCCGGTGCAGAAGGCTTTCCCTATTGAGGATGTGCTGGAACTGATACGCCGCTACGATTTCAGCGGACAGCGCAGAGTCAGCTTCGAATACACGATGTTCAACGGTTTCAATGATGACAAGCGCCACGCTGATGCCCTGATACGCCTTCTGAAAGGTCTGGAATGCAGGGTGAATCTGATCCGTTTCCATAAGATACCTGACTTCCCTTACGAGACTTCGTCCGATAAGAAGATGGAGGAATTCCGGGACAGACTCAATAACAACGGCATAATATGTACCATACGTTCATCCAGAGGCGAGGATATACTGGCGGCTTGCGGAATGCTTGCCGGACAGCACTCGCAGTCATAGTGCTCTTTTTCACCTGCTGTCTGCGGGTGGAGGCCCAGTCATACCCCAACGGTCTGGCGATGGATAGCGTCAGACCGGATATCGACAGCATCTTCATTGCCCAGATCCGTGCGGAGATGGACAAGGTGCGGGCAAGGGAACATCGACCCACAGTGGGACTTGTGCTTTCGGGCGGAGGCGCCAAAGGCGCAGCCCAGGTCGGGGCTTTGATGTACCTTGAGGAAATGGGTGTGCCTGTGGATATGATATGCGGCACCAGCATCGGTGGCCTGCTTGGCGGCTTGTATGCCCTGGGCTACGACGCTTCTGAGCTCCGGGATATTTTCCGTAACCAGGATTGGGACCGCCTGCTCACTGATGAGGTGGATCAGAAGTACATACCTTACGCCACCAAGATGTACAATGCCAAATTCCTGCTCACGGTGCCGTTCCGCAATGCGCTCGACATACTCGACAAGGCTGGAAAGTACGAGGACGATGCCTCTGAAGAATACCGCAAGCAGTCGCTTGTCAGTTCGCTCCCTTCCGGCATAGCCTTCGGCTTCAATGTCAACAATCAGATATCCAGCCTTACCGTAGGATATCAGGACTCCTTGTCTTTCAGGGACTTGCCCATACCGTTCGTATGCGTGGCGTCGGATATGATCAGTTGTAAGGCCAAAAATTTCGGCAGTGGCTCGCTGAATACGGCCATGCGCTCGACCATGTCGATTCCGGGACTCTTCGATCCTGTGCGGACCGATGGCATGGTACTGGTTGACGGCGGCACCAGGAACAATTTCCCGACCGACCTGGCGCGGGCTATGGGAGCTGACATCATCATAGGTATAGAACTTTCCGACCTGATGCCGGGCTTCGACGAAGTCAACAATATCGCTGACATACTCTCCCAGATGATAAGTATGCTCGGCACCGATGCCTATAACAAGAACAAGGATATACCTGATGTCTTCATCAAGCCCCGTTTGGACGAGTTCAATATGCTGAGCTTCGGCTCCGAAGCCGTGGATACCATGCTGGTCAGGGGTTATGAGGCGGCGAAGGCTAAAACGGAGGACATAATGAAAGTCAAGAGCCGGGTAAGGAATGCATCCAAGGTTTTCCGGCATCCGAAAGCCACCGACATCTCAAAACAGTCCGTGGAAATAGGGTCCATCGAGTTCGCAGGGGTAAATGACAAGGAATCCCTTATGCTGTTCAAGATGGTTCCTTTCAAAGCGGGTGACAGGGTGGACAAGGCTATGCTGGACGAGGTCATGAGCCGTCTGCAGGCTACGGGCGACTTTGCTTCGCTGACGTACCGGCTTTCTGGTTCCGGGGAGCCGTATCACCTGGTGTTCGACTGCGTCACTGCTCCTGCCAACAGCCTTGGGCTGGGCTTCAGGATTGACTCGGAGGAATGGGCATCACTGCTGCTGAACCTTGGCATCAACACCAACAGTCTGATGGGGTCGAGGCTTAACCTGACGGCAAAGCTTGGCCAGAATCTCAAGTTGAACGCGCACTATTCCCTGGACCTTGCTGAACTCCCTACAATCAACTTCGAGGCAAGCATCTCCAGGTTTTCAGGCAATCTTGGCACTTCGAGCGACAAGTTCAAATATAGTGCTTCATACTGGTCACATAAGGAACTCCTATACCTTACCGACGTGCGCCTGACCAAGGTCAACTTCAGGACCGGATTCAGAAACCAGTATAACAACGTGGACCCGAACTCGGTCCTCGGCAACCTGATAGCATCGTCAAGCTCAAAGGATGCCCTTGTGGGAAATTACGTGGGAATGTTTGCAAACGTGGATTACTATTCCTTCGACGATTACTATTACCCTTCAAGGGGAGTGAACCTGAAATTCTCCGCAACCTACGACTTCGCCAGGACCAATGCGGCGGGCTTCGAACCTGTGCTACTGCTCGGCTTGGACTGGAAGCAGGTCTTCCGCATTTCGGATGCGGTCTCAGTCATACCGGATGTGCACCTGCGAAACATCTTCACTTCAACCGAGAGGATGGGCAGCGACGGACAGATTTACAAGGACATCTCCATACTCCATACAAATATGGTGGGCGGGACCATAGACAGGCGCTACACTGAAGGACAGGTAGCCTTCTTCGGAATCAATAATCTAGTTCCGTGTGAAGAGCATATGGCGATTGTCAGCCTGGAACTTCGGGTCAACCCGTTCAAGAAACTGTATCTCTCTGCTTTGGCGGGAATGGTTGAAAGCAAGGACAAATTCCGGGATATGCTTTCCGATTTCAATCCTGACTTCTATGCCCTAGGCCTTCAAACTGCCTACAACACGGCTTTGGGCCCTGTAAAACTCGATCTCCACTGGAATCAGGTCCACAAGTTCGGTTTCTATTTTTCATTTGGCTATGATTTCTGATGATGCATACAGGAAGGCTTTGGGCAAATTGCAGCTTCTCTGTTCAAAAAGGGAGTATTGCAGCCGCGACATATATCGCAAGGCCCTAGTCGCTGCGGAAGGGGACAGCGAAGCCGCCGGAAAACTTGTGGATAGTCTGAAGGCAGACCGTTTCGTGGATGACGGACGTTATGCCGGGGCCTTTGCCCGGGACAAGGCCTCCATTTCAGGATGGGGCAGACACAAAATCGCTTCCGCCCTGCTTGCGAGGGGAATCGACAGGTGTGTGATCGAAGAAGCTCTGGAGACGGTGGATGGGGATAAAGCCGATCTGCGGCTTGAGAAACTGTTGACGGCGAAGTGGAAATCCCTTTGCGACGATCCCCAGGGAAAGTTCAAGCTGCTCCGCTTTGCACTTTCAAGGGGCTATGACTATGAACTCATACGCCCCCTTGTGGAAAACATAGTCTCAGGGGAGCTCAGGGGCGGGGAAGAGTCAGGCGATATTTGATGTTCCTGTGGCCTGCGCGTTCCACTATCGCTTCTGCTTTGAATCCCAGCACGGCATATGCTTCCCCGCCATCCGGGTATTCCGCATCCGCGTAGCTCATTATGTCGTCCGGATGCACCTGCTCAATGAAGGCGTTGAGCAACTTGCTCATACCTCCCGTGACCCGCAGCCCTTTTAATGATGCGTAACGTATCCATTCATAGGAACTTACCTGCCTGTCTCCCTTGGTCCAGCGGCGTGCGTTCGAGAATGCGGCCACCGCTACCATCGTCTCCTCCGGCAGCACGCTCTCCGCTTCTCCGGTGCTCCTGGTAACGAACAGTCCGTAATAATATCTGCCGCCTGTGCTGCCGAGGCGGTGGTTCGCATCCAGGAAAGCGGATGCCTCCGTCTTCCCTATGCGCTCCACCCGGCAATTCCGGGCAAACACGTTACGCAGATTGTCCATCCCTGTCTATTTCAGACCCTCTTCCTCGAGCGCCTTGTTGAAGCACTCGCGGCACAGCGGCTCGTACACGTCTTTCTCTCCGAGCAGCACCAGGTCCTTGCTCTTGCTGAGCCTGTGGGAATGGTTGGCCAGATTGCCGCATTTTACGCATATCGCGTGGACTTTCTGCACGTCTTCGGCTACCGCCATTAGCTTGGGGATGGGCCCGAATGGCACGCCTTTGAAATCCGTATCCAGACCAGCCGCAATGACTCTTACGCCCCTGTCGGCAAGGGTCTGGCACACATCAACGAGTTCCTCCCCGAAGAACTGGGCCTCATCTATGCCCACTACCTGCACCTCAGGATCGATGTCGAGCATCTGGGAGGCTTCCTTTACCGGTTTGGAAGTGATTTTGTGGAAATCGTGGGAAACCACCTCCACATCTGAATAGCGTTTGTCGATGGAAGGTTTGAAAATTGCTATTTTCTGGTTGGCGAACTGGGCGCGGCGCAGACGCCTGATGAGTTCCTCGGTCTTTCCGGAGAACATTGAGCCGCAAACTACCTCGATGCAGCCGGATTTTTTGTGATTTTCAGAAAACATTATGTAGATTTGTAACGATTATCCTTTGTGATTGCACACGCTTCTGCAAAGGTAAGAAATTTGAGTGATGGAAAAAAGCGGGACCGGAGTTTTATATATTGTGCCGACGCCGGTAGGCAATCTTGACGATATGACTTTCAGGGCCGTGCAGGTTCTGAAAGAAGCCGATCTGATACTCGCGGAGGATACCCGCACTTCATCCGTGCTTCTGAGCCACTTCGGCATCAGGGGCAAACTTCTTTCCCATCACAAGTTCAACGAGCACCAGACCAGCGAACTTGTCAGCGGACGCATACTTGCCGGGGAAAATGTTGCTCTTGTCAGCGATGCCGGCACTCCGGGCATCTCCGATCCCGGGTTTTACCTCTCCCGCTGCTGTGCAGGAAAAGGCATCCCGGTCATCACCCTTCCCGGTGCCACCGCCTGCATCCCTGCCCTGGTGTCGTCCGGACTCCCTTGCGACCGTTTCTGCTTCGAAGGCTTCCTGCCTCAGAAAAAAGGACGCCGTACCCTGCTGGAACAGCTTTCCTCCGAAGTCAGGACTATGGTCTTCTACGAGTCTCCAAGGCGTCTTGTGAAAACCCTTGAGCAGTTCGCGGAGCTATTCGGAGCCGAGCGCCGCTGCAGCGTTGCAAGAGAGATATCCAAACTTCACGAAGAACACGTGCGCGGGACACTGGCGGAGGTCCTGGAGCATTTCAGAGCCCAAGAGCCGAAGGGCGAGATAGTGATAATTGTGGCCGGCGTGCCGCAGAACGAAAAACGAGAACACCGAAACAAATACAAGAACTATGAAAACGAAGAAGAAAGAGAAGAATTCAGAGAGTAGGGAGAATTCTGGCCGGGTATTCAAGCTCGGCTCCATCTGCTTGATTTTTATGGTGATAGGTTATCAGGTGGCGCTGTTCGTGAACAGGGCGGCCGTGATGCGTATCAGCGACAGGAGGGACAGCCCGGACACGGTTTACGTGCTGCGAGCCCCCGATCCACCGGAGGGAGAGCTTAAGAGTGCCGCGACTGCAGACACTGTCAGGCGCAATTCCGCCCACAGCCGCACGGTGGAGAAGGTGCGCAACGCGACGCGCAGGGTGGAGACTTTCCGTTTCAATCCCAACACGGTTACGGTGGAAGACCTTATGCGCCTCGGGTTCAGCGAGAAACAGGCTCAGTCCATTGACAACTACCGCTCCAAGGGAGGGCGCTTCCGGCGCAAGTCCGACTTCGCGAAGTCCTATGTGGTGGCGGATTCCGTGTACCGGCGTCTGGAAGCGTACATCGATATCCCCATGACAGACATAAACAAGGCCGACTCGGCTGCGTTTGACGCCCTCCCGGGGATAGGTCCGTATTTCGCGGCGAAAATGGTGGAATACCGCACTCGTCTGGGCGGCTATTCCCATCCCGGGCAGCTGATGGAGATACGGAACTTCGACAGGGAAAGGTACGAAGCCCTGAGCGACCTGATAACTTGTTCTTCACCAAAACCTTACCCCTTGTGGGATCTGCCTGCGGACAGCCTCCGCCTCCACCCTTACATCAGGGGATGGAACGAGGCGCGGGCGATAGTGCTGCTGCGGGAGAACACGCCACGCGATTCCCTCAGAGTCGAGCTCATAAGACGGGCGGGAATACTGCCGGAAGAAGATTGCCTGAGACTTGAGCTCTGTGTCATCGCGGAGCCTTGATATTATTCCAAAAATGACTATCTTTGTGATTGCTCCGACCGGGTGGTCGGGCATATACTATGTTTAACTTCATAAACTGATTATTTTTAATATGGCAAAAGGAACAGAAATTCAAGGACAGGATGTGAATGCCGCAAAGCTCAAGGCGCTGCAGGCGACAATCGACAAGATCGAGAAGGATTTCGGAAAAGGCACGATCATGAAGCTTGGCGAGCAGCCTCAGTGGGACGTTCAGGTTATTCCGAGCGGCTCGGTGGCCCTCGACCATGCGCTTGGCATAGGCGGCTACCCGAGGGGGAGAATAGTGGAAATATACGGACCGGAGTCCAGCGGTAAGACCACCCTGGCAATCCACGCCATTGCCGAGGCACAGAAGGCGGGTGGCATTGCGGCGATGATTGACGCCGAGCACGCTTTCGACCGCAGTTATGCCCAGGCTCTGGGTGTGAACCTCGATACCTTGCTGATTTCCCAGCCGGACAACGGTGAGCAGGCCCTGGAGATTGCGGACAACCTCATACGCAGCGGAGCCATAGACATAGTTGTGATAGACTCTGTAGCTGCTCTTACCCCTAAGGCAGAGATAGAAGGAGAAATGGGGGACAACAAGGTCGGCCTTCAGGCAAGGCTTATGAGCCAGGCCCTGCGAAAGCTCACAGCAAATATTTCCAAGACCAATACCTGCTGTATCTTCATCAACCAGCTTCGCGAGAAAATCGGAGTGATGTTCGGCAATCCTGAGACTACGACCGGTGGCAATGCCCTCAAGTTCTATGCTTCCGTAAGGCTTGATGTGCGCCGCACTACCCAACTCAAGGACGGGGATGAGGCTACGGGCAACCGCACCAAGGTGAAGGTCGTAAAGAACAAGATGGCCCCTCCTTTCAAGAAGGCGGAGTTCGATATAGTTTACGGCGAGGGCATTTCCCACGTGGCTGAGATTGCCGACCTTGCAATCAACTTCGACATCATACACAAGAGCGGAAGCTGGTTCAGCTACAATGATGAGAAGCTCGCCCAGGGCCTTGCCTCTGTGAAGCAGCTTCTCAAGGACAATGTTGAGCTCTGCGAGGAAATTGAAGCCAAAGTCAGAGCAGCACTCAATGAAATCAAAGACTGATCTGCAAGAGATGGGAAAGATAATTCTTACGGGCGACCGCCCAACCGGAAGGCTGCATATAGGCCATTATGTAGGCTCGCTGAGGCGCAGGGTTGAACTGCAGAACAGCGGGCAGTTCGACAAAATTTTCGTGATGATTGCCGATGCCCAGGCTCTTACGGACAATGCGGACAATCCCGAGAAGGTAAGGCAGAACATCATTGAAGTGGCCCTGGACTACATGTCTGCAGGACTCGATCCTGAAAAGACCACAATTTTCATCCAGTCGCAGGTAAGCGAGCTCACGGAACTCACGTTCTTCTATATGAATCTTGTAACGGTGCAGAGGCTTCAGCGCAATCCTACCGTGAAACAGGAGATTCAGATGCGCGGATTCTCGGAGAACAGCGACGGGTCAGACAATAAAGCCGGTACTCCTGTAGGCTTCTTCTGCTATCCTATCAGCCAGGCTGCCGACATTACCGCCTTCAAGGCAACTACTGTCCCTGTCGGTGAGGATCAGGAACCTATGATCGAGCAGACCAGGGAGATAGTCAGAAAGTTCAACTCTACATATGGCAGCGTCCTGGTTGAGCCTGAGATACTCCTTCCTGACAATGCCGCTTGTCTCAGACTTCCAGGAACCGACGGAAAGGCAAAGATGAGCAAGTCCCTAGGCAACTGCATCTACCTTTCTGATTCAGCGGAGGAAGTATGGGCCAAAGTCAAGGGAATGTACACGGATCCCGGACATCTTCAGGTAAGCGATCCGGGCAAAGTGGAGGGCAATACCGTCTTTACCTATCTGGACGCCTTCTGCAAGCCTGAACATTTCGAAAAATTCGCTGACTGCTTCCACGGACGCAAGCAGAGTTTCGATTTCCGCTCCCTCGACGAGGTCAAGGAGCAGTACCGTAAAGGCGGACTTGGCGATATGATGGTCAAGACCTTCCTGAATGCCGTGCTCAATGACACGCTCGAACCTATGCGCCAGCGTCGTGCCGAGCTTGAGAAAGATCTCCCGCGAGTGTATGACATACTCCGCAAGGGTTCAGAAGTGGCTCGTGCAGAGGCAGCAAAAACCCTCTCCGAGGTGAAGAGGGCAATGCGTATCGACTATTTCGGAGAAACTGCTCTGTAATAATCCTGTCAGGAATTATACGGAAGCCGCAATCGTCAAGCGATCTGCGGCTTTCCGTTTCTTTCCCTGTGATCTTCAGGATAATTGCTCCTTTCCATCTTGCCTGCCTGAAGTTCCTCCCAGGCCTTGCGGTTGCGGTAGATGTCAATGGCAGTGAAAATGGCGGCTCTCATAGAGCGAGGATCGGCTTCGTCCCTGCCCGCCATTTCGAAGGCTGTGCCATGGTCCGGGGATGTGCGGATGACAGGAAGTCCGGCGGTATAATTCACGCCATCCTCGAAGGAAAGGGCTTTGAATGGAGACAGTCCCTGGTCGTGGTACATGGCAAGGGTGGCGTCAAAGTTCTCATAATGGCTGAGCCCGAAGTATCCGTCAGGGGAGAATGGTCCGAAGGCAAGTATGCCTTCCTCGGTTGCCTTGCGTATTGCCGGGATGATGATGTCCTGCTCCTCGGTGCCGAGCAGGCCTCCGTCTCCGCTGTGGGGGTTGAGGCTGAGCACTGCGATACGGGGCTGGTCCACGACAAAGTCCTTCTTCAGCGCTTCGTTCATCAGGCGGAGTTTGCTGAGAATTTTCTCTTCGGTAATCTGGGAGGCGACGTCCTTGAGAGGAATGTGTCCGGTGACAACTCCAAGCTTGAGCCTGTGGCTGACCATCAGCATAGTCACATCCTTGACTCCGAAAGAGTTCTGAATGAACTCGGTATGTCCGGGAAAGCCGAAACCTTCGTTGGACATGGCCTTTTTGTTGATAGGACCGGTGACGAGGACATCTATCTTTCCTTCTTTAAGCTCGCGAATCGCTGTCTCAAGGGACTTGATGGCACTTTTTGCCGATTCAGGAGTTGCCTGTCCAGGCTCGGCGAAGGTGCTGTCCGGGAGACAGTTGACTATGTTGATGCGTTTTGCGTGGGCTTCGGAGGCGCTGCTGATGGCATTGGTGTCCATCTGTTCAACTTCGGGGATTGTCTTGCGGTAGAAACCGAAGAGCTTTGAGGAACCATATATCACCGGGGTGAACTGGTCCAGAATCCTCGGGTCTGCGAGGGCCTTTATGATAACTTCATATCCGATGCCGTTGGAGTCACCCTGGGTGATACCTACGACGATTTTGTCATTCTGCATATCTTAAACTTTATTTTCTTCAAATATTCTACCCTGCTCAGAGAGTGCGTATCCGCTGTCTTCGGGAAGCTCCGGTGCCGAACCTGCTTCCACTGCAAGCCTGTCGCAACGCTCGTTCTCGGGATGGCCGGCGTGACCCTTGATCCAGATGAAACTTGCATCTAGACGGGACACCGCCTTGTCGAAACGCTCCCACAGGTCCAGGTTCTTCTTTCGCTTCCAGGACTTGTTGATTGTGTTCACTACATAGGTGGAATCGCTATATACCTTTACCTCGGCTCCGTCCCAGCGTATCGCCTCAAGTCCCGTGATGACCGCCAGCAGTTCCATACGGTTGTTGGTGGTATGCGCAAATCCCCCTGACATTTCTTTGCGCAAATCCCCGCATTTCAATACTACACCATAGCCTCCTGGGCCTGGATTTCCGCTCGCAGCACCGTCAGTATACAGATATATGGTCTCCCGATTTGTCATTTAATGCAAATTTAGTTATTTTTGTGTGATTTCGCGAAAAATACGATTATGAACTTCAAAAGAGCCATCATCATCACAGGTGGTGCCGGTTTCATCGGCAGCCACGTAGTCCGTCTGTTTGTGAACAAATACCCGGACTATAAGATAATCAACCTCGACAAACTGACCTATGCCGGAAACCTTGAAAACCTCAAGGATGTGGAAGACAAACCTAACTACAAGTTTGTCAAAATGGATATTTGCGACTTCGATGCCGTGCTTAAACTGATGCAGGACGAGAAAGTTGACGGAGTCATCCACCTTGCAGCGGAGAGCCACGTGGACCGTTCCATCAAAGACCCGTTCACCTTCGCCCGCACCAATGTGCTCGGCACACTGAGTATGCTTCAGGCAGCAAAAATCTATTGGGAAGGACTTCCCGAGAAGTATGAAGGAAAGAGATTCTACCATATTTCCACCGACGAGGTGTACGGTGCTCTCCAGATGACCCATCCGGAGGGAGTTGAGCCTCCTTTCACTACCAAGGCATCTTCAGGCACCCATCACGAGGCCTACGGGGAAGAGTTCTTCCTTGAAACCACCAAGTACAATCCCCACAGTCCATACAGCGCCTCAAAGGCCTCTTCAGACCATTTCGTCAGGGCTTTTCACGACACATACGGACTTCCGAGCATAGTCACGAACTGTTCCAACAACTACGGACCTTACCAGTTCCCTGAAAAACTGATTCCGCTCTTCATCAACAATATACGTCATCGCAAGCCGCTTCCTGTATATGGAAAGGGCGAGAATGTGCGCGACTGGCTGTACGTTGAGGATCACGCCCGTGCGATCGACCTCATTTTCCATGAGGGCAAAGTGGCTGAGACCTACAATATCGGAGGTTTCAACGAGTGGAAGAATATCGACATCATAAAAGTGGTGATCAACACTGTGGACCGCCTGCTCGGACGCCCTGAAGGCGAGGATCTGAACCTCATAACCTACGTCACAGACCGACTCGGCCACGATGCCCGTTACGCTATCGATTCCAGCAAACTCCAGCGGGAACTTGGCTGGGAGCCGACCCTCCAGTTCGAAGAGGGCATAGAGAAGACGGTGCGCTGGTACCTGGACAACCAGGAATGGATGGACCGCGTGACCAGCGGGGAATACGAGAAGTATTACGAAAACATGTACT
>CAMEWE010000015.1:0-45535 GCA_945939695.1 uncultured Bacteroidales bacterium
TTAGGGTGCGAATTTATTAATTTTTTTTGGAAAAGGACCAATAAAATTCACAGAATCAATAATAACTGCGGTAGTATCCTTCTCAACGAACACATAATTATTGAAAACTTTGTTCAAACGGGCGTTTCTCATCCTGTCATCAGACCTCATTCCATAGCCTTGCATAAAGCCGTCGGAAGAATAGATTTTCACATAACAGTCATTGTAAATCTCTTCCTTTGTCTGATCCCAGTAAAGAGTGTCCGTCTCCATTGTCTCCTGCTTTATCACATTATGGAGAACAACATTTCCATAGGCCTCCCAAACCTCGTCATCCGTATTTCTGGATCCCTTGGGAAGTTTGTGTATCGCATTATCAGCTATGATCACCGATTCCAGCAGACCTTCATCCGTATAGGCAAATACAGAAATTCCGTCCGGAAAGAAATCATAGTCCATATTGTCGGTTTCATAGTGTTCCATAAGTCTGGATTCCATACGGAGACCAAGCTTGCCATTTGTAGTCCTGACGGCAAAGACATTTTCGATAGTCTGGATTGGAGTATTGTTAAGATTCAGACTGTCGGCCTCCGAGATTCCGGACTTGCAAGAGACGAAACAACTGGCAGCCAAAGAAATGGCTGCCAGCAATTTCAAAATATTAGGAATATTTCCCAAAACTATTTCACTGTGCGAACAGTGGTCGTAGCCCTGAGTCCGCCGCATACTACTGTGTATGACTGACCATTGGTGATGTCATACATGAACGCTTCCTCGGCCTTAGGGAAGTACCTGCTGTATTCGGAGATGTAGTTGTTTGCAGACTCGGCAAGGCTAGGATCAGCGTTCTTTGCCTTGTTCATATAGTCGCAAGCCACCCAGAACGGAGCCCTGGATGCGATTTCATCTCCACCGCAACGGGTTGAACCCCAAACATTACCCATAAGGAAGTAAGCCTTTCCTGCAAGCTCTTCAGAGTTGGCGGCAACAAAGTTGGCAGCCTCGACAGCCTTGACGTTCATACCATTCTTGAAGTAGTAGGTAGCGAGTTCATAAGTCCACTCGGCATCCTTTGCTATGTCAGAATCCTCGCTTGCGATAGCTTCCTCCATATACTTGATAGCCTCGTCAGTGTTGCCATTTGCAGAGTGGAGTTTGAAGAGGTAATAAGCTGAATTTGCTGAAGGCTCGAGCCTGTACATAGTGGTGACGGCACGGAGGAATACGTCGTTGGAGTTGCAATCCTCAGTAGAGCTCATAATCTTAACTACGCTTGAAGCAAGCTGGAGGTCGTCAGGATTGCTCTCGATGCGAGGACCGAAGAGTTCGATGAGGTTGTCACAACTTGCAACCTTGCTGGCTGCAAAGAGACTTCCCATATCCTGCTTGATCTTTTCATTCTGAGTCTTCTCGGCCTCGTTGCCGGCATCCACCTTCTCGATAAGCTCGTTATTGCGCTGATAAACGTTGATCACAGTCTCGGCGTCAATCATACCGGTCTTGTAGAGTTCAATCGCAGCCTGGAGGTCAAAGAGAAGAATCTGAGACTTGGTCTTATCTCCATTAGCCTCGATGATGCCCTCGTAGCCGTTATAAAGCTTCTCGAAATCAGACTTGATATAGTTGGACATATCAATACCCTTGTTATTCAGAGCAGTGACAGCATACTTGGGATAGTACTGTGCACGGGTATCATGGAGAGTAAGGAGAGTATCCACGAGGGCATCCCTATACTCGGCATTGTTGGCATTCTTTGAGATGAGCCTTCTCACGAGAACAGCACCGTCGATGAGCATATTCTGGCTTGAAGAAGCGGGGCAATACTTATATGCCTTTCTCCAGTTAGGAATAGCATCGTCGTATGCCTTCTGTTTGTAATACTCCTTGTAGTAGGACATGTAAGTGATGCACTGAGCACTGTCCGGGCCCCATTTTCCCTGGGCAAAAACACTTGTGCTGCTCATAAGGAGAGCAGCGAAAGTTAAAATGGCTAATGTTACTTTTTTCATATAAGCGTTATTGTTTTGTTTAATCATAATGTGATTTCTGGAACCAGATGTCGAAAATGTTCACTCCTACTGAGAAGTTTATGTACCTTTCCCTTATCATATTGTCCGCAAGCGTTCCCCTCTGTCCAAGTTCCATTCCGAGCGTGAGTCCGTTATACCAGCGGAAAATCGGAAGCGTCACTCCAAGAGTGAGTCCAATCGAGGAAACCGTCTTTCCATAAAGCTGATAATATTCGTCCTTATAGTATGCTCCGCAACGGTATGCCACGTGGTTGAAGTAGTAACGGGCATCGTTTCTGTTCGGAACGATTTCGAAACCGAAACGATAAGCCTGGGAAACGGTCGTTGAGAAAGGAGACGATGTATCAGAGAATCCGCTGATATTGCTGATTCCGGTATTTGTCCAATCGGAACGGGTATAATCAAACTCCATCATCCACTTGTCTGCATATTTCAGACTGAGGCCTACACCGAATTCACCCGCTATCCTGGCTTTCCTGGTGACTGAAAGAGTGTCCATCTTATAGTAGAGGGTATCCACTGCAACAGAACCTCCTGCATATCTCGAGTCCTCATAGAAACCCCTGATATCTGCACCTGTGGAATATACGGCGCCAATTCCCAGTTTGAACTTTGAACCCAAAGGCTGCTCATACTGTATTCCGAACCTGCCTCCTACAGCAGTAGCCTGAAGATTTATGCTGTTCTGTATGCTGTTGTAGGAATTGTCCGAAATTGAGGTATTGAAGGTCTTGACTATGTTTCCGAAATAATAGTCGAATTCGGCTCCTGCGGAAAGTCTGTCAAAGAAAGTAAATCCAGCGGCAGCAAAGACCTTGTATATGCTTCCGTGACCTGAAGAGGTATTTGTGATATTGCCTATGTTTCCTATCACATTCGGATCTGTATATTTGAAACTGAAATCAAATCCGGTATCGCTGAAAGGAGAAATTCCAACCATCATGGCGGCATTCTTTTTCCAGATCGGGAAGGAAATCACGCAATCATTGACATTGAAAGTGTTATCGACAGACTTGATTCCGCCCTGGGAGAATATTTTGTTGTCGCCACAAAGGGAATAGTCAGCCATAAATGAAAGACTGTCCCTGGCAGTTATGGAAGCAGGATTGAGTATATTTATATACCTGTTGGTCCTGTTGGCTATACCTACCCCACCCATAGTCCTGTTATAAGCAGTTCCCTGTCTGCTGATGTCTCCGATTGCAAATATGGAATACGGAGAATAAGCGCCGTCGGCCTGTGCAAAGGTCAACGGAGCAAGGGCTGCACCTGCGCTCAAAACGAGGAATATGCTAATCAATATTCTTCTTGACATAATCATCTGTAATTAAAGCCAAACCCATCAGTTCCAGATTGCAGACTACAAAGATGGAGTTTTTCATTCTCTTGGCAAAATAAATTGCATCTCCACCGGTAAAAATTACAATATTTTCCTTTCGGGCCTTGATGTATCCCTCTATTTCAAATATTATACCTAAGACAACTCCGGATTCCAAAGAAGACTCAAGGGAATGGCCTTCAGGGGCTATGGATTCAGGAGTATCTATGAGCGGAAGATTCTTGGAATATCTCTGGAGAGCCTTGAATCTGGTGCGACATCCCGGAGATATGTTTCCACCCATGTATCTCCCGTCGGATCCCATAAAATCGATGGTAAGGGTGGTGCCGAAATCGCACACTGTGCAAGGCTTGTCCTTGAAAAGGAAGCGCGCTGCAAGCAGGCCTGCAGCCCTGTCCCAAGGCAGATACTCAGGAAAATTGTGTTTCAGGAGCAGGGATGTGTGGCTGGAATCAAGAATAAGTAGATGGGAGCAGTATTTTTTAAGTATTTCCTCCTCTTCAGGCAGCACCCCATAAACAGAAGCTATGGTAAGGACCTCAGGCTTTTCCTTTTCCATCAGAGAAAGAAGATATTCGAGCATCTTCTCACCCTGATATCGAAAAGTCTTGCCTAGAACAGTACCTTCCGACCATGCAGCTTTCAGCGCAGTATTTCCGGTTACTACCAAAAGATTAGCCATCTGAGATTTTCTTGACAGACTGCAAATTTACAAAATTATCTTAACTTACTCATAATATTGTAGGCAGATTGAAGTGAAGGAATATTTCTGGCCAATATTTTGAGTTTGTTTTCGACCTGCTTCAATTCAACCACTCCCTGAATATTTCCAAGCTTTGCCATTACATTTTCAAACACTTTTGACCTGTAATACTGAGACATCGGATTGGATACAAAGAAGGCTATCAGGATGCCATTCTTCACGATTATCTTTTCAAAGCCCAGTTGAGCTCCCAGATTTCTGAGTTTAAGGACACAGAACAGATTTGAAAGTTCTTCGGGAAGGGGACCGAAACGGTCGGCAAGGCGCTTGATGTATGCATTGATTTCCTTTTCGGAAGACATAGAGTCAATCGCCTTGTATATTCTGATTTTTTCGGACGTGATATTAATGTATTCATCAGGTATGTGTGCAGGCTGATCGGTTTCAATCGTACATTCCTGCACAAAATTGCTGCGCTGTGCAACTGTATTCATACCAGTCTCGACACCAAGCTCTTCCATTGCTTCCGACAGTATCTTCTGATATGTTTCAAAACCCATTTCGGTAATGAATCCGCTCTGCTCGGCACCAAGAAGGTTACCGGCTCCCCTGATGTCAAGATCCTGCATTGCAATATTGAAACCGCTTCCCAAATCCGAGAATTCCTCGATTGCCTTCAGTCTTCTTCTGGCGTCTTCAGTGATACTGGCAAGCGGAGGCACGATAAGGTAGCAGAATGCTTTCCTGTTGGATCTTCCGACTCTTCCACGCAGCTGATGAAGGTCACTGAGACCAAAATTCTGAGCCTGGTTTATTATTATCGTATTCGCGTTAGGAATATCCAGACCATTCTCTATAATCGTGGTACTCAGCATCATATCATAATCTCCTCGTATGAAGTCGAGCATTATGTTCTCCAATTGTTTGGAATCCATCTGGCCGTGTGCCACACATATCTTCATATCAGGAACAAGCCTGTGGAGAATCTCATATATGGACGGCAATTCTTCCACGCGGTTATGAAGGAAGAAAATTTGTCCTCCTCTGTTGAGTTCATAATTTATGATACTCTTGATTTCATTCTGGTCAAACAGAATTATCTCGGTCTGCACAGGGATTCGGTTGGGTGGGGGAGTGTTGATTATGCTGAGGTCCCTGGCACCAAGGAGCGAGAATTGCAGAGTGCGCGGAATCGGGGTTGCGGTGAGAGTCAGGGTGTCCACGGATGCCTTTATCTGCCTGAGTTTTTCTTTTGCACCCACTCCGAACTTTTGCTCCTCATCTATGATAAGAAGACCCAAATCCTTGAACTCGAATTCTTTACCTAATATCTTATGAGTTCCGATCAATATATCTATCTGTCCGGCAGCCAATCTTTTCCTTATATCACCGATTTCCTTTGCGGTGCGAAGTCGGCTTACGTATTCAATGGTGCAAGGCAGGTTCTGGAGGCGCTGGCTGAATGTATTGAAGTGCTGAAGAGCGAGTATGGTGGTAGGCACGAGTACCGCTACCTGCTTGCTGTCGGCAACTGCCTTGAATGCCGCGCGCACTGCGATTTCCGTCTTTCCGAATCCCACATCTCCACATACGAGCCTGTCCATAGGACAATCGTCCTCCATATCCCGTTTCACTGCAATCGTAGCCGTTTCCTGGTCCGGAGTATCTTCGTACATAAAGGATGATTCTAGTTCCTGTTGGAGGTAGGTGTCCGCCGAGAAAGCAAATCCCTTCGAAGCACGGCGCTTCGCGTAGAGTTGTATAAGTTCCTTGGCAATATCCTTCAACTTCGACTTGGCGCTGGATTTCAGATTACCCCAGGTCTTCGAGCCGAGTTTATTGATTTTCGGTGCCTCACCGTCCCTTGAGCGGAAACGGGAAATCTTATTGAGCAGGTGTACCGATACGAACACCACGTCCCCGTCCTTGTAGGTGATCTTCACCACTTCGTGCACCCTTCCCTTGTCGTCACGCATCCTCACCAGGCCGCCGAATATTCCGACACCGTGGTCTATGTGGACTACATAATCACCTATGTTAAAGGAACTTAAATCGTTTATCGTGAGTTGCTCACTCTTTTCCACGCTGCGTCTGATGCTCACCCTCTGAAAACGGTCGAAGATTTCGTGGTCGGAATAGCAGCAGATGCGGCTTTCGTGGTCTATGAAGCCATTGTGTATGTTTTTGCCCGGAACGAACTCGGGAATCAACCCACCATTCTGGGACAGAATGGATTTTATCCTGTCCAACTGGGCTTGCTTCTCCCCGAATATCAATACTTTATATGATTGTTCCAGGCGCGAGCGTATGTCTCCGGTCAGGAGTTCGAAATTCTTGTTGAAGCTGGGTTGGGGACTGGTGTTGAACTTCACTGCGGTAGCATTCTCCCCCGTGAGACTGGAATCCAGGAATATTCTCGGGTAGCGCTGGAGGGATGAGTACCAGCTTTCGGAAGCGTACAGGTCGGGGGAGTCCAACCATAAGGTGCTGTATTCGGGCAGCAGATCCACCAGGCAGCAACCATCTCCGGAAGGAGATGAAAGCAGGTCGGATACAATTTCTATTGACGGAACTTCTCCGGTGCTGAGTTGTGTGTTGCAGTCAAAAGTATTGATTTTATCCACTTCATCGCCCCAGAATGAAATACGGTAGGGGAGGTTATTGGAATAGGAAAAAACGTCTGCAATGGATCCCCGCAATGCATATTGACCGGGTTCGGAAACAAAGTCCACCTTCTCGAATCCCTTTTCATACAGAAGTGAACTTAATGCATCATGGGATATCTCATCCCCCTTTTTCAGAATGAATATGTCTCCTCCGGCCTTTTCCTTCGCCGGAACGCTCTCGGATATCGCCTCCGGATAACTCACTATTATGCTGAGTTTATCCTCTGAGGTATTCATCAGTTCACTCAGGGCTGAAGTCCTCTGAACGGCAAGGGATGATTTGTAATTGCTTCTCTCGACGTTCTTTCCCGATTCGGGGAGAAAAAAGACCCTGTCACCATCCACAAAACTGTAGAGGTCGGCGCAGCAGTACTCGGCTGACTCTTTATCCGGAAGTATGGCAAGATGTATTCCCTTCTTTGCTATCTGACTGAGAACTACCCATTTGGCTGAAAGAAACAAGGAGCTGCAGGAGATGGTCTTTTCTCCTGATTCAAGCAACTTGGATATTTTTTCGCAAGCTTTTGGACTTATCAACATTTACCCCTGTTTTTCTGTTGAAAAGCGGTTGATAACCCTGTTGATTACCCGACTTCATTTTGTGGATAAATCAAACGGATGATTTTTCAACAATTTTTCAAAAGTCAGTTTACAATGTTTTCAACAATTGTTAACTTTTCAAAAATTTGATAATTAAATACTTGAATTAGTTATCAACATTTCAACAAGCTCAATTAAAAAATAAAAATATATAAAATAAAAGAACTATATTTGTAGTCTAATTGTCAAAGGCCGTATGCAGGATTTCGATCCTCATAATACAAACGAGGGCAAAGATAAGGATTTAGAAGGAATTATCAGACCTCAGGAGTTGGAAGATTTTACCGGACAGGGTGAAATCGTTTCCAACCTGCAGATTTATATCAAGGCGGCAAAGATGAGAGGGGAGGCGCTGGACCACACCCTTTTCAATGGTCCTCCGGGTCTGGGAAAGACAACTCTCGCCCATATCATAGCCAATGAAATGGGCAGCAATATAAAGATTACGTCAGGTCCGGTACTTGACAAGCCTGGAGACCTTGCCGGTCTTCTGACTTCGCTGGAAACGGGAGATGTACTCTTCATAGATGAAATTCACCGTCTTTCACCTGAAGTTGAGGAGTATCTTTACTCTGCGATGGAAGACTATGTGATAGATATAATGATAGACAAGGGGCCCGGAGCCAGGTCAGTGAGGATTTCCCTGAATCCTTTTACCCTGGTCGGAGCCACAACCCGTTCCGGATTGCTAACGGCACCTCTGAGAGCCAGGTTCGGAATCAAGTGTGAGCTGGAGTATTACAACACCTCCGACCTTATAAAGATTATTGTGCGGAGCGCAGGAATACTGGGAGTGGAGATAGACGGACAGGCTGCGGAAGAAATAGCGATGCGCAGCCGCGGTACGCCGCGAATTGCCAACGCCCTGCTGAGGAGAGTAAGGGATTTTGCCCAGGTGATGGGGGACGGACATATTGACCTTAAGATAGCGAAATATGCCTTGGACAAACTTAGAATTGATACTCGTGGACTTGATTCCATAGATAATAAGATTCTTCGTACCATCATCACTACCTTCAAGGGAGGACCTGTGGGAGCAAATACCATTGCCACGGCAATAGGGGAGGACCAGGGTACCTTCGAGGAAGTATATGAGCCTTTCCTTATAAAGGAAGGTTTCATCGTGAGGACGCAGAGGGGAAGAATAGCTACGGAACTGTCATACAGACACCTCGGACTCGAGGAATTGAAGCAGGATGAAACGACATTATTTTAATATTCAATAATAATCAATACAATGTCTGACAAGTTAATTTCTAAAATCCCTGAGGGACCTCTTGAGCAGAAATGGACCAAACGCAAGTCTGAAATCCATCTCGTGAGTCCCAACAACAAGAGAAAGCTTGAAATCATTGTAGTGGGTACTGGTCTCGGCGGAGCATCCGCAGCCGCATCCCTCGGTGAACTCGGCTACAACGTAAAAATCTTCTGCATCAGTGACTCCCCACGCAGAGCGCACTCCATTGCTGCTCAGGGTGGTATCAATGCTGCGAAGAACTATCAGAATGACAACGATTCCGTTTACCGTCTCTTCTACGATACCATCAAGGGAGGTGACTACCGCAGCCGCGAAGCAAACGTGTATCGTCTCGCTGAAGTCAGCGCCGCCATCATTGACCAGTGCGTCGCACAGGGCATTCCTTTCGCCCGTGAGTACGGCGGATACCTCGCCAACCGTTCATTCGGAGGTGTGCAGGTGAGCCGTACCTTCTATGCCCGCGGGCAAACCGGACAGCAGCTGCTTCTCGGTGCATACGCTTCCCTGAACAAGGAGATTGCCGCCGGCACCGTAAAGTCATATCCTCGCCACGAGATGCTGGACCTCGTAATTGTGAACGGTGAAGCAAAGGGTATCATAGCCCGCAACCTTGTAACCGGTCAGCTCGAAAGGTTTGGTGCTCACGCTGTAGTTATCGCAACCGGTGGTTACGGCAACGCATATTTCCTTTCCACCAATGCAATGAACAGCAACGGTTCTGCAGCCGTACAGTGCTGGAAGAAGGGTGCATATTTCGGAAATCCTTGCTTCGCGCAGATCCATCCAACCTGTATCCCTGTACACGGTGAGCAGCAGTGCAAACTCACCCTCATGAGCGAATCCCTGCGCAACGACGGCCGCATCTGGGTACCTAAGAAACTTGAGGATGTGGAGAAACTCCGCAAACACGAAATCAAACCTTCGCAGATTGCTGAGGAAGATCGTGATTACTACCTCGAGCGCCGTTATCCTGCATTCGGTAACCTCGTGCCTCGTGACGTGGCATCACGTGCCGCCAAGGAAAGGTGCGATGCCGGCTTTGGTGTGAACGAGACCGGTAAGGCTGTGTTCCTCGATTTCGCTGATGCTATCCAGAGACTCGGTCATAAGAGGGTTGCAGAGCGTTACGGAAACCTCTTCGAGATGTATGAAAAGATTACCGCTTCATCTCCATGGGAGGAGCCGATGATGATTTATCCTGCCATCCACTACACTATGGGTGGTATCTGGGTAGATTATGATCTCCAGACTACGATTCCTGGTCTTTATGCAATTGGTGAGGCCAATTTCTCAGACCACGGTGGAAACCGTCTAGGCGCTTCCGCCCTTATGCAGGGTCTTGCTGACGGTTATTTCATCCTTCCTATAACCATAGGAGACTATCTTTCCAAGAAGTTTGCCGAGCCAAAAACTGATGTCACCACCAAGGAATTCGTTCAGGCTGAAAAGGATGTCCAGGCACGCATAGACAGGCTCTTTGCAATCAAGGGTACCAAGACTGTGGATTCAATCCATAAGAAACTCGGTAACATTATGTGGGACAACGTAGGTATGGCACGTGATGAGAAGGGTCTGAAGAAGGCTATCAAGGAGATTCAGGCACTCAAGGAGGATTTCTATAAGAACGTGAACGTTCCGGGAAGCCAGTATGAGTTCAATCAGGAGCTTGAAAAGGCACTCAGACTCGAGGATTTCTTCGAGATTGGAGAACTTATGGCTCGTGACGCCCTCAACCGTGAGGAGTCTTGCGGAGGCCACTTCCGTGTTGAAAGCCAGACTGAAGAAGGCGAAGCCAAGCGTGACGATGCAAAATTCATGTACGTAGCAGCTTGGGAATACAAGGGAGAAGGTGTTGAGCCTGAGCTTCACAAGGAGCCTCTCAAGTATGAGTTTATCGAGGTTAAGACCAGAAACTACAAAGAGTAAGCGAGATGGAATTCAATTTGAAAATATGGCGTCAGAAAAACGCCAAGGCAAAGGGTCATTTCGAGACCTATCATATAGAGGGTATTGAAGAGGATGCATCATTCCTTGAAATGCTCGATATCCTCAACGAGCAGCTCATACGCGAGGGTTGCGACCCCGTTGCAGTTGAGCGCGGTTGCCAGAGCAGTGGTCCGGTGTCTTTCGACCACGATTGCCGCGAAGGTATTTGCGGAGCGTGCTCACTTTATATCGACGGACGTGCACACGGACCGGATGACCACGTCACAACCTGTCAGCTCTTTATGCGTCACTTCAAGAATGGCGCTACGATTACCGTTGAGCCTTGGAGGAGTGCAGGTTTCCCTGTGATCAAGGACCTTGTTGTAGATCGTACCGCTTTTGATAAGATTCTCCAGGCCGGCGGATTCATCTCCGTACGTACGGGTTCAGCTCAGGACGCAAACAATATTCTTATCAGCCACGACAAAGCTGAGGAGAGTATGGACGCAGCTGCTTGCGTAGGTTGCGGTGCTTGCGTCGCTACTTGCAAGAACGGTTCTGCTATGCTCTTTGTCGCTGCCAGGGTAAGTTCACTTGCTCTTCTGCCTCAGGGTCGTCCAGAAGCCGCAAAAAGGGCCAAGGCTATGGTTGCCAAGATGGATGAACTCGGATTCGGTAACTGTACCAATACCCGCGCATGTGAGCTTGAATGTCCTAAGGGCATTACAGTTTCTCACATTGCACGCCTGAACAGGGAATTCCTTAAAGCTAAATTCTCTGACTAAGAGTTACTTATACAATTTAAGGCCGGCTGAATGCCGGCCTTATTTTTTACCATAGGAAGTTATTGAAAGGATATCTTCCTGCATGGATTTCTGCTACCATCTTATAGATGTCGTCCTTGAGTTTCTCTATGCCTTCCTTTTTGATTGCAGAGATGAATATGCAAGGTATTTTTCTTTCACCTATCCATATATTCTTAACTTCCTGAAGACTCAGATGCCTGTCAGTTTTAGGCTCAAGCGAAAATTCGTCATATTCTTCCTGCTTGTAGGCGTCTGTCTTGTTGAATACCACGTATATAGGCTTTTCGCTGGCTGAAATATCCTTCAGAGTCTTTTCCACAACTTCCATCTGCTCTTCGTAATCAGGATGCGAAACATCCACTACGTGTACAAGTATATCTGCTTCCCTGACCTCATCCAAAGTGCTTTTGAAGGCCTCTATGAGTTGTGTAGGCAGTTTTCTGATAAATCCCACTGTATCGCTTAAAAGGAACGGTACATTTCCTATTACGACCTTTCTGACGGTAGTGTCGAGGGTAGCGAAGAGTTTGTTCTCAGCGAAGACGTCTGATTTTGCGAGCAGGTTCATCAACGTTGATTTACCGACATTCGTATATCCTACCAACGACAGACGGACAAGCTGCCCTCTATTGCTTCTCTGAGTGGCCATCTGCTTGTCCACCTTCTTGAGTTGCTCCTTGAGTTTTGCTATCCTTTCCCTTACTATTCGCCTGTCTATTTCAATCTGACTTTCACCCATTCCACCTCGCATACCTATACCTCCTCTCTGTCTTTCAAGATGGGTCCACATACCTGCGAGGCGGGGGAGCATATAGTTATATCGGGCCAGTTCCACCTGCATTTTTGCATAAGCGGTTTTGGCTCGCTGGGAGAAAATTTCAAGAATAAGACTGGTACGGTCTATTACTGCGGAAGTTTTGATGATCTTCTCAATGTTCCTTTGTTGCATTCCTGTGAGTTCATCGTCAAATATTACGTAATCAATGCAGTTTTCCTCACAGTAAGCGGCAATTTCTTCAAGTTTACCTGACCTGATATATGTTGATTTCTCAGGTTTATCAACTCTTTGAATGAACTTCCTGTCTCCTTTTACTCCAGCCGTATCAGCCAGGAATTCCAATTCTTCAAGATATTCCATTACCTTGCGTTCGTCGTCATTCTGCTTTATTATTCCGACAAATACAGCTTTTTCTTCTCTAATTTTTGCGTCCATATCACTTAAAAAATACGACTGCCCCAATTAACTCAGGACAGCCGTAATTTATTGGTTTATATGCTTTTTACCTCAACTGGAACACAACAGGGAAGGTGTAGGTAACCTTCACTGCGCGGTCACGCTGGCGACCAGGCTCCCACTTTGGTGAGCTGGAAATTACGCGGACAGCTTCCTTGTCAAGTGCAGGGTCAACACCACGGAGAACCTTTACATCGGTAACGGAACCGTTAGGGTTTACGGTGAACTGGAGCATTACGCGACCTGATACACCGTTCTCCCTTGCTACCTCAGGGTACTCGAGATGCTGGTTAACCCAAGCTGAGAAAGTGTTGGCGTCTCCACCCATAAAGCTTGGCTTCTTCTCTACGAGTGCGAATGGAATACTTTCCTCTTCTACCACTTCCTCTTCTACCTCACTTACATAGTCCATAACTTCTACACCGAGGTTCGCATCGTCCTCAAGGTTGAGGATGTTGTCCTCTACGGTGATGTCATCTTCCACGATATCGATGATATCGGAAAGAACCGGAACTTTGGCGATTTCTGGTGGTGGAGGGGTGTTCTCCTGAGTGATAGGAACAATCTCCTCTTCGATAATCTCCGTGTTCTCGGCAGCAAGCACTGCTTCTTTCTTCTCCTTTGACCTGTACTCGAATGCTCCGTACACAATCAAAAGGGCGATTACGAAACCGATCTCTACAAACAGCAGCTTCTTGTTATTAAGATCGGCGCTTGGTGATTTCTTAATTTCCATATTTGGCTATTTTAATATTCCATTCGAGTTCCAAAGATAGAAATTATTCAATTCAAATCCAATTTTTTTCATTTTTATGTTGTAGATTTGCCGAAATTTCAACGTTTTACTATGGTCAGGTACTTTAATGAGGACATAAAATACGTTCTTAAACAGAAATTGCTGAATAATCGTTGGCTCAAAACGGTAGCAGGCAGCGAGATGAAAAAGCTTGGAAACATCAATATAATCTTCTGCTCAGACAACTATATTCTTGAAGTCAATCTAAAGTATCTCCAGCATGATTATTTTACGGATATCATTACTTTCGACTATTGTGAGAAGGATATTCTGAATGGCGATCTTTTCATAAGCATTGATTCTGTCAAAGATAATGCTGAACATTACGGTACTGAATTCGAGAATGAACTTTGTAGGGTTATGGTGCACGGATTGCTTCACCTTATAGGATATGATGACCATACCCCTGAGGATATTGCTGTAATGAGAAGCAAAGAAGACTACTATCTATCTGTTAGAGAGCAACTTAAATAAATATGAGTCAGCAGATTTACGATGTTTTGGTAATTGGGGGAGGTCACGCGGGCTGTGAGGCCGCCATGGCTGCTGCTAATCTCGGATCTTCCGTGCTTCTTCTCAGTATGGATATGTGTGGATTCGCCAAAATGTCCTGCAATCCGGCTATTGGAGGAATTGCGAAGGGTCAAATAGTAAGGGAGATTGATGCCCTCGGGGGCTATACCGGAATTGTGACTGACGCTTCTACTCTTCAGTTCCGAATGCTGAACAAATCGAAAGGTCCTGCAATGTGGAGTCCGCGCGCACAATGCGATAAACTTCAATTTACTGCAATATGGCGAAAAATTATCGAAACTAATTGTAAATTAGATATTTACGCAGATTTAGCGACTTCTTTTCTCTTTGAGAATTCAAAAATTTGCGGAGTTAAGACACTAACAGGGGCAATTTTTAAATCTCGGACAGTTATTCTGACTGCCGGAACCTTCCTCAGCGGTAAATTGTTCATTGGTCGCACAATGATGGAAGGAGGCAGAATAGGAGAGTTGTCTTCCCACGGCCTCACTGAACAACTGGTTTCAATGGGTGTAAGGACAGACAGAATGAAAACCGGCACTCCTCCAAGAATCGACATTTCATCAGTTGATGTTTCATCTCTTCCCAAGCAGTACGGTGATGATTGCCCTTCGCGTTTTTCTTTCCTTGATAGACCTTCGACAGTTCAAGCAGGGGAGAGTCAGATGCCATGTTATATACTTCACACAAACGAGAAAGTACATGATATACTCCGAAGCGGCTTTTCAGATTCACCTCTTTTTACAGGTCTCATACACGGAAAAGGACCAAGGTATTGTCCAAGCATAGAAGATAAACTCAGGGTATTTCCTGAGAATGATGCCCATCAACTTTTTCTGGAGCCGGAAGGAAGAAATACAAATGAATATTATCTACAGGGTTTCTCTTCCTCTCTTCCTCTTCAGGTACAACTCGATGCTCTTCATTCAATAAAGGGACTGGAAAATGTCAAGATCTATAAGCCGGCTTACGCAGTAGAATATGATTATTTTGATCCTACTCAGCTTAAGCCAAGTCTTGAATTGAAATCTATCGAAAACCTTTTCCTTGCCGGTCAGGTTAATGGAACCACTGGTTATGAAGAGGCAGCTGCCCAGGGAATAATTGCTGGAATCAATGCTCATCTGAAAGTAAACGGTAAAGATCCGTTCATATTGGGAAGAAATGAATCTTATATTGGGGTTCTTATAGATGATTTGATTACAAAAGGAGTAGATGAACCTTATAGGATGTTCACTTCAAGAGCAGAATATCGTATTATTCTTCGTCAGGATAATGCAGATTTCAGGTTAACCAAAAGATCGTATGATATTGGCCTGGCTTCTGAAGAGAGATACTCCTCTATGATGAAGAAATATGAAAGAATCGCAGAATTGCAATCCTTCTGCGACACCAAGAATATACATCTTGAAACAGCCAATGCTTATCTTCAGACTGTTTCATCCACTCCGCTTACTGAATCGAAGAGAATCTCGTTCATTGCTGCAAGGCCGGAAGTTAATCTTGAAGAACTTTTAAAATATGTTCCACGTGGAACGAATACTGCTATTTTAGACGATATTTCCCGGGATGAAATTGAAAGTGTGGAAATCTATATCAAGTATAGAGGCTATATAGATAGGGAAATATCGAATGCAGAAAAAGTCCAGAGATTAGAAAGGCTAGAGATTCCTGAAGGTTTTGATTTTGAAAAAGTTTCAGGTCTTTCTATAGAATGTCGTCAGAAACTTAAGAAATATGCTCCGAGAACCATAGCTCAGGCATCAAGAATATCAGGGGTTTCCCCTTCGGATATTTCGGTTCTGCTTGTGTATTTCGGCAGATAATCAAAGCATCCTCAAAGCTCCCTTGATAAGATCTTCTACGCTTGCATCCGCCTTATTCTTAAGGATAGCCTGAATTGCCTTGCTGATATTCGGCTTGCTGAATCCGAGATTAAGGAGGGCTCCCATTGCCTCTTCCGCATTACTGTTGCTGTCACTCTTGGAGAATATTTCAAGATTGATATCCTCTTCTTTTCCTAATTTGTCCTTGAGTTCCAAAACAAGCCTCTGGGCGCTCTTAAGTCCTATTCCTTTTACGGATTTCAGTCTGTTTACGTCCTCGCAGACTATTGCCTCCTTCAATTCAGAAGGGGAGAGGGATGACAGAAGCATTCGGGCTGAAGCAGCGCCCATACCTGATACGGAGGTGATTTTTCTGAACAGATTTCTCTCATCCTGACTAGCAAAACCATAGTCAGTCTGAGTGCCTTCCCTTTGATTGACCTGGGACTGTATGTATATCACGGCTTCCTTCTTTCCATTGAGTTTGTCATAAGTCTGAAGGGATATTTCCATAATATGTCCAATTCCTGAATTTTCGATAATTACGAAAGTAGGATTGAGAGTCTTGATGGAGCCTGAAATGTAGTCAATCATATAGCATTAGTTCTAAACGGTGCAAAATTAAACATTTTAATGATTTTATTCCCATTTTCTTCGTAATTTTGTGCTCTTTGAAAATAGACATTACCGATATGGATATCATAGGGTTGAGAAAGCAGTTTCCGCAGTTGGAAGAGAAGGTTTACGGCAAGAATCTGGTATATCTGGACAATGCCGCTACCTCGCTCAGACCATCTTCCGTGATTGATCATTGGACCAGAAGCGCTTCTTTTAAGACTTCAAATCTCCATCGTGCCGTGCATCATATCGCAGCGGAAGCTACAGAAGATTATGAAAACGCCCGTTCATTCGTGGCGTCATATATCAATGCAGAAACTCCAGATGAAATAATATTCACCTCAGGAGCCACTGCAGCTCTCAATCTCGTGGCATTCAGTTTTGGAGAAACCTTCATATCTGAGGGTGACGAGATAATCATAGCTCAGAGCGAACATCATTCCGACATTGTGCCATGGCAGATGCTTTGCCAGCGAAAGGGAAGCAGGATAGTAGTGTGGGAAGTAGATGAAAACGGCAGACTGAATCCCGAGCAGTTGGAAGCCCTTATCAGCGAGCGTACCAGGATTGTTTGCATGGCGCACATCTCCAATGTACTGGGTCTTGTGAACCCTGTAAAAGAGATTGCAAATATTTGTCATTCAAGGAATTGCGTACTTTTATGCGACGGTGCGCAGGGTATAGTTCACCAGAGGGTGGATGTTCGCGAACTTGGGTGTGACTTTTATACCTTCTCAGGCCACAAAATCTACGCGGCTCCCGGTACCGGTGTGCTTTACGGACGCCGAGAATTGCTCGAACGGATGCCGCCTTATATGGGAGGAGGGGAGATGATAGAGACGGTGAAATGGTCAGGAAGCACCTATGCTCCGCTGCCACGCAAATTTGAAGCCGGCACCCAGAATATCTCCGGCACCCCGACTTTGATTGATGCTCTTGCCCTTGCTCGCGAGATGGAGACTCCAGATATAAGTGCTAATTTATTGGAAATCAGGGATTTTGTTTTAAATAAACTACTCTCTGATTCGCGCATACGGCTCTATGGAATTCCTGGAAGCGCTGTGGACAAGATTCCGCTGTTTTCGTTCTCCGTGGAACAATGCCACCACGAGGACCTTGCTTTGATACTGGATAAGATGGGGGTTGCGGTGCGCTCTGGACAGATGTGTGCGGAACCTCTTATGGACAGGTTTAATGTCACCGGTATGCTGCGTGCATCTTTTGCTCCTTACAACACTATGGGGGAGGCGGAGTTTTTTATAGAATCGCTCAACAAGGCTATTAATATGCTGGTATAATATGGATAAAACACTTAAAGAAATACAGCAGGAAATTGTCGAGGATTTCTCAATGTATGACGAATGGCTCGACAAATATGCATATCTGATTGATTTGGGCAATAATCTGGAGACTTTTCCGGAAGAACTCAAGACGGAGGACAGACTCATAAAAGGATGTCAGTCCAGGGTGTGGCTTGATGCGACTTTGCAGGACGGGAAGTTGGTGTTCCGAGCCGACAGTGACGCAGTAATCACAAAAGGCATAATTTCCCTTTTGGTGGGAGTGTATTCGGGACGCACTGCAGAAGAGATATGTGAAGACGACTTTTCATTTGTGGAACAACTTGGACTCAAGGAGAACCTTTCTCCTACCCGCGCAAACGGGCTTGTATCCATGATGGAAACAATCAGAAAAAAGGCACAGGAGTATTGCAATGGCAAGAGTAATTGAGCAATGGAGAACAATGAAATTTTGACACCTCAGGACGTAAAGGAACTCACACCTCTGTACGAAGCGGTAGTGCTGGCTCTCAAGCAGGTATATGACCCGGAAATACCGGTCAATATCTATGATTTGGGACTTATATATGAACTCAATATCAATAAGTCACACGAAGTTTATATCAAGATGACCTTCACTGCACCGAATTGCCCTATGGCGGATGAGGTCATTGCGGAGGTCCAGCACAATGTGGAACTTACCCCGGGAATTACCAAATGTTCGATAGAACTCGTGTTCGAGCCGGCCTGGGACCAGAGTCTGCTGTCTGACGAGGCCCGCATAGCCCTTGGAATGGATCCTGAGCTATGACAAGGGTTTACCTTTCCCTCGGCACCAATATGGGTGACAGGAAAAGCAATATCAACACGGCTGTTCGCTTGCTCGAAGATGCCTTGGGGAAGGCTCCGGCAGCTGTTTCTTCGATGATTGAATCCAAGTCCTGGGGCTTTGAGGGTGGGGATTTCATCAACTGCGTTCTCAGTTTCGACACCACACTAGACCCTCATGGTCTGCTCAAGGTATGCAAGGATATAGAACGCAGGATGGGAAGGCGGGAGAGAATTGAATACAACGGCGAAGGAAATAGGATTTATCACGACCGTATTATTGACATAGACATACTTCTCTATGGCAATCTTTGCATCAATGAGCCTGATTTGGTCATACCTCATCCTCTTATGAAGGAAAGGGACTTCATTATGCGTCCGCTGATGGAAATATTCGTTGAAAATCACTAACTTTGCAGGCTTTGTAGAACGAAATATAATTTATTGGAATATGACACAGGAAGAATTGTTCAAGGTGCTTGTCGCCCACTGTAAGGAATACGGTTATATTTTCCCTTCCAGTGAAATCTATGACGGACTCGCCGCAGTGTATGATTACGGCCAGCTTGGTGTTGAACTCAAAAACAATATCAAGCAGTACTGGTGGAACGCGATGACCCGCCTCAACGAGAATATTGTGGGTATAGACGCCTGCATATTCATGCATCCGAAAACCTGGGTTGCATCCGGTCACGTAGCCGCATTCAACGACCCTCTTATCGATAATAAGGATTCCAAGAAGAGATATCGTGCAGATGTTCTTATCGAGGATTATCTCGCCAAGATTGAAGAAAAGATCAACAAGGAGGTGGAGAAAGGACGCCGCAAGTTCGGTGAATCCTTCGATGAAGCCAAATTCCGTGAGACCAATCCTAATGTTCTTCGCGAAAAGGCTCATTATGAGGAAGTTCACAATCGCTACGTGGCTGCAGAGCAGGCCAATGACCTTGCCGAGTACAAGCAGATCATTCTCGACTGCGGCATAGTTTGTCCTATCAGCGGCACCAAGAACTGGACCGACGTGCGCCAGTTCAACCTAATGTTCTCTACCCAGTTCGGTTCTGTTGGAGACGATTCCAACACTATATACCTCCGTCCGGAAACCGCGCAGGGCATTTTCGTGGACTACATCAATGTCCAGAAAACTGGCAGGATGAAGATTCCTTTCGGTATCGCACAGATAGGCAAAGCTTTCCGCAATGAAGTAGTTGCCCGTCAGTTCATCTTCCGTATGAGGGAATTCGAGCAGATGGAGATGGAGTTCTTCGTGCGTCCCGGCACAGAGATGGAATGGTTCAAGAAGTGGAAGGAAAACAGGATGAAGTGGCACACCAATCTCGGTATGGGGGACAGTAACTACCGTTTCCACGACCACGAGAAGCTGGCCCACTACGCCAACGCCGCTACCGACATAGAGTTCAATTTCCCATTCGGATTCAAGGAACTCGAAGGTATCCACAGCCGCACCGACTTCGACCTCGGCAACCACCAGAAACTCTCTGGAAAGAAGCTCCAGTACTTCGATCCTGAGACCAACGAGAGCTATGTTCCTTACTGCGTAGAGACCTCCATCGGCGTGGACCGTATGTTCCTCGCGGTGCTCAGCCACTCCTACAAGGTAGAGACCCTGGAGAATGGCGAGACCCGCACAGTACTCAGCCTCCCGGCGCCTCTTGCACCTGTAAAGGCTGCTGTGCTCCCTCTCATCAAGAAGGACGGTCTTCCTGAGTTCGCACAGAAGGTTATGAACGAGCTCAAGTACGACTTCAACTGCCAATACGACGAGAAGGACAGCATAGGCAAGCGCTACCGTCGCCAGGATGCCATCGGCACCCCGTTCTGCATCACAATCGACCACGATTCGCTCAACGACAACTGCGTCACCGTGCGCGAGCGTGACACTATGCAGCAGACCAGGGTTCCTGTTGCCGAACTCAGGGCTATGATAGACAGCAAAGTAAATCTCAACAACCTTCTCAGAAACCTGTAGCGGATGGCTGAATCATTTGCAAGTCTTGGCCGCGTCGAGGCCATAAGGATATTGTTTGAAAACAGCGGTTACTCTCCATTCGGGGAACCGCTGTTCTTCGAAGAGGACAAGGGTAACCACAGCGTCAGCGCATCTTCCCTGTTCCTGGAGGGAATTGACTTCAATCTCGAGTACTTTCCTCTCAAGCACCTTGGGTACAAGTGCGTGCTTGCGCAGACCGGCGAACTCTATGCCGTGTTGGCGGAGCCTAGGACCCTGTCCATCACGCTGGGAGTGTCCGCAAAGCTCGATTTTCCGCAGATCAGCGAGCTCTGGAGCGGTATTCTTGTGGCGGCAAGGGAATTCGGCTACAAGCAATTGAGCCTGGATCTGGTGCCGTCGAAGAACGGACTCACGATTTCCGTGAACGCAGCCGGCAGCTCTACCGGGAAGGCGGCAGACCGGCGCCCGATCGCGGAGAGCAAGGATCTTATCTGCGTCAGCGGAAGAATGGGAGCGGCTTACCTCGGGCAGCAGGTGCTCGAAAGGAAGCCCGGCGAACTCGAGAAATACAAGATGATGGTGGGTGCATACCTCAAACCCGAACTCGACGCGGACGTGCTCAGGACCCTTGATGCCGCCGGAATCACCCCATCGTTCGGGTATTTTGTCAGGCGATGCCTCGCAGACACCCTGCTCCGACTCCACCGGGATTCGGGGCTTGGGGTGAAGGTATATGCGGAGAGGATTCCTTTCGAGGGAAACAGTTTCTCCTTGGGTAAGGAAATGAATATAGACCCCGTTTCGGCGGCGATGAACGGCGGAGACGACTGTTGCCTCCTCTTTACCGTTCCAATCGCGAAATTCGACTCTTTACGCAATAATTTCCCGACTTTCGAGCTTATCGGCCATCTCGCCCTGCCTGAAGTCGGCTCCGTCCTGGTCACCCCAGACGGTCTTGAGCACGAAATCTCCGCCCAGGGCTGGGTGTAGCGGGTGTCTTTCTCACAAAGATAATCCCCCGACAAATGCAAATCGAATCTTCGCTATGTCTTTGGTAATCTTGGTAATCTGACTGCGAATCGCTATCTTTGTGCATGAACTAAACACAAACCATATTTTTAATGAAAAAAGTACTTCTCACCATTCTTGCACTCGCAGGCGTTTACGGAGCGAGTGCGCAATGCATCCAGCGCGACGAGCAGATTGAGGCTCAGATCGAGTCTATCCTTTCAAAGATGACCCTTAAAGAAAAGGTTGGCCAGATGTGCGAACTCGCCATCGACGTGGTCTCTCCTTCTCCGTGGAGCCAGGGTGGCGCAACCCTTGCCGGAGGAATGCTCTCTGCCGATGCGGTAAAGACCGCCTTCGGAGAGTACAAGGTGGGGTCAATCCTCAACGTTCCTGCCGGAGTGGCTCAGACTCCGGAAGTATGGTCCAATATCATACGCACCCTCAATAGCTCATCCGAAGAGATGTGCGGCATCCCTGAACTCTACGGCGTGGATCAGATTCACGGCGCAAGCTATACCTGGGGCGCAACCCTTTTCCCTCAGGAAATTGCCCAGGGTGCCTCGTTCAACCCTGCAATTCCTCGCCGCATAGGTGAAATCACCGCATACGAGACGCGCGCGTGCCTGATTCCTTGGGTATATTCCCCTGTAATGGACCTCGCCCGCACTCCGCTCTGGCCTCGAATGTGGGAGAGCTTCGGCGAAGATGTACTTGTCAACGCGGTAATGGCTTCCGAGCTCACCAAGGGCCTCCAGGGAGAGGACCCTAACCACGTGGGTATGTACAATGTGGCCGCCTGCCTCAAGCATTATCTCGCCTATGGCGCTCCGGTGAGCGGAAAGGACAGGACTCCGTCAAGCGTGACCTACCGCGAGCTGATGGAGAAATATTTCCAGCCTTTCAAGGCCTGCTGCGAAGCCGGTGCACTCAGCATAATGGTCAACTCCGCCAACAACAACGGCGTTCCTTTCCACGCCAACCGTGTGCTCCTCACCGAGTGGCTCAAGGAAGGACTCGACTGGGACGGTATGATTGTTACCGACTGGGCAGACATTGACAACATCTGGAAACGCGACCACGTCGCCGCCAACAAGAAGGATGCTATTGCAATGGCAATCAACGCCGGAATAGATATGACTATGGATCCTTATTCCACCGACTTCTGCACGCTGCTCGAGGAACTCGTTCAGGAAGGACGCGTGCCTATGTCCAGAATCGACGATGCTGTGAGCCGCATCCTCAGGCTCAAGATACGCGTGGGTCTGCTCGACCGCAGCACCTGGGACATCCCTTACGAGGCACCTCAGAAGCCGGGAAGGCGCAACAAGATGCAGCCACGCGACCTCAAGTCCATGTACCGTGCATTCGGTAGCGAAACCTTTGCCCAGGAAGCGGTCAAGATGACCGAGGAGTGTATGGTTCTGCTCAAGAATGAAGGCTCAGTGCTCCCTCTCAAGCCGGGCACCAAGCTTTTCGTCTGCGGTCCGAATGCCGACAACTTCCGTCCTATGAACGGTGGCTGGACCTACACATGGCAGGGAAATCAGACCGACGAGATTGCAAGGAAAATCGGCGGATACCGCAGTTTCTACGAGGCTCTGTCTGACAGGTTCGGTGCCGAAAACGTAGAGTTCAGCGAGATGGTACGCTACGACGCGAAGGACTTCCGCAAGGACGAACAGCTCCCTGAAACCCTTGCCGAGACCGGCAACTCCACAGCGGACAAGATTGCACGTGCGGATGTCATCATCGCCTGCATAGGTGAGAACTCATACACCGAGACCCCGGGCAACATCGATGACCTCAACCTCTCTGCCAACCAGATCGAGATGGTGAAGTCCCTCGCCGCATACGGAAAGCCTATTATCCTCGTGCTGAACGAAGGCCGTCCTCGCCTCATCAACGACATCGTGCCGCTTTCCTCGGCAATAGTCCAGACCTTCCTTCCTGGCAACTACGGTGGCGTAGCTCTTGCAAACCTCCTTTCCGGCGACGCCAATTTCTCCGGCCGTCTCCCATACACCTATCCTAAGTACCACGGCTCCTTCATCACCTACGACTGCAAGCCGTGCGAATACGTGGAGACTATGGCCGGCGCATACAACTATGCTGCCGACACACCAATACAGTGGCCTTTCGGATACGGCCTCTCATACTCCGAGGTAAGCGTTTCCGATCTCAAGCTCGTGGAGCAGGGCGACGTGCTCAGGTTCCAGGTGACCGTGACCAACAAGTCCGACCGCAGCGTCAAGGAACCGGTGCTGCTTTTCATCTCCGATCTCGTGGCCAGCCTCACCCCTGACGTGAAGCGCCTGCGCGCATTCGACAAGGTTGAGCTAGGTCCGCGCGAGAGCAAGACCGTGGAACTCAGCGTGAAGGTTGCGGACCTCGCCTTCGTGGACGAGGATCTCAACTGGGTGCTTGAACCGGGCGACTTCCGTGCCACCGTCGGCACCGAGTCCGTGATGTTCAAACTTTAGGCCTGAAATACACAGCAAACAGTAGGCCGGCCGCTTGGTCGGCCTACTGCTTTTTCCCGCTGTTGGTTTGGCTAACGGGTTAGGCGGCGAGGCTATTTAGTGCTGATGTTGAAGATGAGGCCCATACGGGAGGCCTCGTCGATGAGGTCCTGGCAGACGCGCACGGAGAATTTCTTGGAGTAGAAAGGAATGCTGTAGCCGCTCTGCTTGTCGCTGACCCTGATGCCCACACGCGTCTTTCCCTTGTAGGCCTTCAAGAGTTGCATGAGCTTCTTTCTGAAATCCGCGTTGAGGTTGGCGGTGTCCACGAGTATGTCGAAACTGGACACAAGGCTTTCGCTGACCAGACCCAGCAGGGAAATTGTCTTGAACTTGAACTCGTACGGGGCTTTCTTTCCGGCTGCGGCCTCCTCAGGAGAGATGCGGTATCTCGGAGCGATTTCTCCTTCCACGAACACCTGCGAGTGCATCTGAATCATAGGGAAGAACTGCTGGTAGTCCTTGCCGAAAAGGGCGAATTCGTAATTGCCGCTGAAGTCCTCGAGCACGAGCTTAGCGCCCGGGGAGCCAGACTTTGTGGTCAGGGTCTTGATGTCGGTGATGATGCCGGCAAGTCTCAGCTTCTTCGACTTGCCTTCCTTGTCGCTCTGGTCTATATGCTCGGCAAGACTGCTCAGCGGAGCCGCAAAGCGTTCTATCTCAAAACGATACCTGTCAAGCGGGTGGGAGGAAAGATACATTCCCACGAACTCCTTCTCCTTCTGGAGCAGCTCCAGGCTGTCTTCTTCTCCGATAAACACGGGCACTTCCGGTCTCACCGGTTTCAGCTCCTCCACGTCGCCGAAAAGGGACGACTCGCTGTTCAGGGTGTCGTTGCGGTAGAGCACGGAATAACGCACCAGCTCGTCTATGAAGAGCTCGCCGCTCTTGCCCTGGCAGAAATATTGCATACGCTTGATGCCGAAGGAATCCAAGGCCCCGGAGTACACCAGGGTCTCGAGCGGCTTGCGGCCGACTGCGTTGCCCATCCTTTCAACGAAGTCAAACAAATCCTTGAAGCTGCCGTTCGCCTCGCGCTCCGCGATAATCGCGTTCACCACGTTTTCACCGAAACCCTTGAGCCCGCCCAGACCGAAACGCACGTCGCCCTGGCGGTTCACGGAGAACTGCGCATCGGACTCGTTTACGTCCGGGCTCAGCACCTTGATTCCAGCCTTGCGGCAGTCTGCCATAATCTCCTTCATTTCCTCCATGTTGGAGATGTTCTGCGTGAGGTTGGATGCCTGGAACTCGGACGGGTAGTGCGCCTTGAGCCAGGCGGTCTGGTAGCTTACCCAGGCATAGCAGGTCGCGTGGGATTTGTTGAACGCGTACTTTGCGAACGCTTCCCAGTCCTTCCATATTTTCTCCAGAGTCTCCTGGGGATAGCCGTTTGCAGTCGCTCCCTTCATAAATGCGCCCTTCAGGGAGTCGAGCACGTCCTTCTGCTTCTTGCCCATCGCCTTGCGGAGCTTGTCCGCCTTGCCCTTTGAGAAGCCGGCCAGCTTCTGGGACAGGCGCATCACCTGCTCTTGGTACACCGTCACGCCATAGGTCTCCTTCAGGTACTCCTCCATATCCGGAAGGTCGTAATGTATCTTGCTCGGGTCATTCTTGCCCGCCACGAAATCGGGGATGTAGTCCATAGGACCCGGGCGGTAGAGAGCGTTCATCGCGATGAGGTCCTCGAAACGCTCCGGGTGGAGCTTGATGAGCCACTCCTTCATGCCCCCGGATTCGAACTGGAATATGCTCTTCGTGTCTCCGCGGGAGTAGAGGTCGAATACGGCAGGGTCGTCGATGGGAATCTTCTCGATGTCGATGACATGGCCGTAGCGCTTCTTCACCATCGCCAGACAGCGGTCTATGATGGACAGGGTCTTCAGTCCGAGGAAGTCCATCTTCAGCATTCCCACGTCCTCAATCTTGGTGCCTTCGTACTGGCTCACCCACACCACCTGCCCGGTCGCCTTGTCCACACCGGTCGTAATGGGAATATAGTCGGTGAGGTTGCCGCGGCCGATGATCATCGCACAGGCGTGGATGCCGGTCTGGCGTATGCAGCCCTCGAGCTGGAGGGCGTAGTTCAGCACTTCCTTTACCAGCGGGTCGCCGTTCTCGTATTCGTTGTTCAGCTCTTTGACGTACTTGACGCTGTTCGCGAGCGTGGGCTTGTATTCCTTTTCCTCCCCGTTCTCGCGCACTATTATCGGCCGGTCCGGAATCATCTTGGTGAGGCGGTTGGACTCGGGAATCGGGAGGTTTGAGATGCGCGCCACATCCTTCACGGCGAGCTTGGCAGCCATGGTGCCGAAGGTGATCACGTGGGAGATATGGTCGGCGCCGTAGTGCTCCTGCACGTACTGGATCACGCGGTAGCGGCCTTCATCATCGAAGTCCACGTCGATATCCGGCATCGAGATGCGTTCCGGGTTGAGGAAACGCTCGAAGAGCAGGTCGTAGCGTATAGGGTCGAGATTGGTGATACCCAGACAGTAAGCCACGCAGGAACCGGCGGCGGAGCCACGTCCTGGTCCCACCGACACCCCGTTGCGGCGGCCCCAGTTGATGAAGTCCTGCACAATGAGGAAGTAGTCAGGGAACCCCATGTAGGAAATGGTCATAAGTTCGAAGTGGAGGCGTTCCTCCTGCTCCTGGGTGAGAGTGTCCCCGTAGCGTCCTCGCGCTCCCTCGTATGTGAGGTGGCAGAGGAAGGCAACGGACTTGCAGAACTCGTCTCCGCGGTAGTTCTTCTCGATCACGTTGCCGTCGTGGTCCTTGCGGATTTCGTAGCGGCCGTTGTCTATGATGTCGGCATATTTCTCGAGGTAGTAGTCGATCTTTTCCAGGAATGAGCTGTCTATCTGGAACTTGGGCAGTACGTGACCCCTGTTGATCTCATATCTCTCCACCTTGTCGCATACCTCCAGGGTATTGGCGAGGACTTCCGGATGGTCGGGGAAGATCTCCGCCATCTCTTCCTTGCTCTTGAGATATTCCTGCTGGGTGTAGCGCAGGCGCTTGGGGTCGTCCACGTTGGCGTTGGTGGTCAGGCAGATGAGCCTGTCGTGCACCGGACCGTCCTCCCTGCGCACGAAGTGCACGTCGTTGGTCGCCACCACCTTCACCCCATGCTTCTGCGCGAGCTTGAAGATTTCGCTGCAATATTCCTTCTGGAGATTGTAGGTGTCCAGGGACAGGCCCGGCACCTCGGTCTTGTGCATCATTACCTCCAGGTAGTAGTCCTCCCCGAATACGCGCTTGTGCCACTCGATGGCCTCGTCCACGCCCTTCTCGTCGCCAGCAAGTATGCCCTGGGCAATCTCCCCGGCCATACAGGCCGAGCAGCATATGAGGTTCTCGTGGTACTTCTCTATCACCTCGTGGCTCACCCTCGGACGGTAGTAGTTGCCCTCGATATGACCTATGGACACGATTTTCATAAGGTTTCTATAGCCCTCGTAGTTCTTTGCCAGAAGTATGAGGTGGTAGTACTTCTTATGGTCGTTGTCCTTGAGTTTGTGGTCGTAATGGCGGGTGACGTAAATCTCGCAACCTATGATGGGCTTGACGTCGGGGAACTTCTCGGATATGTCGCGAAAGTCCTTGACTCCGAACATGTTGCCGTGGTCGGTGATGGCAAGGCCTGGCATCCCGAGCTCCTGGGCACGGGTGAAAAGTTTCTTGATGTCGCTCAATCCGTCGAGGATTGAATACTGGGTATGGACGTGAAGATGTACGAAAGACATAGTATGCAAAGATACTTGATTTCGCCCTATTCGTCAAAAAATATGCGTACTTTTGCGGAAATGAGAAGAGAGCTTATGCAGACTGTTGCAATCATAGGGGCGGGGGCCTCGGGAAGCCTTTGTGCGGTGGAGATACGCCGCCGGCATCCCGACTGGCGGGTGATGCTGCTGGAGGCGGGGAAACGCCCTATGGCGAAGCTCGCCCTGACCGGAGGCGGCCGCTGCAACATCACCAACAGTTTCGAGAACATACGCGCGGTGAAGGAAGCGTATCCTCGCGGCTACAGCGTGATGAAGCGTCTGCTGAAGTCCTGGCCGCCGCGCGAAACCCTGGCCTGGTTCGAGAGGGAGGGGATACGGTTCACCACCCAGGAAGACGGCTGCGTATTCCCGTGTTCGCAGGATGCGATGCAGATCGTGAGCTGTCTGGAACGGCTCATCGCGAAGGAAGGGGTGGAGTTGCGCTGCGGCGTCAGGATCACGCGCATCGAAGCCTTGCGGGATGGCGGGTTTACGCTCCACGCTAGGGAAGGGGACAGGCTCTGCTGCGACAAGCTCGTGCTCTGCGCGGGCGGAAGCAGTGCCCAATTCCTTGGCACGTTGCTCCCGGAGGACGTGGAAATCGTGCCCACGGTGCCGTCCCTGTTCACCTTCCGGCTGGAAGACGGGGACCTGTCCTCCCTGATGGGCACGGTGCTCGACTCTGCCAGGCTCAGCATCCCGGGAAGCGGCATCTCCAGCGAGGGTACGCTGCTCATCACGGACTGGGGCCTGAGCGGACCCGCAGCCTTGAAATTGTCATCCTATGCCGCCGTGCTGCTCTCGGGGAGGCAGTACCGCTGTCCTCTGGTCATCAACTGGACGGGGATGGACGAGGAGAGCCAGCGCCGCCAGCTGGAGCACCTCGCCGGGGAGAATCCGCGCAAGCTGGTTGCAGGCGCCGGACCGGGACAACTCAGCGCAAGGCTATGGAAGTACCTTTGCTGCAAGGCGGGAATACCGGGGAGCACCCGATGGTCAGAGCTCGGAGGTCGGCAACTCAACCGTCTGATATCGAGAATATGCGCATTCGAGACGCAAATTGTCGGGAGGGCGAAATTCAAGGAAGAATTTGTCACTGCGGGAGGGGTGGCGCTGAGCGGCGTTGACCCGTCCACAATGCAGTCCAGGCAGTATCCGGGGCTGTATTTTGCCGGGGAAGTCCTGGATATAGACGCGATTACGGGCGGCTTCAATCTCCAGGCGGCGTGGTCGACAGCCTTTGCGGTTGCCGAGCATATTTAAGATTTTTGCTATATTTGCAGCGTACTAAAAAATAAATCTATTCCTAATGATGAACAAGTTGAAAGAAATCTGCGGCCAGTATACTCTCCCACAGGAGGTTCAGGCCCAGGGCCTCTATCCTTATTACAGACCTATTTCTTCAGGCCAGGACCCTCTTGTAAAGATGGCCGACGGAAGTTCTGTACTGATGTTCGGCTCGAATTCTTACCTTGGCCTCTCCGATGACCCAAGACTCAAGGAAGCTGCTATTGCGGCAATAAAAAAATATGGTACCAGTTGCTCTGGCAGCCGTTTTCTCAACGGCACGCTTGATATCCACGAAGAGCTTGAAGAGAAGCTCGCCAAGTTTGTGGGCAAGGACTCTGCGGTTACGTACAGCACAGGTTTCCAGGTGAACCTCGGCGTAGTCAGCTCCCTGGGATTCAGGGGTGGGTTCACCTTCCTGGACTCCCTCGACCACGCCTGCATCATTGACGGAAGCCGCCTTGGCTTCGCCGAGGTGCGCAAGTTCGCCCACAACGATATGGAGGCCCTTGAGGCCAAGCTCAAGCTGGTACCCCTCGATGCCCCGAAGCTCATAGTGGTGGACGGAGTATATTCGATGGAGGGTGACATCGCCAATCTTCCGAGAATCGTCGAGCTGTGCGAGAAGTACAATGCCAGCGTTATGGTGGACGATGCCCACGGCCTCGGCGTTATCGGTGAGAACGGCTCCGGTACAGCCAGCCATTACGGACTTACCGACAAGACTGACCTCATAATGGGCACCTTCTCCAAGAGCTTCGGCTCCCTGGGAGGATTCATCGCCGGAGACTTCGAGGTCATCAACTACCTCAAGCACAACTCCCGCTCCCTGATTTTCAGCGCCTCGATGACCCCGGCCTCCGTTGCCGCCGCATCCAAGGCCCTAGACATAATGATAGAGGAGCCGGAGCGCCGCGAGCACCTCTGGGACATTACCCGCCACGCGCAGAAATCCTTCAAGGAAAGGGGATTCGATACCGGCCGCACCCAGTCTCCTATCATACCTCTCTTCGTGCGCGACACAATGAAGGCAATGGCAATAGTGCGTATGGCATACGAGAGCGGCGTGTTCATTACTCCTGTCATCGCCCCTGCCGTTCCTGAGAACGACGTGCTCATACGTTTCGCCCTTATGGCGACCCACAGCAGGGAGCAGGTGGACGAGGCCGTGGAGAAACTGACCGTCATCTTCAAGAAAGTCGGGGTAATAGAATAGCGGATCATGGTAATACTCATCACCGGCATCACTTCCGGCTTTGGCAAGGCTATGGCCGAAAAGCTCTCCGTGCAGGGCCACAAGGTTTACGGCACCCATCGCAAGGAAGTGGAACAGATTCCGGGGGTGACATATATCAAGGCGGAAGTCACTGACGATGCCCAGGTCGAGGCCGCCGTGCGCCGGGTCATAGACGCGGAGGGTCGCATAGACGTGTTCATCAACAATGCCGGTATGGGCATAGGCGGACCGCTGGAACTCAGCAGCCTCGAGGATGCGTCGCGCCAGATGGACGTCAATTGGATGGGAATGGTGCGCTTCCTGCACCACGTGCTCCCTCAGATGCGCCGTCAGAAAGCTGGCAAAATTCTGTGTTTCAGCTCTATAGGCGGTCTTATAGGCTTGCCGTACCAGGGCCTTTACTCAGCTTCAAAGTTTGCCATAGAAGGCTATTGCGAAGCCTTGAGGCTCGAAGTCAAGGACTTTGGTATAAAGATCATCCTCATCGAGCCGGGCGACTTCGCAACCAACTTCACCGCCCAGAGGAAGAGCGTGGCCATGGAGCAGGCGGCGGAGATTTACCCATCCTATGAGCGCTCCCTCAAGGGTATAGAGAAGGACGAAATGACGGGCCTGAAGCCTGATTTCCTAGCAGGGAAGATTGCCAGAATCATCACCCGCAAGAATCCGCGCTACAGTTACATCATAGCTTCGCCTCTGCAAAAGCTCGCCGTGCTGGCCAAAACCATACTCCCGCGCAGGCTTTTCTATTGGATACTTTCTCTCTACTACAAGCTGTAGCCCCTAAATATAGGGTTCACTCTCCCATATTTGACAAATTTTGTGTAAGTTTGTAGGTTGGAATATAAATTACACAAAATATGTACAGAAGCAATACCTGCGGAGAGCTCAGACTCTCCGACAAAGGAAAGAAAGTGACGCTCGCCGGCTGGGTGCAGAAGTCCCGTAAGCTCGGCGGAATGACCTTTATCGACCTTCGTGACCGCTATGGCATCACTCAGCTCGTGGTGGAAAGCGACGCTGCTCCCGAACTCGTGGAAGCCGCTTCGTCCCTGGGGCGTGAGTTTGTGATTCAGGCCACGGGAGAAGTGGTGGAAAGGTCCAGCAAAAACCCGAAAATCCCTACCGGAGACATAGAGATCAAGCTTGAGACTCTGAACATTCTCAACAAGTCCGTCACCCCTCCTTTCACCATCGAAGAGGAGAGCGACGGAGGAGAGAACCTCAGGGCAAAGTACCGTTACCTCGACCTGCGCAGACCGCCGCTCCAGAGAGCCCTCGCCCTGCGCCACCGTCTCGCCCAGGAAATACGCACATACCTCGATTCCAAGGGTTTTATGGAAATCGAGACCCCATACCTCATCAAGTCCACTCCTGAAGGCGCACGCGATTTCGTGGTGCCTTCCAGAATGAATCCGGGCACTTTCTACGCCCTGCCTCAGTCCCCTCAGACCTTCAAGCAGCTGCTTATGGTCTCAGGCTATGACAGGTATTTCCAGATAGTAAGGTGCTTCCGTGACGAGGACCTCAGGGCCGACCGCCAGCCTGAATTCACCCAGATCGACTGCGAGATGAGCTTCGTGGAGCAGGAGGACGTGCTCGAGACCTTCGAGGGTATGATGAGACAGATGTTCAAGAACGCCCTCGGCGTGGACATTCCTGACCCGCTTCCGCGTATGAGCTGGTATGAGGCTATGGACAAGTACGGCTCCGACAAGCCGGACATCCGTTTCGGAATGGAGATCAACGATCTAAGCGCCTTGCTTAAGGACAAGGGTTTCAGCGTCTTCGACTCTTCCGAATATGTGGGAGGCATTTGCGTCAAGGGCTGCGCCGAGTACACCCGCAAGCAGCTCGATGAACTCACCGAATGGGTGAAGCGCCCTCAGGTTGGCGCCAAGGGCCTGGTATATGTCAAGTTCAACGCCGACGGAAGCATCAAGTCCAGCATAGACAAGTTCTTCTCCGCCGAGCAGCTTGCTGCCGTGGGACAGGCCTGCGGAGCAGGGAAGGGAGACCTTCTGCTCGTGCTCTGCGGCGCAAAGCGCAAGACCCAGAACCAGCTCGGAGTGCTTCGTATCGAAATGGGAAACCGTCTCGGCCTGAGAGACCCGAAGGTCTTCGCCCCGCTCTGGATTGTGGATTTTCCTCTGCTCGAATGGAGCGAAGAAGACCAGCGCTTCTACGCAATGCACCATCCGTTCACGGCTCCTAAGCCTGAGCACGAGAAATGGTTCTACTCCGACAGGAAGGAGGATCTCGAAAGGGTTTGCGCCAATGCCTATGACTTCGTGCTCAACGGCACCGAGCTCGGCGGCGGTTCCATCCGTATCCATAACGCCGATATGCAGAGCCGCATGTTCGAAGTCCTGGGAATCACCAAGGAGGATGCGGAGTACAAGTTCGGCTTCATCATCAATGCCTTCAAGTACGGCGCTCCGCCTCACGGAGGCCTGGCCTTCGGTTTCGACCGCGTGTGCGCCCTCTTCGGAGGACAGGAGACCATCAGGGATTACATCGCCTTCCCTAAGAACAACCAGGGTCGCGACGTGATGATAGATTCACCTTCGAAAATCGATGATTCACAGATGGAGGAACTGTTCCTTGCCTCAACCTTCAAGGAGCAGTAAAATCCCCGTGCCGTGAGAATCAAGTTAAAATACGATCTCAGCTCGCAGAACACTTTCCGTATGAAGGTGTCCTGCGAGTGTTTTGTGGAATACGAGACTGTCAAGGAGCTGGAAGGGCTCAATTTCGACCGCCTGCCCAAGCCTCTCCTGCACATAGGGGAGGGAAGCAACCTGCTTTTCACCAAGGATTTCCCGGGTACCGTGCTGCACTCCAACATAGAGTTCATCAAGTACGTGGATATGGGATTCGACGAGGTGCCGGTTATCGTGGGGGCGGGAGTGAATTTCGATAATTTCGTAGAGGAGACCTGCCGCCACGGGCTCTGGGGCGCGGAAAACCTTTCCCTCATTCCGGGGGAAGTCGGTGCTGCCGCCGTACAGAACATAGGCGCATACGGGGTTGAGGTCGCAGACATCATCAGCGGCGTCGTGTGCTTCGACCTTCAGGAAAGGAAGAAGGTGAAGTTCACGGTACAGGAGTGCTGTTACGGCTACAGGGACTCTTTTTTCAAGCGTCCGGAGAACAAGGGGCGCTACGTAGTCACCAGCGTGCTCTTCCGTCTCAGCCGCAAAGCAAATCCCAAGACCGCCTACAAAGGCGTGCGCGAAGCCTTGGGAGACAGGGATCCGCAGAACCCGATGGAGGTGCGCGAGGCGGTCATCAGGCTCCGCAGGGAGAAGCTTCCGGACCCTATGGAAACAGGCAGCGCAGGGAGCTTTTTCAAAAACCCGGTCATAGGCGAGGATCAGTTCGCGGCAATCTCCCCCGACGGAAGCGCACCCCACTACCTCCTGCCGGGAGGAAAGGTGAAAGTTCCGGCAGCCTGGCTCATAGACAGTTGCGGGCTCAAGGGAGCAGAATCCGGAGGAGCGAAGGTGTACGAAAAGCAGCCGCTGGTAATCGTTAACGAAAGCGGGCAGGCTTCCCCGGAGGATGTGCTTGCCCTCGAGGAAAGGATAATAAAGACGGTGGAGGAGCGCTACGGCATCACCCTCCACCCAGAAGTGGAACATATATGAGTTCGTTTGTAATTGAAGGCGGCCGCCGTCTGAGCGGAAGCATTGAGCCTCAGGGCGCAAAGAACGAGGCCCTGCAGGTGCTCAGTGCCGTGCTCCTCACTGCCGAGCCCGTGACAATATCCAAGTTGCCGGACATTCTGGATGTCAAAAACCTCATAGCCCTGCTGGAGAGTATGGGCGTGTCGGTGCAGAAACTGGAAAAGGGAAAGTACCGTTTCTGTGCAGGCCACGTGAACGAGTTTTACATACGCAGCCAGGAGTTCGTCAAGAAATGCGCTCAGCTCCGCGGTTCGGTGATGGTGGTCGGGCCGTTGCTCGCCCGTTTCGGCCAGGCATTCTTCCCAAAGCCGGGAGGAGACAAAATAGGCCGGCGCAGGGTTGACACCCATATAGACGGCTTTATGAAACTGGGCGCCACCTGTTCCTATGACAGCGACAAACGCGCATACAATCTCTCCAACGGCCGTAATATGCGCGGCTGCTATATGCTTCTCGACGAGGCATCCGTCACCGGTACGGCCAACATCATTATGGCCGCCAGCCTTGCCGAGGGCACCACGACCATATACAACGCCGCCTGCGAACCTTATGTCCAGCAGCTTTGCCATATGCTCACCAGGATGGGTGCCCAAATTCAGGGCATAGGCTCCAACCTTCTGACTATCACCGGAGTGAAGGAGCTGCACGGAACCAGCCATAAGGTCCTGCCCGATATGATAGAGGTCGGCTCCTTCATAGGGATGGCCGCCATCACCCAAAGCGAGCTCACCATAAAGAATGTCTCCTGGGAGAATCTCGGCATCATCCCTGAGAGCTTCCGCCGCCTCGGCGTGAAACTGCTCCAGAAGGGAGATGACATATATATCCCTGCCCAGGAAAGCTACGAGATAGAATCCTTCATCGACGGCTCCATAATGACCCTTGCCGATGCTCCGTGGCCTGGCCTGACGCCTGACCTGCTGAGCGTAATGCTCGTCGTTGCCACCCAGTGCAAGGGCAGCGTGCTCATACACCAGAAGATGTTCGAGAGCAGGCTCTTCTTCGTGGACAAGCTCATCGATATGGGAGCCCAGATCATACTCTGCGACCCACACAGGGCCGTAATCATAGGCCACGACCACAAGATTCCTCTCAAGGCCAACAGGATGACTTCCCCGGACATACGCGCCGGCATCGCAATGCTGCTTGCCGCAATGTCCGCGAAAGGCACTTCCATAATAGACAATATAGAGCAGATAGACAGGGGATACGAAGACATCGAGTCGAGGATTAACGCCCTCGGTGCCAACATAACGAGAAAAATATGATGCAGGTTCTCAAATTCGGCGGCAGTTCAGTGGCCGACGCCACCCGCATCTCGGCGGTGCTGGACATAGTGACCGAGGCTGAAAGCCGCGGTCGCGTGGTCCTGGTGTGTTCCGCCGTCAGCGGCTGCACGGATGCGCTTATCAAGATAGGCGCCTGCACCGATCCCGAGGAGAAGCGCCTTCTGCTGGAGGGGCTCCGGGCCCGCCACGCAGCCATAGTGCGCAGGCTCTTTACCGGAAAGGAAAGGGAGGAAGCCCTGTCCGACATTGATTCGGTCTTCGCCGAACTCGCAAGTGCCCGGCCCGAGGACTGCGTGTGCTACGGAGAACTGCTCTCCACCCGCATCATTGCCCGCAAGTGCCTCTGCGAGGGCATATCCACGCGCTGGATAGATTCCCGTGCCCTTATCCGCTGTATGGCGGGAAAGGTCGTGGAGGGACTCAGCTACGCTGCCATAAGCGCGGAGGTGGGCGCCCATCCCGATGTGCGCCTCTTTGTGGCTCCGGGCTTCATCGCCTCAGATATGGACGGCGGTATGACCACCCTCGGCCGCGGAGGCTCAGACTACAGCGCCGCACTCTATGCCGCTGCCCTCAATGCCGACAGGCTCGAAATCTGGACTGATGTGCCCGGAATGATGAGCGCCAACCCCAAGGTCGTGCCCTCCGCACAAACCATTCCCGAGATATCCTACGAAGCCGCGCTCAGCCTCGCATCCGCCGGAGCCAAGGTGCTCTATGCGCCCACGGTGAAGCCTGCGATGGAAGCCGGCATAGCAATCAACATACGCAACAGCTTCGATCCCCGCCACCCCGGCACCATGGTGAGCTCTCCGTCTCCTTTCCCGCGCGAGCGCTGGATGGGGGTGACGAGCCTTGACGGGGAGGACGGAGTATCCGTGCTCTGCCTTGTCGGGGAAGCCGTTTCCAGCCGTCGTGCCGCCTCCGGACGACTGTGCTCAGCCCTTGATGAAGCCGGCATCAAACCTCTTTCCGAAGTGTACGGAGAGGGTTCGGTGTTCTGCCTCAGGCTGCGCACTCTCGTCATTAGGGAAGCGGTCGCCGCCGTGCACCGGGAGTTCTTCGAGTCCCGCTCGCTCAGCGAAATCAATCTCTTCATTGCGGGTTACGGCGCTGTGGGTAAGGAACTGTGCTCTATGATAGAACGCAGCCGCGAGAGAATCGCCGCCCGGGTCGGGAAGACCATACGCATAGCAGGCGTGTCCAATTCGCGCCGTTTCGTGCTAGACCTCAGGGGCATCGCTCCTTCTGCCGTGCAGGAAAGGCTCGCCGATGGGGAAAGCGCCGCCGGCGGGGCCTATATCGACGCAGTGTGCTGCGCCGCTCCGCGCAAATCCGTGTTCGTGGATTGCACCGACGATTCCTGCCTCTTCCGGCGCTACGAGGACCTCTTCCGCGCCGGTGTCGGGGTGGTGAGTTCCAATCGCCGCTCGCTGGCCGTGCCTTACGTGCGTTATGCGGCCCTCAAGGCTGCCGCCAGGGAAAACGGTTGCGTGTTCAGGTACGACACCACCGTGGGCAATGCCATGCCGGTGCTTGAATCCATTGCGGGGGATGCCAATTGCAGCGACGGCATAGAAGCCATCGAGGCAGTGATATCCTGCACGCTCAACTACGTAATCACGGGCTACGACGGAAAACGCAGCGCCAGCCTTGCGACACTGCTTAAACGGGCTCAGGATGAGGGACTTACGGAAAAGGATCCGCGCGTGGACCTGGGCGGGGGTGACGTGCTGCGCAAGCTGCTCATACTCGCAAGGGAGGCCGGAGTACCGCTGGAGGAATCCGACGTGGAGGTGGAACCGATGCTGGGGAAGGAGTTCTTCGACTGCGGAATCGAGGAGTTCTACCGGCGCCTGGCCGAATATGAGCCGCGCTTCGAGCAGAGGGAGGATGAGTTGGACGCGATGGGGAAACGCCAACGCTTTGTGGCATCCCTGCGCCGCGACCCTTCCGCCCGTCTGGGTTACAGGGCGGAGATCAGGATGCGCCTAGTGGAACCGGACAGCCCGTTCTACCACATCAGCGGCACCGAGAACGTGATAGTGATACGCAGCGAGTATTCTGCCCCTATGGTCATCAAGGGTGCCGGGGAAGGCACGAGACTTGCTGCGGGTGGAATCATCAGAGATATACTTTTGTAGTTTATGGACTTTTTTCGCAAAATGCTGGAATACGACTCCACTTCCGGGAAGGAGAGGGAGTTCGCGCTGATGCTCGCGTCCGAACTGGAGTGCGGGGAGTTGCGCAGCTTCGAGGTGGGCGACGGCAGCCTGAACCTGCTGCTCTGCTGGGGAGAGCCCCGGGTGGTGTTCTGCACGCATATGGATACCGTGCCCCCTTATCTGCCGCCGCGTTTTGCGGAAGACAGGGTGCTGGGACGCGGGAGCTGCGATGCCAAGGGTCAGATCTACTCCATGTATAAGGCCTGCCGCCTCCTCGAAGCTATGGGAAAGGACGGATTCGGACTCCTGCTGCTGAGCGGGGAGGAAACCGGGTCGTACGGTGCCAAGGCCTTTGCAAAGACCTCATTCCGAGCCCCTTACCTCGTGGTGGGTGAGCCTACGGACAACTGTATGGTGAGCGCATCCAAGGGCACCAAGTCCTTTGACCTGCGCTTCATCGGGGAAGCCTTCCATTCCGGCTACCCTGCAAGGGGACGCAGCGCCGTGGATATGTTCGTGAACTTTATGAACTCCCTCGCTTCCGCTGGCTTCCCTGAAGACGAAGTGCTCGGAGCCACCACCTGGAACGTAGGCCAGCTGCGCAGCGACAATCCCCAGAACATACTCAGCCCCCTGCTGAGCTGCCGCCTGTATTTCAGGACGTGCTTTGCCTCCGATGCGGCCGTGTGCGCCTTTATGGAAAATGCGCGCTCACAGACTCTGGAGGTGGTCGCAAGGGGAGGGGATGCTCCATTGAATTACCACACGGTGCCGGGGATCCCGACAAAGCCCGTATCCTTCGGAAGCGATGCCCCGCACCTGACAAATTTTACCCACAGGATGATTTGCGGACCCGGATCCATCGAAGTCGCCCACCGCGACGACGAGCATATCCTGCTCCGCGACATAGATACGGCTGTGGAACAATACGTCAAGATATATGAAAGTTGTAATTAGCGGTTACGGAAAGATGGGCCATATGGTGGAGGCTTCACTTCTGAAGAAAGGCCTCGCGCCTGCATTGGCCACAGAGGATGTGTGCTCGGTTCCGGATGAACTGGCCTCTGAAAGCGTATGCATCGATTTCACCACGCCTGAGGCATTCAGGTCAAATTACAGGGTGCTCGCAAAGAAATTCAAGGCCGTGGTGGTAGGTACCACCGGATGGTATGACATAAAGGACGAGGTGTTCGAGGCCTTCCGGGCCTGTGGCACCACCCTGGTGTGGGCGTCCAATTTCTCCATTGGGGTGAATGCCCTGTTCGCCGCCGTGGAAAAGGCTGCATCCGTGCTCAAAGGCCACGGCTACGCTCCCAAGGTAGATGAAACCCACCATATCCACAAGCTCGATGCTCCCAGCGGCACCGCGAAGAGCCTCGGGGATATAGTTGAGGAGAGCCTTGGACAGAAGCCTGAAATCGTCTCCCACCGCATTGGGGAGGTTCCCGGCATACACACCGTGGAGTTCCTCTCCTCAGTGGACAGGCTCAGTTTCACCCACGAGGCCTTCTCGCGCGAAGGTTTCGCCGAGGGCGCTGTTTACGCCGCCGAACTTGCGGACGGCATCGAAGGTATTCACGAATTCAAAGATCTGATATTATGACACGACTCCATCTTGAAGGTTGCGGCACCGCCCTGCTGACTCCGTTCCGCGGGGGCGAAGTTGACTATGCCGCATACGAGGCCTGCGTACGCCGTCAGGTCGAATCCGGAGTGCACTTCCTCGTGCCTCTTGCCACCACCGGCGAAACCCCGACCTTGAGCCGTGACGAGAAGCTGCGTCTTCTCGACCTCACCCGTGAACTCGCTCCCGGCCTGCCTCTGCTTACCGGTTGCGGCTCTAATTCCCTCCCTGCCACCCTGGAGAACATTGCCCTGCTCGACTCGCACGGCGTGGACGCTTTTCTGGTGGTGGTGCCGTTCTACAACAAGCCTACCCAGGAGGGCCAGTACCAGTATTTCAAGGCCGTGTCCGAGGCTACGGACAAGCCGATTGTAATCTATAACGTGCCCGGCAGGACCGGGGCCAATATGAGTGCAGAAACCTGCCTGCGTCTGGCGAATGACTGTCCCAACATCATTGCCACCAAGGAGGCGTCGGGCAACTATGCCCAGGTCAGCGCCATCATCGCCTCCGCTCCGGAGGGATTCTCCGTGCTTAGCGGTGACGACGATCTCACCTTCGCCTTTATGGCTACCGGAGCTCAGGGCGTAATCAGCGTCGCTTCCAACATCGCTCCGCGCGAAGTGGTGGATATGGTGAATTCGATGCTCTCCGGCGACCTTGCCCGCGCCCGCGCCCTGCACCATCGCCTCTTCCCTCTCTTCAAGGCCTGCTTCGTGGAGTCCAATCCTATCCCTGCGAAGGCCGCCATGGCATATCTCGGACTTATGGAGGAAGAAGTCAGGCTCCCACTCAGCCGTCCGTCCGAGGCAACGAAAGTTCTTATGAAACAAACACTTGACGCATTATGGCAGAAATAAGCATAGAAAGATTCAACGAGGTCATTGCCGGCCTCGAAAACGGCAGCATACGGGTTGCGGAAAAGAAGGACGGCGCGTGGGTCGTGAACAAATGGGTGAAGGAAGTCATCCTTGCCGGCTTCAAGCTCGGTGCCGTGCAGGATATGAGCCAGGGCCAGTTCCCTTTCTTTGACAAGTCCACCTTCCCGGTGCGCAGTTTCTCCATTGAGGACGGCGTGCGCATAGTTCCGGGCGGCACAAGCATACGCCGCGGCGCCTACGTTTCCCGCGGTGCAATCGTGATGCCTCCGTCCTACATCAACGTGGGAGCGTTTGTGGACGAGGGCACTATGGTCGACAGCCACGTCACCATAGGCTCCTGCGCCCAGATTGGGAAGAACATACACATCTCCGCATCTACCCAGATCGGCGGAGTGCTCGAGCCGGCAGGTGCCATGCCTACCATCATCGAGGACGGTGCCTTCGTGGGCGGCAACTGCGGCATCTATGAGGGCACCATCGTGCAGGAGGGGGCAGTCATTGCTTCGGGTGTTATTATTACTTCATCCACTGCGATTTACGATGCCACCAAGGGCGAGTTTGTGCCGAGGAACGAGGATGGACGGGTTGTGGTGCCGCGCGGCGCCGTGGTCGTGTCGGGAAGCAAGCCTATACGCAAGGGTGCGGCCGCCGATTCCGGCGTGTCGCTATACTGTCCGGTCATCGTGAAATATCGCGACGAGAAGACCTCGGGCTCGGTGACCCTTGAGGATATGCTCAGGTAAGACAGACTGTATGAAACTGTATAAATACTCTGGCGCAGGGAATGATTTTGTGGTGCTCGACGGGCGTGTCGGTAGCGCCGATGCGGCTGAGCTTGAGCACTATAGGGATGCGTCTGCAATCAGCGCCCTGTGCGACCGCAGCTCCGGCTTCCTTGCCGCTGACGGCCGAGTCGGGGCAGACGGACTTATGATCCTTACGCTGGAGCGGGGGTATGACTTCCGTATGGAGTTCTATAATCCTGACGGGTCCTCGGGAATGATGTGCGGTAACGGCGGTCGTTGCATCGTAGCTTTCGCCGATTACCAGGGCCTCGTGCCTTCCGAGGGGAAAGTGTTCCGTTTCATAGCTGCCGATGGGGTGCACAGCGGAGAAATATTGTCCCGGGATGGCGGGCTTTGGGACGTGCGTCTGGGGATGATAGACTGCAGGGAGTACCATTCTGCTCTGGATGGGTGGTTCCTTGACACGGGCACCCGTCATTTCGTAAAATTCCTTGACTCAGAGGAGGAGTTGGAGGCTTTGCAAATCGGGCTTGAGGGCCCTCGCTATCGCCACGACCCCGCTTTTGCTCCCGTGGGCGCGAATGCGAACTTCGTCGCTGTCCTGCCGGACGGACGCCTCAAGGTGCGCACTTTTGAAAAGGGTGTGGAGGACGAGACCCTTGCCTGCGGCACCGGGCTCACCGCCTGTGCCCTCGCATCATGGCTGCGCGCACTGGAAGCAGGCAGTGCTTCTGCGCAGCTGCCGGACTGTCCCCGCAATGCCGTCCGAGTGGACCTTCGTGCCCGCATTGCCGATCTGGCCGTGGAGTTTGTGCCTCCCCGTCATCCCGGAGACGCCTTTTCCGGGGTATTTCTCATAGGCCCCGCCGAACTCATCGGCTGAAAGCACTCGGGACGAAGACCTAAACCTTCGTCCCGATATTATTATTGCTTTGTTCGCGTTTTTCACTAATTTTGTCGAAATGCAAATGATTATGAACGGAAAATTCACCGCACTTTTCTCCAAAATGGCCGTTCTGGCCAAGCGTCTCGGACGGGCTACCACCCGCCAACTGCTTATTCTCTATTTTGTCTTAACGGAGGGAGATATGACTTCCGCTCAGAAAGCGTGGATTTATGCCGCTCTGCTGTATGTTCTCGTGCCGGGAGACCTGCTGCCCCGCCGCGTCTTCGGCCTGCTCGGCATCACGGACGATGTCGCAGCCGTGGCCTATGTGGTCAAGAGTATCAAGGACCACGTCACCCCTCAAATCCTCCAGAAGGTGGAAATGCAGTTGGACCGCTGGTTCGGCTACGAAATACAGCACGGGTAGCTTATTACATCGCAGAGTGCTCTCTGACGGGTTTTGCGCCCGCGCCTTTCCCTGCGGCCCCGTAGCGGGACCTCCGCTAGAAGGCCAGGTCGAAGAAGACCAGGGTTACGAAGCCGAGCACGAGGGCGTAGGTGGCGTACTTCTCGTAGCCGTGGGCGTGGGTTTCCGGAATCATTTCCACACTCACGACGTAGAGCATGGCGCCGCCGGCAAAGGCGAGAAGGCTCGGGAGCAGCACCGTGGAGATGGCCCCAAGTCCGTACCCTATCCACACCCCGACCAGCTCCAGCATAGCGATGGCTAGCGAAATGACGAAGGTGCGCAAGCGGGTCACACCGGCAAGCAGCAGAGGCGCAATCACCACCATTCCTTCGGGAATGTTCTGAATCGCGATACCCAGGGCAACTGCCCAGGCTCCTGACACCTCCTCAGAGTTGAACCCGACTCCGGCCGCAATGCCCTCGGGGAGTTTGTGCAGGGCAATAGCCATCACGAACAGGAGGATTTTGTTGAGTGAAGCATTGTTACGGTGCGTCTCCCGATCCAGACCTGTGAGTTTGTGAAGGTGCGGGGTCACGAGGTCCAGCAGGTTGAGAAACAGCATACCTGCCACAACCCCGAGCAGCACCGTCCACCACCCGGAGGCACCCGCTTCCTGCGCCGCCGGGAGTATGAGGCCAATGGTCGATGCGGCCAGCATCACTCCGGCACAGAAGCCGAGCACGATGTCGTTCCACTTATGGGGCAGAGCCTTGATGATAAAGCCCAATCCCGCACCCAGAACCGTGGCGATGCTCAAGCCCGCCGCGCATATCCACACCTGACTCATATCTGCCGCTTTCCGGATTCGCGGCTGCGTATGTATTTGAGCAGCAGCAGGTGCGCGGGCTCTGCCATATCCCCGTGGTTGAAGCCGTCCAATTCGAGGAATGTGATGTCCCTGTGACCGTTGAGCTTCATCATCCTCACGAAGTACGCCGTCTCCTCGTATCTGCCGTACAGCTCCATCTCCCTGTCTGCGGAGATCACCAGGAACGGCGCCGCGTCGCCCCGGACGAAGTGCAGCGGAGCATACTCGTCAATTGCAGGGGTGAGTTCGGACACCCCCTGCTTCTGGCGCTGCGCGAAGTGTGTGATCACCTGGCCGCTGTAAGGGACTATTGCCGCCATGGTGTCCGGGTCTATGCCGTGCTTGCCCAGGTACTGCTTGTCGAGCGCCAGCATATCCACCAGGTATCCGCCCGCCGAATGACCGGCCAGGTACAGTTTCCCCGTGTCGCCTCCGTATCTTGCGATGTTCTTCACTACCCACGCAACTGCGGCGGCAGCGTCTTCAATGACATCTTTCAGCTCCACCTTGCTCACGAAACGGTATCCTACGCCTACGACCACGGCCCCGTCCCTGAGCAGGGTCTGCGGCACTTCCCTGTGGCCACCGGTAAGTCCGCCTCCGTGGAACCACACTATCACCGGGCGATTCTCGCCTCCGCGCTCGAAGGCTACATCCAGTTTGCACATCTCGTCGGAGTAGGCGTCCCTCTCCGTCTTGTAGAGTATTCCGTTCTCGAAACCATAGTCTCTCGCCGCGAGGGTGAGGACCGATATTGCCATTGCCAGGCAAATTGTGAAAAACCTTTTCATTCCGTATTATTTTATCATTTCTTCATCCATACGCCCGTCGAAGATATGGGTCGCATAGTTCGCTCCGATTGCATCGTAAATGTCCCTCATCTTCAGGAGACTGCGGCGGAAGCGCCCGAAGTCCTTCCTGTCGGCGGCGCACCACTGTACCTCGCTCAAGGCATCCATACGAGGCAGGACCATATATTCGACGCCAGAGAATTCCGGGATGTATTCGGTCCAGAGATTGGCCTGTACGCCCAGAATGTGCCTGCTCTCATCCTCGCTCAGATTCTCGAAAGGCTCGAAGGAATATACCTTGTAAACAGGAACATAGCCTCCGATGCAGAGTGGCTCCTCTGCGATGTTGCGGCTCTGGCAGTAGTCAAAATAGAAATAGTCGTTCGGTACCATAATGGCGTCGCGTCCGCTCCTGGCAGCCTTGATTCCGCCTGCGGAGCCTCTCCAGGACATGATGGTCGCGGTTTGGGAAATGTCGCCGTCAAGAATCTCGTCCCAGCCTATGACCTTGCGCCCGTGTTCGTTGAGGAACTTCTCGATGCGGTTCATCACATAGCTCTGGAGATAGTCTTCAGCCTTGAATCTGTCGTCATCCTTCAGTCCGAGTTCGCGGATCTTGGCCTGGCATTTCGGGCAGGCTTCCCAGTTTACTTTCGGGCACTCGTCGCCTCCGATGTGGATGTACTCGGAAGGGAAGATGTCTATGAGCTCGGTGAGTATGTCCTCTATGACAGGGAAGACTTCGTCGTTGCCTGCGCAAATCACTTCGTCCGAGATGCCCCAGACGGTCATCACTTCGTAAGGCCCGCCCGTGCAGCCGAGTTCCGGATAGGCGGTGATGATGGCCTGGGTGTGGCCCGGGAGCTCGATTTCCGGAATTACGGTGATGCCCTTTGAGGCAGCGTAATCCACGATGGAGCGGAGTTCTTCCTGAGTGTAGAAGCCGCCGTAGCGTATGCCGTCGTTGGAAGAGAAGTCGCGCCCTATCATGGTGCCGTTGCGCCAGCCTCCCTTGGCCGTGATTTCCGGATGGCTCTTGATTTCTATTCTCCAACCCTGGTCATCGGTCAGATGCCAGTGGAAGCGGTTAATCTTATGCATTTCCAGCAGGTCGATGTAGCGGCGTACCTCCCCGATGGAGAAGAAATGGCGCACGCAGTCGAAATGCATACCCCTGTAGGCGAAACGCGGGTAGTCGCGAACGTTCATCACCGGGACGGTCCACTGTGCTTCAGGCTCGGCCTTGCCGCTCCATATTGCTACCGGGAGCAACTGCTTGATGGTCTGGACTGCATATACAAAGCCGTTCAGGGAGGAAGCCTTGACAGTGAGTCGGCGAGGAGTCGATCTTATTGTGTATTCTTCGGCTGCGAGCTTGTCGTCAAGGACAAAGCTTACCTTCCCGCAACCCTTTGCCGGGCTGCCCATCACGCTCTTCAGGGATGCCTCGAAAGCCTGAGCATAGTCCAGGCTGAGCTTATCCATGGAAGAGTCGTAGAAGAATGAAGCTTTGGCGAAGTCGAATTCACCTTTGTAGACTTCCACCTCGGCGGGCATAGGGATTACTGAAATATCCGTGGACGGCTTGCTGCAGGCCGCAAGGGAGAGAGAGACAATGAAAATCCCGGCCAGCTGCCTGAAAGGCTTCCGAGACGGAACAGGAACAAATGGAGCCATTACTTTTTAATAATTGGTTTATACAAAAATACGTTTTTTTGCAGAGTTTCCCGGCAGACCTGTAAAGAAATTTTACAGGAGGTGTAAATTAATTTTACATTTTTCCTTTTACTCGCGTTGATAAAATACTGAAAACCAATAGTATAAGTTTTTTGGCACGCTCAATGTAAATCATAATGACGGATAATTGTAAAGGAATGAAATCATTTTTCAGATTCTTGAAACGCAACCCTTTGTATACGGTGATCAACATCGTGGGATTGTCTGTTGCTCTTATGTTCGTAATCCTTA
>CAMEWE010000016.1:0-39768 GCA_945939695.1 uncultured Bacteroidales bacterium
TCGGGATGTTGCTCTCGCCGTGGATGAAGTACCCCATACAACCTATCGCCTCCCCGGTCTCGCGCAGAGTGACAGCCCAGGTGCGGTCATTGGTGAAGATGTCCCGGATCACTCTCCTGCTCTCCTCAATGTCCTTGTGCGGCGGCCATCCCGCCCTAGGGCCCACGTCCGGATCGGAAGCGTATCGGAAAAGCGCCTCCGCATCGGAGTCCTCCCACGGGCGGAGGATGAGTCTATCTGTTTCAATCATGATTCAAGTTGTTTGCCTTGGAATCGTAAAGGGTCAGAGCCTGTTCAACTATCTTCTTGTCCTTGCCCGGCCTTCCGCCCATTCTTCCTGTCGCACTCCTCCTTCGTGAGTGCGTATATCTGCCAGTCCATGTTCTGGTCGAGAGTCGAGCAGCGGGCATATCCTAACTTCATCTTCCCCTTAGTCTATAAAGCCAAATTGAACGGCTTTTCCGTACTTTGATTTTAAGACATGTATTAATACAAAATTAGGAAAGTTTTGCATACTTCCAACCGTTTCTTCGAAGAGTATTCAAAAAACCTCGGTTTTATGAACAGGATGAGCTTACACATTTGCAATCTTTGCTTGATGCCAATGGTATTCCGTATGACTATGAGGGGTATTCAAAGCCGCAAGAAGGTGGCTCAGGCCAAAGAAATCGTCCTGTTTGCCCAGCAATTAGACGTGGCCTTATAATTGAAGTGCTTTTTGAAGAAATATTTGCGATTCAAAGAAATGTTTGTACCTTTGTGTTGACATGTTACGTCAACAATATTGAAAGAATTAGGCACTTCAGCCCCAACTGAGGTGCTTTTTTCGTACCTGAACGGAGGAATAGAACCGGAGAAGTAGATTTGAAATCTTGCCAACGATTCTTTTACAGCTTAATGATAAAATAATGTACAACAATAGAAAAGAATCCAGATCGCAAGGCATTTCTATTCTCATAGAGGTCAGGATGCCAATCCTTATCAAGGTCAAGGGTTATACCCGCGTCCGCAATGGTAAGGTCGAGAAGGTCAATTCGTATTACAGACGCGTTTGGGGACGCTGAGTAATATCTGAATAGGCTGGCACTTATTGGTGCGCTGCTTCGCCTCCGGTTCGGGGAGTCGTCCTTGGGCGGCTCCTTTTTCTTTATCGTGGTCCGGCTGGACGATATCGTATTTATCGCTGGCCGGCCCCAAAAGCGAGGACGATATTCTCTCCCCGCCCTCGATAGATATGAGGAATGCGCCCCTGACGAGAAGCGAAGTAATAAAACCGGGGCTCAGAGCTGGTCGTGATTCGGCTGTTCCTCGCTGGAGCGTCCTTTCCAAGCCCTCGAATAGTGGCGTGGTGTTCACTGTCCACGGAACCGAAGTTCCAGATTATTTTCAATTATCCAATGCGGCGCGTAATTTTGCGTTTGTAATCAAATAAACACAGTTATTATGGGGGATAATTATTGCAATTGGTCTGATTATGGACGTCATCTGCGCTTTGTTTGGAGGAGATGACAGCTGGAGCCGCTAATGCCTGACTATTTTCGTTGTTTTAGCAATTTTGTCGGATAAGAATAGCTGTGCTAGTCGTCTGACAACTCGTTGTAATAATAGTTGTCATGATCATCCTCTCTATCATATGAGGAGTAATCATAACGGGGTTTCTGGTGGACTTCTTCCTTATAGGAATCCCTTTCCTGGACTCTGCCGAAATAGTCCCGCGCATAACCGTATTTAGGCTTTCGTGACATATGGCAGACTAAAAATCAGCAGCCTCCAAGCTGTTTATAGAATCATCAACACTTGAAATAATGATGTCAAGGCTGTCAATAATAGCCTCAATAGCATCCCGTTTATCATCGAAGTCATCAGTTGGAGGTAATAATTTCAGCGATTGCTCCTCTGCTGCTTTGACCTCTGAAAGTTGAGAAGATGCACTCCTTAGTTTTTCTAAGCTCTTTGCAATAATCTTTCGTCTCTGATTATTCATACCGCGTCTTTGTTAAAGTGAAAGGAAACCTTTTGTAAATGCATCAGGAAAAAGGAACTTCATCTCCTTCTCGGGAAATGCGACTGTAATGTACTTGCCCTCGATAGATTTGATTGTGCCCGCACCCATGGTCTTGTGCTTGACTTTATCACCAGGTTTGAGTGCTTCGAAGGGATCGTAATCCATTGCCTCTTCTTCCTCAGCTTCAGCGCATAAGTTATCAAGTTCGTCGGCAGCTGTCTCTACTGGGTCAATAGCTTCGTTCAAGGCATCAATTGCTTCTTGCATCATATCACCGCGTTCGCTCTCTTGCAGACCTTCGGGCATGTTATCATACGCTTCCTCTTCTTCATCTCTGACCATTTCCAAATCGTCATAGACTTCTTGTAATAAATCGTGGCACTTATAGAGCACCGCTAATCGTTTTGTGTTCATATGCTGTCTTTTTATCTTTTATGTCCCATGTTATATAATCCATTAGCAAGCGTTTTATACGTGGCTAGTCCATAGTGAAATAGCTTATGCAAAAAAACTTGTAGCTACCATTCCAATAAACATTGGAAGCACCTTTGTAATCTGTGGTTTCGTTGTGCTAAGATATGCATCTACCAACAATCCTCTCAGTTGTTCTCTGGTCTGTTCATCTTGCAGAAGTGTAAATAATTCCTTGTCCAAAGAAGCCACGATGCCCATTGATTTCAACTGACCGGCAGTTGGCGTTGTCTTGATATCATCAATCTTTCCTCCATCGTCACGCCTTAGAGACCAAAATGGTTCTCCGCCCAAATGCCAGAATGGGGTCGCTGCTACAGGTTTGAACAGAAGGCTATCTCCAACATAACGTTTCCAGTTCAAAGTGAACGACCTCTGTAGTACTTCTGTGAAGTAGAATTCGTTCTCTTTTATCAATCCTACCTGAATCATATCAATAATGCTTACAAGCATCACTGCCTTGTGAGGGGCAGTTTTGCCCATCCGTTTTGCAGTGTTCAAAGAAGTGAATTGGTCCACATAACGACTAAGCAATGTCTGCCTGCTTACGCCCGGGTCTTCGAGATACCGAACCGTTTTCCCTGTCCGCCTGGCGAACTCGATTTCGCTCTTTGTACTGTTACCAATGTAGCCTCCGACGTTGATGACGAAGATTTCATCCGCCATCTCAATTTTGCGCTTATGCATGTCGTCCAGCATCTCCTTTGTCCCTTCGCTCCACACCTCGGAATCACCGGAATGTCCGAAGAGTCCTACGCTGATAACAATGTTTCCCTCAAGGGTCAAACGCTTTTGCGCTTCAATGAACTGGTCTTTGAAGCGAGTACTGCCACAGAGGGTTATGACTTTGTATGGACCTTGCATGGTCTGTTACTTAGGGATTGTCGTTTAATGTTTTCTTTTTGGCCGAAGCAGCAGACTGATCCCATCCGTTTCTGCTTTCGGCTCATCAAATATACGTTTTTATATCTCATTCCGATCGTTTCGGCCGGATTATTTGTCCATTCTCAATGACAGGGGCGTAGTTCCCCTGTGAAAGCACTTTTCTATGTGCAAACCTTCGTTTCAGGAGGCCGCCAGTTGTACTCTCTGTTCTATCATGTTCGGAATGCTCTCTTGCAGTCTTTGCTCTGGAAGTGGTTCTTCTGCTGGCGGATGGATTCCCAACCTCTTGCTCAACTCGCACATCGTCTCGTAACTCTTCTCTATCCCTTCCCACAACAGCTTCGGGTCCGTCGGATACCTCATCTCGCTCTCATAGCAGGTCGCATCCGTGTACAACGTATCCAGGTTCTGCATGTATGGCTTACTCCGTTCCGCCAGGATGTCCTGCAACTGCTGTATCTTCAGTTTCTACGACCTATTGGAGGAATTCTTTTTCTCCATGTCAAAGATACAAAATATTTAACACATTAGCAATCAATTTGTTAGGAAATTTTCAACATTTCCCGACAGTCCCTAACATATCGCAGAGGTTATCTGCTTGCATTCGTATCAATCCATAACAAGACATAGCATCTTGTTCTAAATCAGCTAATGTTTGAAGTGAGTATGCCTGTTTCAGAAACTTTTGCCCCATAGCCAAAAAGGTGCCAGTGGCATCTGTCAGAACATTTTTCCGATGCCCGACAGACAAACGTTCTGTTGCACTTTCTGCAAGCAGCATTATTTGCGAAAATACTGTTTCTGGTGTATGACCAGTAGCCTCCATCTCTGGGATTGACACTCTTGCCATTCTGTTGTATATTAGTTGTTTGGCTTTCCTTCCTCGACTTTCAAACCTAACTTATAGAACTTGGAAATTCGTTTCAAGTCATCAGCCTTTGTTTCATTGCTGATATTTGAATAGACATACCAACCATCTACCTCATGCTGCCATACTCGCCCAGGAACAGGAGGACGCTTGTCTTTGCTGACAAGATTGAAGCCACCATGTTCGATACCGACCTTTGGAATACGGTCAAGCCCTACCTTTCGGAGTGCATCGACAAACGTGTTTATTGCTGCCTTGTGCCAGATTACTGTGCCATCTGGAAAGATGACACGTAAACCCTTTGTCGGATTCTCGATGTGCTTTGTTGGCTCATGTGGCTCAATGGATGCTGGCTTCTCTGAACTTGACACTGGTTTGCTTGACTTTGGGGTCAAAGTCTTAGCATCAATAATCTCACTTATCTTCGTCTTTCGTGAAAGTGCAACGCTGAGAGGTTCGCCTGGGTGATACTCAACCACAAGAACAAGATCGCGCTGAATCTCACTCAGTTGAGGCTCAATATTCTGGCTGAGTGCTGGCAGGATTTCCTCTTTGATTATCTTCTCTTCAAGGTTGTCTGCCGCTTTCAGCAACTTGTCATCAACAGGAAGATTCATGTCCCTGAGTGACTTTAATGTGGTGTATAGTTCTTTGAGTGTAGCCATAGTCGTATATACTATCAACTGAAGTTGCTATACTTTATTTTAGGTCTTTAATTTTGATGCCATCCGTAGTTCTCCAAGCAGATGGGCCGTTCACTTCATTACCCGCACAGAATTTTGCAGCAGCAGTTGGTGTGTCAAATACAACATCCTTGTCGAGAATAAAGAAATCCGTTTCTTCATGACAATACTTACTAATTCTTTCTTGACGAATATTTTCAAACTTGTATGTGGAGCCGCCAGTCTTACGAATACATGCGCCTTTTAGCAATTTAAGGCTATTATTTTCAGGAAAGAATATTCCTTTGTTTTTGTAATTCTTTCCACCTAAAATAACATTTATCTGTTTCATTTTTAATCATTTTTGTAAAGCGATGCAACCAATTTGTCTATTTCCATTTCAATCGAAGTTGTATCTGAAAGAGGATTTTCTTTCTTCAAGGAAGATATTTTTCTTGCTCTTGAAGATATCTCTTCCTGGATCTTCTTGTCAGTACAACTTGGGAATCTAAATTTTTCTATTGTCGATTTGTTTATAGCGAGGTATCCTCCTGCTAAATGTTTGTCAGAGAACTCTTTGATTAACAGTTCTGTGGTTGTTTTTGCATTTAATACACCCAACAAGTAATAAGGATCAAGACCATTGAAATCATAAATAGCATAAGCACCTACTCCGATACCTAATGGTTCGTCAGTATATACGGCTTCTATGCATTTTGTCATTCCAGCGATAACAATCTTTGGATTCTTCCACATTTCTTTTTTGCCATCAGAGATGCTATCATCAAGTACAACATGAGCATTGTCGTATCTTGATTTCATATATCTAACCCCGAAATTATTAAATGTGTATCTATCGATATTGCCACTCACAGTGAATGGAATAGAATTTAGCACATATTCACCTCGTACGTTTTCTTTGATTTTCTGTGCTTCAAAGCCCGTTGCGCCACTACAAACTTTGACTCCCAAGTCTTCAAGCTTTATGATAGAATCAGAAACCTCCTCTTTTTTGACCAGTTTATTTGATAACAAATCAGCATAATGATTTAGATAGTATTTACCAAAGCCATTCTTTTGCTGCTTATTACCAAGAATGATAATAGGATAAACACTTGCCGTTTTAAATACGTCATAGATTGAGACATCTACTGATTTAGAAAGACCTTCTTCAGAAATCAATCTTGTAAGGCAGTTCTTTCCATAATCTGCAACTAACAACTTGTTAGGTATAATCCAGCAATACGTTGATTTAGACATATTTGCACCTAACAACAGGAACAAAATGTACATATCATATGCTCCTTTTGCCTCTGGATATTGCTTCTTATATAAAAGTTTTTCTTCCTCAGATCTAGCCATCGTTACAGCGCTTATATATGGTGGATTTCCTATTACAATATCAAAACCACCTTTATCAAAGACTTCCTTAAAGTAAATATGCCAAAGGAAGAATTGGTCATTAGGAATAGGGAGTTTCTCCATTTTTCGCTGAATGTCAGGAGTACAGCCTTTAAGATTTAGAATGTAACTGCGTACGTTTTCGTTTACTATCCCTCTAAGGTTGAGTTTCGATGCATGGTCATCGGTCAAGTAATATTCCTTAATCGCATTCTGTATGTTTTTGAGGGCATCTTCTTCGTCAAAAGCAAAAGTCGGTTGCCAAGCCTGTCCCTTCTTGGTTTTCTTCTTTGCCTGCTCGTTAAGCGACATGCCAGAAAGGTCAACTCCCTCGTACTGCTCAAGAAGTGAGTTGCCTTGCATAATCTTGAAGTCCATGTTTGGCAAAGCATGAGGATTCTTTTCATCCACAATAAGAGCAAGCCAGAAACGAAGACGAGCAATATCCACTGCACCCTTTTCAATATCCACTCCATAGATGTTGTTCTGAATGATATGTGTTTTGATGCTTACAGCTGTCTCATCGTCAATACCTTCGATAGCCTTACGGCAGGCATAGAGTTCACGAAGCAAGCCCATAGGGAATGCACCAGAACCGATGGCAGGGTCACATATCTTGACATCTTTAAGTTTTTGGTTAACAGTCTCTTTCAATTCTTCTGATAATACAGAAGCATCGTATGTTGTTACAAACTGACGGATTGAATCCTTAATCTGATCGTCATTTACATCTGTCTGAAGGTAAGCAATCAAAGACTCACGGCACATGTACTTTACTATCTCCTTTGGAGTGTAGAATGCGCCCTTGTCCTTATTGTCTTCCAGCAAGTTCTCGAAGATTCGACCAAGCATTTCAGGGTCAACTCCGATTTCTGCATCATCAGGATCATTCTCATCAATAGTGAAGTTGTACGAAGCGAAGAAGTCCAGGAGATTCTTCATGTACTTGGCAGGCAATGGGAAGTTGGCCTTGTCATAGTCATCCTTCTCAAAGAGTCCACCATTGAGATATGGTATCTTGATGCCATTACCCACATTCTGGCTGCTTGTTATATCGCCATTACGCTTTGTGTTGATGTCATTGAAAAGTGGTTCAAGCACATCATCAACAAAGGTATTCTTGTGTGTGGTATTAGCAAAAAGGTTCTGAACAAACTCCTTATCTCCATCATCCCAGGCTTCACCAGCAGAGCATCCCATCCATCCCTTCTTTTGAAGGAACTGGATAAATACCAATCTACCCATGAGCTTTTTTACATAGTCACGTACAGCCTTTTCTGCATCAGGGAACCGGCTGAACTCCTGCATAATCTCACGGCATGGCTGACCTGTAACCTGCTCTTCCCACTTGTTGGCAACTTTGACCATACGCTTGCCAGTGATGAACTCAATGATGTCCTCATACTGCTTCTTGTATTCCTTGAAGAAGAGGTCAGAAAGAGCTTCAACAGAGAATGCCTTTGTAATTGCCTTTAGGTCAAGAGCACTCTTCTTCAAGTCTTCAAACTGCTTGATGGCAGTACGGCTGCGATGTCCTTCACCCAAAAGATAAGTGAATCGCTTAGTGTCGGTACTTTCCTTTGTAAGTGAACCATCTTCTGCAAAAACGAAGGATTCACTGACATAAGAGAAACGTAATACGGCTTCATTCTGACGGAAGCAGAACATGAATGCGCCTGAGCAGCCCATGCCTCTCCAGTTGGCACACAACAAGTTACGGATTCCTGCACGATTGCGTTCGATAACAACGCTGTCGCTAAGTTCTACTTCATAGATAGCTATGATGTGGCCATCAGGAAGAGTGATTTTACCTGTATAAAGCGCACGTTTTGCCATGCTTTCGTCAACTGGCACCAACTGAGGTTGCTGCCAGAACTGCACTCTCTGACGGAAGATGTCGTACAAAAGACCTTGCCAATTTGCACGATTATATTTTGACTCAATGATTGAACGATAGTCCATATTACTGATTATTTGAATGATTCACAAAGAATGATTTGTGCCTCTGTTTCAGTCTCATGCTTCAATTCTTCAGCACTGAGATAGTAAGCATTATACTTCTTTGCCATATCTATGATTTGAGACAGAGCATCGTCATGGCTCAACTTACCACGCTGCATTTCCTTTGTCATGCGTTGAAGTCTCTTGGCAATGATGGTGATAACACCACGCTCAGCAAGGATGCGGAGCTGTACCACCTGCTGATAGATTGTCTGATCCTGAATCTCAGGAAGGAATAGGTTAAGCAAATTAGCAGCCATGCCAACCTGAGCACCCAGAGCAGAACCAGCTTGCTGTGTCTGGACATCCTGCTCAACTTGTTCTTGACCACGTAGTTGCTTGAACTTGTCAATAGCCTTAAGAACATGATCATGGTGATGCTCGATGCGTTCAACCTTCTCTTCCTGAGTATCAGCCTTAAAATATTTAAGTGCATCAACTACAGAGAGTTCTTCTACAGATTCGTCACTTGAACGGAAGAAGGACTTGCGCATATTTGTCTTCAAGAACACCAGCGTGTCTTGCGACAAGGTGACACCGTCAATAGAACGTGATTCACGTCCTGTACGGCTACGAAGTGACATCTTTGCTATACGGTTATACTCACGTCTATCAGTTAGATAGAGTGAACGCAACTCCTCATAGAATGGGATTTCCTCATTGAACTCGCCCTTGTCTGCTTGTAAACCTTCGGTAAAGAGCTTTTCAAGGTTACGGTCAATGATTTCCTCCTGAGAGTAAATCTGATTGTCCTCGCCAAACGTAGAGTGGAAGGTCTGGATCTTTGACAATGCAATCTGATTGAGTTTGATAATCTGGTTGCCTTGACGAGAGGGATAGAACACATAATTATATATAATCTTTCCCTCTGATCCAATTCGGTTAACACGACCGATACGCTGCATCAACTTGGTTGAGTTCCAAGGAGTATCATAGTTGATGATGATATTTGAGCGGTGGAGGTTGACACCCTCTGCAAGCACATCTGTAGTGATGATGATGTTGTAGTCATCCTTACGGAGCGATTTCTTATAGTTGGCATCAAAGTTCTCTTGAATGGTCTTGAAGAGTTTGGTGCGGTTGCTAGAGTCAATAATCAGAACATCCTTGCGGTTCAGACGCCTCTGGAGGTATTCAACTGTATCTTTTGACTCAGAGAAGATTACAAGCTTCTGACCAGGGTTGCGGTCCTTCTTGAACAGTTCATGCTTCAGTATATCATTGAACTTCGCAAACTTAGAGTCATCTGCACCTTCTACATCAACAGTGTCCCAGTCGGCACACATGGCTTCGAGAACCTTCTGGTCAGCACGGAGCATTTCAATGAATCTAGGATCGAAATCTTCTGCTTTGAATGCCGCATTCTTCGGATTCTCTTCAGCCTTCTGCTGAAGTCTTTCCTCAATCTCATCATCATTAAGACCAAGGTCATAGAGGTGGTTGATGTCAAGGTCTGGAGCAATGAACACACGGTCATTCTCAAACATGTTGATCATGTACTGATTGGCATCACGGAATCGACCGATACTTGTCTTGAAGGCATAGAAAGAACTTTCCAGACGCTTTACAAGTCCGTTCTTGCGGATGTTTGCCAAGCTTCGAGAAATCAACTGTGCATTATCATAGAGTCCTTCTGACTTTTCAGGGTCAAGGTAAGCAATAGCCTGATAACGAGCATAGGTCAGTTTCTTCACCAAGGTTGTCATTGAACTATCGAACATGTTCGCTATGCGGTCGTTCATTTTATATTCCTTCATTTCTGGTGCTGCCACCTTTGGGAAGCCCTGAATATCCTTGCTGTAGCGTGGAATTGCCTCAATATCAGTACGTGTACGGCGAACTGTTATAGGCTTGATTACACGATCACGAACCTTCTCTGCCAGTTCCTTGAACTTAGTCAGGTCGTAATTAGGATTCTTCTTCAGGTTCTTGAACTCAACAATCAATGGAGAGAAGAACGAAGTAAGATTAGGCACACCATCAATAGTACAGCAACGAGGATCTTGGAAAAGAAGAATCTCGTTGTAAAGGTCAGCAGGAGTATTGTTCATAGGTGTTGCAGAGATAAGCATCACCTTCTTCTTGAAACCAGGGATGTTGCCTGTTTCCACACGTGGCATCTTGCAAATCTCCTGCAATTCTGTAAATGCCGTATTGGTGTGTGTGCGGAACTTGTGTGCCTCGTCCACCAAGACAAGGTCATACTCGTCAGCATTCCAGTAGTCATAGTTCTCTTCATCGAGAACCTTGCTCAAACTACCATTACTGATGAATCGAGTGTATTTATCAAGTCCGAAGTCCTTGAATGTCTGTTTCCAGTTGTGCTCTACGGCAGGTGGGTAAACCACCAGAATCTTTGTGTTCTCATAGCCATTGTCAATACAGAACTGCTTTGCAATCATTGTAGCAATGACTGTCTTACCAAGACCCACAACGTCAGCGAGGAAGAAACCATCATATTTGAGCAACTTCTTATAACCCTCCACAACGGCATCGGTCTGATATTCATACTTGTCATAGCCTTCAGGCATGTCAAAGGCATCCTGTGCATCTGTTGCAAGCACACGGTCAGAGAAGTACTCCATCAACATCTTGATATACAATTCGTATGGAGTAACGTCACCATGCAGATATGTCTGCTGAACAGGTCCAGTTTTAATATCTTCTGCTGTAATCGGACAACCTTCGGCTTCTGCCCAGAGCAATTCAAACTCGTCTTTGGCAAACTGAACATCCTCGTTGTCACGGAGCATTACATTAAACTCATACTGCTTGTCCTGACTAATGCCGAGACCATTGCCACTGAGGTTGCTGGAACCAGTAATGGCACATCCGTCAGTACTCCATTCATTGAAATTGTCTGGATAAAGAAGGTAAATCTTAGCATGGATCTTTTTGCTTGGGTGAGCACGAAGTTCGAGCTTTCCGCTTACAAGGTCTTCGACCATCTGCCAGATACCTTCTTCAACATGGGTTGAATAGACGGAGTTTTCAATGTCCTTACGAAGCTGAGTGAGGTAATCTTGTTTGACTTCTTCTTCAGCACCGAAGAACAACTGTCCTTGGTTGTTAGCCTTAACGATATACTTGTCAACATCAATGCCAATGAGCATACGTACTTTGTTGATGCTGTTCAGGAATGGGCGAAGTGTAAAATATCCAGAAGCCCTAAGGAATCCTACTACAGAGTCAAGATTCTTGATATTAGGGTTGTTTTCCAGCAATCCTTCAAACTGTTTCATGAGAGTATTGCCTTCACGGTTGGTAAAGAATTTCTTAGCCATAGATTTGATTTTAGGTGTATTTGTTATTCTTGTTCACGAATTAAGTCAGTGTACTTGCATTCAAGCACCTGAGCAATTTTGAAAAACATTTCCAGTGATGGCTGAGAGGCATTTGTCACCCACTTTGATACAGTAGCAGGATCTTTGCCAAGCTGTTCTGCCAACCATTTGTTTGTCTGGTTGCGTTCAGCCAACATGACTTTTATACGATTCAAATTCTTATTTGCCATTTATACAACATTTTGTGTGTGCTAATATACAAGAATCCAACGAGAAACGAGCCGAAAAGTAGTAGAATTTGCATAAATTAATTCTAATTTATGGTGTATCTTTCATCTTTGCCGTCTTTTTCTCCATTTTTGTAATCAAATGTAGCCCAAAGTAACACACAATGCAATTAAGGAAACCAAAAAGGGCGTCGCGATTTGCTACACCCATGTATTTTCATTTCTCTTCTATTATCCCTGACTAAAGAAACTCGCCGCTTTATAGAGCGTTTGAAACGCAATGCCGCACACCGGAAGTGGTATCGCAAGAAACATCCCATGAAGTACAAGGGCAAGAAACGTAGTCCCAAGCCCAAACGCAGGAATGAACTCAGACCACCAGTCTTGGAAAACGGAGATACACTTGTGGAGCTTCTGACCAGATCCAGGCACGCACTGAATCAGACATATATCAAATGGTCTGAACGTCAGAAGGCCAGACGCGGATCCGTTCAAGATATCCGGACTTGCAGGGAAATCAGAATCTGAGCCCTGTGCCTATGATAATCGAGCGGGGCAGGGAAGGTCCGTAGATATATCCCGAATCACGCAGCTCTCCCTTGTCGAAATCCTTCTGGTAGGCATTGAATATATTCTTTATGCCCACGTGCAGGTTGAGATGGCAGATATCCATAATGCGGAACTCATAGCTGAACTTGCACCCCATATCCCAGAAAGAAGGGGTACGCACTGCGACATCCACATCCGTACCGCTGCCAGCCATATGCTGGGTAAGCATAGGCCCCGTATATGTTCCCGACAAATCGATGTCGAAATTCTTGAAAGGACTGTAGCAGGCCACGAAGTAGCCATAATGGTCAGGAGAACGGAACAACTCCCTCACAGGCTCGACCTTTTCATCGTCGCTCCACTGCTGCGCCTCATCATAACGGCTCCTCTGCACTGTTATGCCTGCCTGAAAAGAGAGATCTCGGCCAAGGGAAAGTTTGCCCTCGAAAGTGGCTCCGAGCACCTTTGCGCTTGGTCCGTTGTATCTTTCAGTTATGCTGCTCATTCCGTCATCCGTCGTTTCACCGGTCTGCCTGAGCGCATAGGTATCCCTCAGCAAAGTAAAGAATCCTTCTGCCATAAGATTGAGTTGTGCGGTCCCAAAACTGTGGTACCAGTCTCCTGAAAGGCTGAACGAATGGGACCTTTCTTCCTTCAGGCCGTCAGCAAGCACGACGCGTATGCGCTCTCCGCCCACGACAGACACGTGCAGGTCCTCATCGAAGGCCTGGGGAGCACGGAAGCCACTGGCATATACTGCACGGAAAGCAAGATCGCGGAAAGGACTGTAGCGAATGTTCACGCGCGGAGAAAAGATAGGCGTATCGATAAGATTGTGCTTATCCATACGCACTCCGGCAAGCAGGCTCCAGTGCGCGTTCTTCCATTCATTTTGCAGGTAGGTTCCCAATATTCTGACGGACTGCCTTATCTCGTAGTCATAGCCCAGGGATATATCGTGCAATCTGTCATAATTGTATTCCATCCCGACAGTGAGCTGCGCTGGCATAAAAAGAAGGCGGCTGAACTTGCAGGAATACTGAAGCCCGGCAACACCGGTAAAATTCCTGGTCTTTCCATAGGCATTGGGGTCCATTCCTCCACCATAGTAGCTGTTCCTGTTTATATGCTGCGCGGACAAATATGCAGACCAGGAGTGTTTACCCTCCGGACTCTGCCCGTCGTAACTAACTGAACCGCTGTTATTAATATGCTCCGTCTGCTCAGCTATCAGGGCTTCGTGGGCAGGTCTGTCAAGACGATCCCCGCCACGGCGGAATTCTTTCAGAGCGTGATATTCGAAGTTGATTTTCGAGAATGGGGTAATCCTTACATAGCCTCTTGTGCCGGCTGTAAGCGAATTGACCGCAGGGATTTCCGTGAATCCATCGGAATCGGCATCATATCCATCCCTCGAACGGCTCTGTCCAAACACGAACACACCTGCCTTGCCGTCATCGGAAACCATCGAGGCATTAATGTTGGTATTGTTGTCGAATGCCGGCCCAAGCCCAATGGAAGTGAAATCGTGCCTGATTTCAGCGCTTGACCTCATTGCCTCCTTTGTAATGATGTTTATGGTTCCACCTATGGCAGACGCACCGAAAAGCGCCGAGCCTCCTCCCCTTACGACCTCCACACGTTCTATCATTGCAGCGGGGATCTGCTCCAGTCCGTACACTCCTGCAAGTGCGGAGAAAACGGGTCTTGAATCTATGAGTATCTGTGAATAGTGGCCGTCCAGCCCATTGATTCTCGCCTGGGAGAATCCGCAGTTCTGGCAGTCATTCTCCACTCTGACACCAGGCTGAAATACCAGTCCGTCAGCAAGGGTAGCCGACACGGTCCTGGTGAAGATGCTGTTGTCCAACACATTCACAAGACTCGGAGCCTCCTTGCGTGAAGCATGGTTCCTTGTAGCACTGAACACAACTTCATCTATGGCCAGATGTTCCTCCTCCAGAAGGAAATTGATTTCATACGATTCTCCTTTCCTGAGGTCCAGCTGCACTGCTGTTTCTTTGAAGCCGATTGCTGTGGCGACCAATTCAAAAGTGCCTACAGGCAGGTTGCGCAGAATGTAATGTCCCGACGTGGAAGTCTGTGCGCCTATATTGGTTCCCTTCAGCATTATTGTTATGAAAGGAAGATGTTCCCCTGTTATGGCATCGGTCACGTGTCCGGATACACTGATGTCAGTTCTGGTCTGCGCATAAGCCGTATCGCTCCCGTACACGAAGAGCATAGCCACAAGCGCGGCAAAATAATGTTTTATATTCATTGATTATTGTCGTTATTGATGCAACTTATTGTCTGTAAATTGTTTGCTGAAGATTATAACGACATTGGAGGCGCCCTCAGGCCGAGGACATGATGTATAAGAGTGCTGATATGTATCTCAGGGAGAGGAAAAGAGATCAATACCTCCGCATAGAGGTACGGAATGTCCAGATGAAACTCTTCCTGCGATTGGAATAGATTGGCTGAAAGGAGTTGGATGGTCTGGAACTGCGCGTCAGTGTGGTTATGCGACTTCGCGCTCCAGGGATGAGAGTGCACAATTCTTCCCTCTTCTCCATAATGCACGTGGGTAAAGAGGTTGGTCGATGCGAAAAAGAAGGCAAACACCAGCAGCATCAACACACTCGAATATTTTACCGTTTTTCTCAAAGCGACCGCAAAGATATGAAAAAAAAGTAGAAGCAGATACACGGATGCGATACCGATGAGCAAACTTATACTGAATGATATGGTCAGGACAGCGGAGGAAGCGATGGCGGGCAACGGCCACTGCGCAGATTTCCGCGACTTCGTAACGGCAAAAACTGCCGGGCTCCAATAAGCGAAAAGTGTAAATGTTATATGCTTTATAGAAAGATAATCAGATTGATATGAATTACAACAAATATTTCCTAACTTTGGCGGAGGTAGAATATTGGTAAAAACTATAGTTTTATGACGAAAGCTATTCATACTTTCAGAACGCTGCTCAGCTGTATAGGCCTGAGCATTGTATTGTTGGCATCTTGCGAAAAGCCGGACAACTCAGGCAGCAATGTGCCTGTCCAGAGCATTTCCATAGCAGGTTTGGACGGCAGCAGCCTGACCGTTCCTTTCTCTGACACCCCACTGGTGTTCAATATTTCCTTCAACCCGGAAAATGCAAGTGTAAAGAACATATCCGCCAGCTCCTCAAATCCGTCAGTCGCAACTGCGGAGGCCAGTCTTAAAGGAGGCACAAAGGCCGTCGGATATCCCGCAGAACTGGTCGTGACCCTGCTGTCGGGAGGTGAAACGGACATCACCGTGACAGTCGACGGGAAGAAAGATGTGATGCACCTGATTGTTGAGCCGGAGATTGTGTTCGCCATTACCGGAGAGGCGAGCGGCATCTCATCACAACAGGTTTACTGCGGTATGTCGATGATCAACTCCGACAAGCTGCCTTCTTTCGAATCCTATGTGATGGGAGGCATCTGCTACAGCGACGTGAATACGATGCCTGTTGTCCCTACCGTCAGCGAGAACTCCACCGACAACCACGACTGCAGCATAGCTCTGGGAGTAAGCTTCAAGGCCGGGCAGACCCCTGTGGACGGAGAATACAATGAAATCCAGATAGGCGACCTGAAGCCTTCCACAAAGTACTACTACAGGGCTTTTGTATGGATTGACGAGTCCGAGACCGTATACTACGGCGAACTGAAAACCTTCCAGACCACCGATGCCCCTGTCATCTCCGCCGAAGAAATTGACCTCGGTCTGAGCGTCAACTGGTGGGGTTGCAACATTGGAGCGACCAAGCCGGAGGAGTACGGCAACTACTACGCCTGGGGCGAGATTTCCGAGAAGGCAACATATACCCTGAACAACTACACGCTGCGTTACAGCAAATACCACACTACTCAGCGCGAGGAGGGTTATCCTCAGACTTCCATCAAGATTGACAACAAGACCATACTTGACGCAGAGGACGACATTGCAACCATTACCCTCGGCGAAGAGTGGAGAACACCTACAGTCGAGGAAATCCGCGAGCTCAAGGACCTCAACCCGTCAATCTATGAGCTGAACGGGGTCAAGGGACTGCTCTTCACCGGCAAGAACGGGAACTCAATGTTCATCCCGTTCAACGGTATGAAGAAGGAGGATCAATCTCTATACCAGGGCGAATGCGTTATGCTCTGGTCCTGCAAGGCTTCCGTTGACGACGCGCTGAGAGCCGGTGCTTTCGAGACGGAATCGCAGTGGGGCGGGATACTCAACACCTATGCATACAGGTTCGTGGGAATGGGAGTGCGAGGCGTGCGCGCCCAGAGGCCGAAAGACGGTCCGGACCTGAAATACACTGATTTCAAGGCAACTGACGTGACCACCAACAGTGCCACCATCTCCCTTACCGTCGACATAGACGATGCGCAAATCTCATCCAAGGGCGTGGGTCTGCAGGTTTCTTCTGATCCTGATTTCAAGACTCTGTTTGCAGAGAAGAACTTCGGCAGCACCGGAGGCACCTTCACTATGAATCTGACTAACCTGTCACCGGCCTGCGAATACTATGTCAGGGCTTACGTAGGCACAACCACGAACGGTCTGTATCTGGGTGAGGCATTCAGCTTCACCACGGAGTCTGACGTTGTGGAGCCTTATGTGGATATGGGCACGGGCGTACTCTGGGCTTCCTGGGATTTGGGCTCCGAAGTGCCTGAACTGGAGGGCAACAAGTATGCCTGGGGCGAAACCGAAACGAAGGAAGAATACACCTTCGAGAACAACAAGTACTATTCTCGTCAGGACAGCAAGGGACGCTGCCTGTACTCAAAATACAATTCTTTAGACAAGCTCAGCACCCTTCTGCCTGAAGATGATGCGGTGATTGAAGCTCTAGGAGAAGGATACAGGACTCCTACCGTCGATGACTGGGCTGCACTCCAGCTGAACTGCATCAGGGAAGAAGGAAGCAGAAACGGAGTGAAGGGATACATATATACCAGCAAAATAACGGGCAAGACCCTGTTCTTCCCTTGCAAGTATTATATGACAGCCTCCGTCTTGATCAAGGCTCCGGACTGGGACAAATACTGCAACATGAACTTCTATCCAAATGTAATGGCCTCCATACCGGAGACCTGGACGGTAGAAACCATCATAGAGTATATGGGCGGGTCCGATCGTTACCGCGGGCAGGCCATCAGACCTGTAAAAGTCGTTGAGTAGCAGTGTCCCGGGATTCAGAGCTTTGTCTGAATCCTGGGAACTCCTTCGTATAGAAGGTATCCGCCGTTTGTTGGTATGCGCATCAGTGATGATGATACTGTCCTTTGGCTTGTTGTTCATATATGCTTCGCTTGATTTTGTGCAAATATAGCGTATTACCTAGGGTACGAGTCAAGTGTTTTTCCGAAAAATTGTTAACTTCGTGAAATAACACTAGCATTCCGGCGTATGACAAGCATATTTCTCGCAGTGAAACTGCCGCTCCTGGCGCTGCTTTCCTCCATAGTCTCCCTGGTCAACCCTTTTGTGGGGACTGATTTCCACGGACATACCTTCCCCGGTGCCGCCTACCCCTTCGGTATGGTGCAGCTCAGTCCGGACACCCGCCCCGACAGCGGCAACTGGGACGGATGCAGCGGATATCATTATTCGGATTCGCTGATTTACGGCTTCAGCCACACCCACCTCAGCGGCACCGGCTGCGATGACCTCTGCGACATAATGGTGATGCCGGTGAGGGGCTTCAAGGCCCCGGCGGGAAGGAAGGATTACGCATCCCCCTTCTCACACGCGAACGAAAAGGCGAGCCCGGGATACTACGAGGTCAGGCTGGACCGTTACGACGTGAGGGCAAGGCTCAGTGTCGGCAGGAGGGCAGGCTTCCACGAGTACAGTTTCGCACCCGGCAGCGCCCCGCAGATAATCCTCGACCTCAAACACAGGGACCAGGTGCTCGACGCGGAACTGCACTGCCACGGCAAGAGGGTTGTCAGCGGCTACCGCAGGTCCAGAAGCTGGGCTACGGACCAGAGCGTGTATTTCTACGCCGAGTTCAGCGAGCCCTTCGAGCGCAGTCTCCTGGACGCCGAGGGCACAACTGCGCTTCTGACTTTCTCCAGGCGCTGCAGGAAGGTGGAGCTGAGGGTAGGCATATCCTCCGTGTCGGTGGAGAACGCGAAGCTCAACCTCGAAGCCGAAGCGGGCAAGGACTTCGAATCCTGCCTTGATAATTGCGTAAACGCTTGGGAATCATTTCTTTCCAAACTCGCACCTCCGTCCGGTTTTCCTTCCCCTGAAGTCTTCTACACTGCCTTGTACCACTGCGCAATCCATCCTTCCCTGTACTCCGACGCAAACGGGGAATACCGTGGCATGGACAGGCAGGTTCACCGCGCCCTGCGCAGCGACGGTACGCCTTACGAGCAGTACACAATCTTCTCCCTCTGGGACACTTTCAGAGGCCTGCATCCCCTGCTCTGCGAGCTGGAACCGGAGCGCAGCGCGGACTTCATCAATTCCTTCATCTCTATTTACCACGAGGCCGGGAAGCTCCCGGTCTGGGAGCTCTGGGGCAACGAAACCAATTGTATGATAGGTTATAACGCAGCCCCGGTAATCGCAGACGCAGCGGCGCGGGGAATAGGCGGTTTCGATCTGGAGGAAGCTTTCGAGGCAATGCTAGCCTCCTCGCGCAACGGGGAGTTCGGCCTGGACAGTTTCCGGCGCAACGGTCTGGTGCTCGCCGACGACGAACACGAATCGGTGTCCAAGACCCTGGAATACGCCTACGACGACTGGTGCGTGGCGCAGGTGGCGAAGATGCTCGGCAGGCTTGAGGAGTATGAGGAATATATGCGCTCGGCGCAGTACTGGCGCAACGTGTTCGATCCGCAGACCGGCTTTATGCGTGCGCGGCTCAACGGGCGCTTCGTGACCCCGTTCCACCCGACCGAGGTCAACAACCACTACACTGAAGCCAACAGCTGGCAGTACAGCTTTTTCGTGCCTCACGACCTGGTCGGGCTGATGGAGGCGCACGGCGGCAGGGAGGCGTTTCTGACCCGCATCGACTCGCTTTTCCGCGCCCCGGAGAAGACCAGCGGACGCACCCAGGCCGACATCACCGGACAAATAGGCCAATACGCCCACGGCAACGAGCCTAGCCACCACATCGCCTGGATTCCCGAGCTGCTGGGGCGCCCGGACATGAGCCGCGAACTCGTGCAGCGCATACTCACCACGCTCTACAGCAACGAGCCGGACGGCCTTTGCGGCAACGACGACTGCGGGCAGATGTCCGCCTGGTACGTCCTGAGCGCGCTCGGCCGCTATCCCGTGTGTCCGGGAGCGGAGCTCAAAACTCTCAGCTCGATGCCGAAGACCATAGTCGTGAACCCGGTGTTCGAGATGGAGAGCGACATAATTCTGGACAGCTTGCGCGTCAGCATAGGCAACATCGAGCCCGGAGCGAAGGCATACTACAGCATAGACGGGGGCACGGAGAAGGAGTACAGGGAGCCGCTGGTTATCAGCGAACCTTGCACCATTGAGGCGTATTGCGTCGCAGGCGACGGCAGGAGGAGTTTTACCACGCGCACGTCATTGCGCAAGGTGAGAAGGGATATGACAGTGACACTCGGCCAGCGCTACAACCCGCAGTATAGCGGAGGCGGGGACGAGGCGCTCATCGACGGCTTCCGGGGCAGCACCAACTGGCGCACCGGCGGCTGGCAGGGCTACCAAGGCGTGGACTTCACTGCCGTGGTGGATCTGCTGCGCGTGAGGCACATAGGAGAGCTGAGCGCGGGTTTCTGCCAGGATGCACGTTCGTGGATATGGATGCCGCGCAGCGTAGAGTTCTACAGCTCACTGGACGGGAAGGAGTACAAATTCGAGGGCAGCGTTGAGAGCGGGGTCGATCCGCAGGACTACGAAATCAGCATTCACGAACTGGGGCTAAGGCTCGACAAGGAGGCGAGGTACGTCAAGATTATCGCCCGCCAGTTCGGCACCATTCCGGACTGGCATCCCGGTGCCGGCGGTCAGAGCTTCATCTTTATCGACGAGATTTCCGTCAAGGAATAAGGGTACTATTTCAGGAGGCTGAGCAGGTAATCGCACTTGGCCTTGTTGCCCAGGGTCTTCCCAGGGGTGCAGGAAAGCTTCACGCAGTCGTGCCATTCCCTGAGCTCGGTAATGCGTCCCCGCGTGAGTTTGAGGACTATGTTCATAGGCTCAGCTCCTACCACGTCGCAGGTGAGGAAAGTGCCTACTCCGTAGGAATCCTGGAGCCTTCCCGCCACATAACGGTGAATCTCCACTGCCCGGTCTATGTTCAGGCCGTTGCTGTAGCATACCTGCTTCGTGGCCGGGTCAATGCCGAGCTGGAGGTACTTCGCTATTATCTTCTCCGTCTGCTCCTCCTCGTTCCCGGAGTCCACCCTGAGACCCTTGTACATCATCGCCATCCTCTTGCTGAGGTTGCTGAAGAAGACCTTGTCGCCGAAGCAATCGTACAGATAGATGCCGTTGTCGCCGTCATAAACGTCGCTGAACTTCTTCATCACGTTGAAGTTGCACTCAAATATCCCGCTCACGTTCTCTTCGAAGCTGATAAGCTGGTGGGACATGGTTCCCAGAGGCGCGCAGCCATACTTCATGGCAAGATAGACATTCGAAGTCCCGGTGAACCTGCCGCTCCATTCGCGAGAATCGTACACCTCCTTCATTACCCTGACCACCATATCGTGATGCGCGAAGCTGAGGCGCCTTCTGGTGCCCATATCGCCGAGGGTCAGACCCTCGGAGAAGATCTTCTCCGCCTTCAGCCTTGCCCTCTGCTCCTCAAGGGCGGCATCGTAACGGTCCAGGTCTCCCCTCATGGAGTGGATCAGCTCGGAAATGCAACTCAGAATCGGCATCTCCCACATTATGGCGGAGAACCATTTTCCACGCACGTTGATATCCAGATGGCCCTCGTTGTCCTGACTTATGCTCAGTTCCCTGGGATTGAAACGGAATCCTTTGAGGAAGGTGAAGTACCACAGAGGCAGATACTGGCAGTGGTCCCTCATAAAGGCGATTTCCTCATCGCTGATTGCCAACTCGCTGAGGCCTTCCAGCTGCTCCCTGAGCATTTGGGCAAAGCCCTGGGGATAGACCTCGCGGTTACGGTCATAGAAAGTGTATTCCACCTCTGCCCGGGGATAGGTCTCGAGTATATAGTACTGACAGGTGAAAGTGTACAGGTCGTTATCGGTAAAGTGTCGGATTATCGGTTCCATAATTACTGCAAAATTGGGCAATTTTTTGCTAAATGCAAAACACGCAGGTCCGGAATAATGCTTATCTTCGCAGAATTGAAGATACACTGGAGGGATTTCTTTTGGTGCCACTTCCCCGCCATCAGGCGGTCGCGGAGCGAAAGCAGTGTGAGCCTTCGCGATAGCTTCGCGCAGCGCCGGGGTTTGGGGCAGGAGCCCCAGTAAAAAGGCCTGACCGATTAGTTGGTCAGGCCCCTCGGTATCATTTCCTGGCAGGAATCCCTACTTCACGATTCTTCCGGTGATTTCCCCGGCGCAGGCAGCAGCGTTGGCCTCATCAGTATCGATGTGCATGGCAAGAGCATACTTCTCGGATACGCGGATGACGGTGTCGCCGAAGATAAGTTTGCGTCCAGTAGGCTGTTCCACCTCAACGTTGACAATCTGACCGTTCTCCACCCCGAAAGCGGCAGCATCGGCAGGAGTCATATGCACGTGACGCTTGGCGATGATAACACCCTCGCTGAGTTCAATCTCTCCGCAAGGACCCACGATTTTGCAAGGTGCAGAACCTGCGATGTCTGCACTTTCGCGTATTGGAGCCACGATGCCGAGAGTGCGGGCATCAGTGAACGAGAGCTCAACCTGGTTCTCAGGACGGACCGGTCCGAGAATGGAGCACTTCAGGCTGCCCTTGGGACCTACGACCTCAACTTTCTGATTTGAAGCATACTGCCCCGGCTGGGAAAGCGGCTTCTTGACTTCGAGCTCGAAACCCTTTCCAAAAAGAGTATCCAGAGCCTCGCGGGTGACGTGCACGTGGCGTGCAGAGGTCTCAATTACGAAATTTGGCATATTGTTCTCAAATGTTAATTCTCCATTTCCGATACGATGTGCATCGTATCCCTTGCGATTACAAGTTCCTCATTGGTAGGGATGAGAGCCACCTTCACGGCTGAATCAGGAGTGGAGATGATGGTCTCGCCCCTGGCGTTGTCATTGGCCTCTACATCGATCTTCACGCCCATATAGCTGAGGTTCTCGCAGATGCGGCGACGCAGACGAGGGTTGTTCTCCCCTATTCCGGCAGTGAATACGATAAGGTCCACACCGTTCATCTCGGCAGCATACGCACCTATGTTCTTTATTGTGTCGAAGGTCAGCTTCTTGAGAGCGATCTTGGCCCTCTGGTCTCCTTCCGCAGCGAGGTCGCTGAGGTCGCGCATGTCCGAACTCTTGCCGGAGATACCCAGAAAACCGCTCTTCTTGTTCATCACCTCGGTCATCTGGTCCGGAGTAAGATTCTCCTTCTTCATGATATAAGGCACGATGTTGGCGTCGATGTTGCCGCAGCGCGTGCCCATAATCATACCCTCGAGCGGTGTGAAGCCCATGGAGGTGTCCACGCACTTGCCGTTCTCTACCGCGGTGATGGAACTGCCGTTCCCGAGGTGGCAGGTAATGATTTTTGAATTGCCCAGGTCAAGTCCGGCAACGGCGGCGCCCCTGCGGGAAACATACTGGTGGGAAGTGCCGTGCGCACCGTAGCGGCGTACGCGGTACTTGGTATAATATTCGTACGGAAGCGCGTACATATAGGCGTACGGCTGCATGGTCTGGTGGAACGCGGTGTCGAAGGTCACGACCTGAGGCACATCCGGGAGCACGTTGGAAATGGCGTGGATGCCGAGGAGGTGGGCAGGGTTGTGGAGAGGGGCGAAATCGCAGCAGATCTCAATCTTCTTAAGTACGTCATCGTTCACGAGTGTGCTTCCGGAGAAGAAATCCGCGCCCTGCACGATGCGGTGGCCCACAGCCTCGATATCCTCAAAACTTCCGAGGACTCCGTGCTCGGGATCGACGAGGGCATCCAGCACGAGCTTCATACCCACCTTGTGGTCAGGAATAGGGAGGGTCATGGTGAAATCCGCCTTGCCGCTTGGCTTATGCTTCAGGCAACCGTCCGGGAGACCGATTTTTTCAACTAATCCTTTGGCAAGAAGGTCGAACACGTCGTCGCCCTTCATATCGAGAAGCTGATACTTGATTGAGGAGCTTCCGCAATTGATCACTAATATTATCATAATGTCATATAAATGGAGCGCAAATTTACTAATTATTTGTATTTTTGGGAAAAGAATTGCATTTAATCTTTCGCACCCGCGGAACTTGAATTATGGAAAAGCTTCACGATATCAAAGCCATAGGTATGGCATTTGCAGCCGGTGTCATTCCGGCGACGCTTCTTCCACCCCAGGCGGCATTCCCCTGTGCGCTGGCAGCCCTCCCCGCAGCGGCATTATGCATAATTCTGGGAGCCCGCAGTCGCCAGCCGACAGCGCTCATACTTCTCGCGTACACATTCACCGGTGCGGCCTTCGCTGCCGCAGATTGCTGTTTCCCCGCCGTGGGACCCAGTGCCCGGGAACTCTGCGGAGGAGCACTGGAAGCACTGCGCACGCGCATTGCCGGACTCGGCCTGAGGGGAGAAGGGGTCACGGAACTCGTGCAGGCCTTGCTCACCGGGGACAAGAGCAAGCTGCCGGCGCAGATGAAGGAAAACTTCCGCGAGGCGGGAGGAGCCCACATTCTGGCGCTTTCCGGACTCCATATGGGAATCATCTGCACATTGATGGGGAGGGCGCTGTTCTGGACGGGGAACAGCATTGCGGGGCGCAGGGTGCGGGGCGGGCTCACCATAGCCGGATCGGGCGCGTATTGCCTGCTCACCGGCGCCTCACCATCCGTGGTACGCGCATTCATCTACATCACGCTCAACGAGTTGGGAAAGCTCAGTCCCGGACGGAAACGGATCCCGCTGAACATCTTTTTCGCGGCGCTGACCCTGCAGCTCTGCCTCAGTCCCGGAGTCGTGCGCTCTGTCGCGTTCCAACTCTCGTACCTCGCGATGCTGGGAATACACCTGCTCCATCCCGTACTGCGCAAGTGGCTCCCGGCTTCAGAAGGTCGCTTCGCCTCACGTATATGGAATGCGGCATCGCTCAGCATCTCCTGCCAACTGTTCACCGCTCCCGCCGTATGGATGCACTTCCGTTCCTTCCCTGTCAACTTTCTGATAACCAACCTCCTTGCCCTCCCGCTAAGCGAATTTTTCATCAGTTCCTCCGCCATCTGCCTGCTGCTCGACTTGCTTCATCTCTGCCCGGGAATACTGAAAAGCCTGACCTCGTACGCGGGCCAGGCTCTCATATTCTGCATAGATGCAATTGCTTCGCTGTGAACTTATTCCGACTTCACGCAACGCACGGAGGCGGCAAAATTTGTCTTGTCCGCAAGCCCGCGGAAGACATTGTCATTATCCCGGTAGATGTAGCGCAGCACTCCCTTTTCCCCTCCTTCGCCTTCGTCAGCCGTCCACAGGGCGGCGTACTCATAGAGGGAAGAGAATTCGGCACCGTTACCTATAACCATAGCATAGCCGGACGGCATCAGAGAGAGGTGCGACTTGTCGCTTACCTTCACGTAACGGGAATATTCCCACATACGCGTGCCGTTGTAATACAAGTCTGCCATAAGATTGCCCGCCATACCCTGGTAATCGGTGTCACGGGCGCTGCTTTCAGCATATTTGGACGCGAGAGCGAGCCAATCATCCTCATCCGGGAGCCTCCAGCCCTCCGGACATGCGCTCTGAGCTTCCTCCCAGGTGTAGTAGCGACCGAAGATGTCGCTCATCACATCGTAGCCTTCGTATCCCTTGCCGGCACCTTCCCAGGCAAGATTGCTTCGCATCCATAGGGTGCCGTCAATATTGACACAAGGATATACCTTTAGGTCGCGCATATCCACAAGCCGCTCATCCTCAACGCTCTGATCAAAGCCAGTTATGGAAGCTCTGCCGTTCCTGCCCTGTCTGACCACGGTAAAGGAAGCGGTCTTTATGGAGCCGTAGTAATCGTCGCTGCTGCAGGCGCCGAAGCTAAGGTTGACTACGCCTATAGTATCAAGGACCGTGAATTCGTAGTACCTTTCATTGATGCTCCCGTCAGCCTTGACTATAGTATCATTGCTTGCCAGGAAAGGATCGGAGAAGTAATATCCGATAGCCGCCCCGTCCGGTCTGGTAAGGGTGGTCATTGTGTCGATAAAGAAAGTCTTTGTGAAGCCAGGCTCGACATATTTCGGCAAAACCAGGCTCAAGGAGCCGTCAAGGCTGCTCTTGGTAGTCTCTTCCTTTTTGCATCCCCCTGCAACGGATGCCGCAAGAGCGAGCAGGGTCAGCGGTATGATAAAACTCTTTTTCATAATAAAGTGCAAATATGCATAAAAATGCTGGAATTGCGTTAACTTTGTACAAATACTTTGCCGAAAATGAGGAGAAATTCATCTTTTTTCACTGCCTTGATGCTGCTTCTCGCCTGTGCCTGCACCGGTGGGAAGTATGAGACGTTCAGCGGATACGCCCAGGGAGGAACCTACCGGGTGAAGGTCAATATGCAAGGGGTCAAAGTCTCCCCCGAAACCATTGCCGCAGCCATAGACTCCCTGCTCGAGGCTATAGATTTCAGCATTTCGGGCTACAACCGCAATTCCCTGCTGAGCAAGCGCAATGCCGGGGAGGAGATAGTCCCGGACAGGTATTTCAGCGAATTGCTGGAACTTTCAGAAAAATACAAAGAGCTCTCAGGCGGGGCTTTCGACGTGTATAGCGGGCCGCTTTTCGACCTCTGGGGCTTCGGATTCACTTCCGACAGCCTTCCTTCCGACGAGGCAATAGAAAGGGCCCTCGCCGACTGCAAGGCGGGCAAAATATTGAATTTCAACGCAATAGCCCAGGGGTACAGTTGCGATATCGTAGCAGAGTACCTCTATTCCATAGGGGTCAAGGACATGCTCGTAGACATAGGCGAAATCTTCTGCGATGGCAGGAACCCTTCCGGGAAGGGCTGGAGCATAGGCGTCGACAACCCCGTGGACGGCAACGACAGCCCGGGCAGCGACCTGAGAGGCATATGGAGGAGCAACGGTGCCGCGCAGGGCATAGTTACCTCGGGCAACTACCGCAAGTTCTACGTCAAGGACGGGAAGAAATACGCCCACACAATCGACCCCAGGAGCGGAAGGCCGGTGGAGCACGGATTGTTGAGCGCAAGCGTGGTAGCCCCTACAGCAGCCGAGGCGGATGCGCTGGCGACCGCGTGCATGGTACTCGGCCCACAGGGAGCACGGGAGCTGGTGGAAGCTCTGGACGGGGTCGAAGCGTACCTGATCTTCGCAGACGGGGTATGGACTTCCGAGGGCTTCAATCTTGAGCAATAACAGTGCAGAAGATGGAAAACTTTGCGTATATTTGTGTTTTATAAAGGAACTTTTATGTCAACAAACAACGAAATACTGGGACTCGACTACAATACCTCGAGGGAGAAGATGGCAATGCCGGAATACGGCCGCAACGTGCTCAAGATGGTCGAGAACCTGAAGACCATAGAAGACAGAGAGAAGCGCAGCCAGCAGGCGGCGGCAGTGGTGAAGGTGATGGAGCTGCTCAATCCCCAGGTGCACCAGCAGGACGATTACGAGCACAAGCTCTGGGACCAGCTGTATATGATCGCAGGATTCGATCTCGACATCGACTCACCGTACCCTTGTCCTGTAGCCGAGGAATTCAGCAAGAGCCCGGTACCGCTGCCGATGAAGGACAGCAAGATCAGGGCTACGCACTACGGCAGGAACATTGAGAAAATCATCAATCTCCTGAAGGCGGAGCCTGACGGAGAGGTAAAGACCGAGATGCTCAGGGGCCTTGCCACCTATATGCGCCAGCAATACCTCATCTGGAACAAGGACAGCGTCGCTGACGAGACCATCTTCCAGGACATTGAAAAGATGTCCGATTACGAGATCAGGATACCTGAAGACCTGAGTCTGGACAAGATTTCATCCGATCTCAATTTCTCGAAGCCGGGACTGGGCATCAATGTCGGCCAGCCGGGCGGCGGGAAGAACAGGAACAAGAACAAGAAACGCAACAAGAAGAAATAGTTCCGATGTTGAAATTCTGGAGAAACTGGGATGAAGAGGAGAAGGCTTCGGCGGTGAGGATTACAGGCTTCTGCTTCCTCGCACTGACAGCTTTCGTGGCCATATCGCTTATATCGTACCTATTCAGCTGGAAGCAGGACATGAGCCTGCTTTCGGCCCCTGATGTCGTGAGCGCAGCCGAGGAGACAGTCAATGCCGCCGGCAATTTCGGGTTCCGCACGGGCCATCTTCTGGTATGCCGGCTATTTGGACTTGGCAGTTTCTCCCTTCTTATCATACTTGCCGCAATATCCCTCAGACTGATTGCAGGCAAGTGGAAGAGATCCCTTATCAAAACCGCCCTGATTGCCCTTTTCGGAGCATTCATCTCTTCTATGATTTTTGCCTATGCGGGCACTCTGCTGAATCTTTCCGACATTTTCGGGGGAGGACTCGGCGGACGCTGCGGCGCCTTCTGCGTGAGTTGGTCGGTCCTGCGTTTCGGCACAGTGGTCACGGGGCTCTTTCTTGCCATTCTCAGCGCCATCTTTCTTCTTTTCTCCTCCCGCAGATTCAGCCGCTGGCTCGCCGGAGTAGGCAAGGGCGAAAAGAAGGCAAGGAAGGAAAAGAAGGCAAAGGCCAGAAAAGAGAAAGTTGAAGAGACTGCACAGGAAGACAACAGTCAGGAAAACATCGAGGAAATCCCTGTCGCTGAGCCCGTGGAGATTGTCCTTCCCGAGCCTGAACCGGTAAAGCTGGAGGCCGAAGCTAAGCCCGAGCCTGAAAGCACAGGCAATGCCGTCCCACAGGCAGAAGGCAGCTTCGAGGTGATTTCCGACCAGTCCCTTAATGCGGAAGTGACTGAAGAACTCAAGCCTATAGACAACCGTCTGGATCCTCCTGACGGACTTCCGTCATACAAATTCCCTCCTCCACTCGATCTGCTCAAGAACCATTCCAGCGGGCGCAAGGAGGTTTCCACCGAAGAGTTGCAGCGCAATAACAACAAAATCCGCGCAGCCCTGGCAAATTACAAAATCCAGGTGACTGACGTCAAGGCGCAGGTAGGGCCTACAGTCACCCTATACAAGGTATATCCTGCCCCCGGAGTCAAGATTGCCGACATCAAGAAGCTTCAGGAGGACATAGCCCTGTCGCTGAACGCGAAGGGCGTGCGTGTGACCACCCTCTCGGATTCCGTGGGAATAGAGGTGGCCAACGACTATGCCTCCATAGTTCCGCTGAAGGCCCTCCTCAACGACGACGCCTTCCGCAACAGCAAGGCGGATCTTCCTGTAGCCATAGGATACACCATCACCCAGAAAGTGAAGGTCTTTGACCTCGCCGACGCACCGCATCTTCTTATCGCAGGTGCAACCAAGCAGGGCAAGTCAGTGGGCCTCAACGTGATAGTGTCTTCCCTGCTCTACAGCAAGCACCCTTCGGAATTGAAGTTCGTCTTCATCGACCCGAAGATGGTGGAATTCTCCTCCTATGCCCGCCTGCTCAAGCACTACCTCGCTGTGCTTCCAGAAGCCGGCAGCGAAGAGGACGAGATGTCCAGCGCCATAGTGAAGAAGCCCAAGGATGCGGAGAAGATACTCAGGTCCCTGTGCATCGAGATGGACGAACGCTACGAACTGCTGAGCAAAGCAGGAGTCAACAATATCAAGCTGTACAACGGAAAGTACAAGGAGCGCAAGCTGCGTCCTGACCACGGGCACAGGTTCCTTCCATACCTGGTGGTGGTAGTCGATGAGTACGCTGACCTGACTATGACTACGGGAGCCAGCCCTGACGCGAAGGCTGCCAGCAGGAGCATCACCAATTCCATCATACGCCTTGCCCAGAAGGGACGTGCTGCCGGTCTGCACGTGATACTGGCCACCCAGCGACCTTCAGTGGACGTCATATCCGGTATCATCAAGAGCAACTTCCCTATGCGTATCGCATTCAGGGTGGCCTCCAGAGTGGACTCCACGACCATCCTCGACAGTCCGGGAGCGGAGAAGCTCATAGGAAGGGGCGATATGCTCTTCTCTGCTGGCATAGATTCAGAGCGTATCCAGTGCGGCTATATTGACGGAGATGAGATCGAGTCCATCAACGGATTCATCAGCGATCAGACCGGGTACGGAAAGAGCTACAATACTCCGTATTATCTTCCGGAGGCAGCGGAGGCGGGAGCCGACGGCGCAGCCGGCGGTGGAGGCGGCAGCCTCGACGCGAGGAGTCTCGACGAGCGTTTCGCCGAAGCGGCCCGAATGGTAGTGACCACACAGAGGGGCTCGACCTCAGACCTCCAGCGCAAACTCGGAATGGGATACGCCAAGGCAGGTCGCGTTATGGACCAGCTGGAGGCAGCCGGGATTGTAGGCCCTCAGGAAGGCTCCAAACCGCGTCAGGTCCTCATACCCGACCTGGATTCCCTTCAGCCTATACTCGACTCTTTTATGAAGAGCATGTAATTTCCTGCTTATGAAGCGGCACTTTGCAATCATACTCTTGAGCCTCTGCCTGGCACTTCTGCCGGGCAGGCTTAATGCGCAGAGCTCCAGAATCGACAGCAACGCCCTGCTCGAAGAACTCATTGGCAGGCTGAATAGCAATAGGGCCAGAATCAGCTACCGATGCACTATAGACAACGGCACAGCCGTCAATCTTTCGGGCATCATCCTCCTTCAGGGAAACTGCTACTATGCCGAGGGTAACGGGCTCAAGATATACTGCAACGGGCCTACCCGCTGGACAGTGGACGAGTCAGAGAAGGAAGTTTACATCGAGAACTCCGACGGCATTCGGGAAGTCCTGCAATATCGGGATTCGATAACTGATTTTTCAATATCGGAGTTGCGCTACATGGAATACTCCGAAGACCTCTCAGCCTTCATCTTCGACAGCTCCAAGCTCTCTTCAGACTGGGTGGTAACCGACCTCAGAGACTGAGTTTACTGCTTGGGTATCAGTATTTTATAGGTCTTCCCGGCTTTGTTGGTAAGCATACTGTCGCGCAGCCACAGATTGGCACCCTTGAGTTGGGCATAGCTGACTCCGTGTTCCTCCGCGAAGTCCACCAGACTTTCAATCGGTCCGCTCACACTCACCACCTCAAAAGAATCCAGAGGATACCTTTCCTTTTCATAGAAGCCGAAGGACTCCGGACTCTCGAAGAACATTTTGGCTGCAAGTATTCTGAACATATATCTGGACGTCTCCTCGACGAGCCAGAGATCCATTGCCTTTTTGCGCCTCTGGCTTTCGATGCGCCTAGCAATTCCGTTTTGTCCCCCATTGTAGCTTGCCGCCACAGTCATCCAGTCCCCGAACTTCGCATAGGCATCCTTCAGATACCTGCACGCGGCACGAGTCTCCTTCTCTATGTCGTAGCGCTCATCCACCTCGGCCGTCACTTCAAGCCCGTACTCCTTGGCCGTTGACTTGGTGAACTGCCACAGGCCTGCCGCTCCTGCTGAAGACAGCGCCTTCGGCTCGAAATTGCTCTCGATGGCCATAAGATACTTCAGGTCCTCCGGCACGCCCTCCTCCCTCATTATCGGAAGGACCTTCGCGAACATCCTATCGGAGCGCTTGAGCATCAGGGTGGAATTCGTGTGCATATATGTAAAGCTGATCAGTTCCCTGTCCATACGCTCATAAAGGTCCTGGCGGTCGAAACGTATGGTGTCCCCGGCAAACACTATGAACTCCGGCACCGCAGGTGCCTTTGGGTGATAGTTCGATACCATCGCGGATAGCGAGAGAAACAACAAAGCGAAAAGTTTCATATCAATAAACAGTTAAAAATCCACATAATCAACCCGGTCACGCTCCACATACCAGAGGGCGGAACTGCGCACGCGGTATCCCATAGCCTGATAAAGGCGGGCATATGACGCCACCTGCTCCCTGTACGCATCCCGGCTGCGTCCGAACTTGAAATCCACGATCTCCACGGATCCGTCTTCGTGCAGCAGCACCCGGTCGGGACGGTGTTCATTGCCGTTTTCGTCGAACACGCTGCGTTCGTTGAGTACACGCACAGCGCTGTCCGCTCCTGGGAACCAGGCTTCCCGGGAAGCTATTGCGGCGGAAAGAATACTGCGGCATTCAGACGCCTGCTGCATGTCGAGTTTCCCGGCTTCCACCGAGGCAGAAAGCGAAGAATCCAGGTCAGCCGCCGTGCGTACCCGGGACAGGATCTCGTGCAGCACTATGCCCTTGATGCGCGCGGAACCTCCGGCGCCAACCCGAGGAGAGCCGGCATCATCGAAGAGTTCAGAATCAGCCGAAAAGAAGTCCCTGTCTTCGTCGGCAGGGCGCAGACGGTCGGCAATGGAAATGGAATTCCATTCGGCGTCGAAAGGCGTGGCACTGTTGTCCTCACGCTTCAGCACGGAAAAGTCATACATCTCTCCGAAGCTGATTTCCTCGAAACTGCCGCAATAGAGGTAGAGAAGTTCCGACATGCTCTTGAAGCTGTCGGAGCTATGGTTCTTTGCCGACTTGAAAGACTTGGAAACGGGCTTTGAAATAATATGCAAGTAATTGCGGGCTCTGGTAAGGGCCACGTAGAAGATGTTCAGATTATCCACCCTCTGGCGCTCGACTTCATCCGAGTAATCCTTGCTGAAGAGGGACTGTTGGGTGTCCGAGGTCAGTTCTACAGGATATATTCCGGAAAGCTCTGATAAGGCACCCTCCGCATTCAGGGCACACCAGTGCACGTCAGTCTTATACAGTGTCACCTGGTCAGCATAAGGAAAGATCACGTATGGATACTCCAGACCTTTGGACTTGTGGATGGTGATGATGCGCACGGCATCCTCCCCTTCCGGCGAGCCTATGACAGGGGAAGACTCTTCCCAATGCTCGAGGAAGGCGCCAAGATTGTTGCCATTATCCTCCACCCAGGACTTGACCTCATCCATAAAGGCTTGAATGTAAAGCAATTCCCCTTCGAAAGATTTTGGGTCAGCCTGATAGAGGGAGCGAAGCAGACTCTCGCAGAAATCGGTCAGGGAGCTGAAGCGGGATGGATACTCGATGGAAAGTGAATCCACCAGATAGGAGGAAATGGTATTGTCCGGATCCAGATATGCGTTCAGCAGGGCACTGAGCCTGCATACCAAGGATGAGGACTTCACACTCAACGAGTCCTCGGAAATTACAGGTATTTCATTGGCTATAAGCATATTGGCGAGTTGAGTGCCGTGCTTCCTGTTGCGTACCAGAACTGCCACGTCGCTGTAATGTGCCCCGGCCTGCAGTGCATCCCGTATCGAAGAGAGCACCAGTGCTTCCTGATCATTGCTGAAGCTCACCCTTACTCCGCCGCTTTGGCTGTCCTCCCTCATCACACGCTGGTGCACATCGCCGTAAAGGCATGACTTGCCCAGCTGTGCGGCTGCATAGGAGAAGAAGCCGTTGTTGAATTCCACAACTGCGGAGGAGCTCCTCCAGTTGCCCTTCATCGCCTCGGTATGCGCCTCGGGGAAACTTGCCTGCACCCCTTCGTGCAGCAGCTTCCAGTCCGAATCCCGGAAACGGTAAATGCTCTGCTTGATGTCTCCTACTATGAGGTTTTCGTGGTGGTTCGAATCACTTTCCTTCAACAGAGGGAGGAAGTTCTCCCACTGTATGTTGGAAGTATCCTGGAACTCGTCCAGGAGGAAATGCTCGAAACGCACGCCCATCTTCTCGTACACGAAAGGAGCATCGCTGCCGCCTATAATATCCTTCAGAATCGTGTTGGAATCGTCCAGACTCATCACGTTCTTCTCCTTCAGCAGGGCATCGAAGGTGGAGTAAAACTCCCGCGCCAGCCCCATACTGAACAGCAGGTCGCGTATGATCCAGGCGCTGTTGTAACTCTCTATGTTGTCTTCGGCATACTCCTGGAGCTCGGGATTGGCCTTCAGCAACGTCTTCTTGTTTTTCAGGCTCAGCCTGGTGCCCGGCTTGGGCATAGGGAAACCCAGTTCCGACATCCTCGACTCGAAGCTTTCCACTATCCTGTCGCAGAGCTCGCGCACCCGCTTCAGCCTTTCCTTGTCGACACAGCCATTGTCCTCTATCCCCAGTCTCTCGCACAAGGCACGGTGTTCTTCGGACTTGAGCCTCTTACCCATTTTGTAGAGCTTATCCTCCACTCCCGGTTTGTTGCCCCTCTCGAGACTGTCCCACACGCTCTCGCGTATCCAGGCAAGCACTTCCACGTCCTCGTCGGTGATGCCGTCCAGAATTCTGTCCATCGCCTCCTTGACGAGGGATTCCTTGTCGAGTTCGATGCGGTAATCCGCGAACTGCCCTATTTCCCGGGAGAAGGATTTGAGCACCTGCTGGAAGAAACGGTCAATGGTGCTGACCGCAAAGGAACCGTAGTCGTGAAGCATACGGACGAGCATTTCCCGGGCGCGGGCGTCACTGCGTGAAAGCTTGTAAAGGTCTGAAAGTATGCGGCTTTTCATCTCCGCGGTAGCCTTGTTGGTGAAGGTAACCGCGAGTATATGCCTATATGCGTCCTTATTCCCGGCGTTCAGCAGCAGGTCTATGTAGGTCTTCGAGAGACTGTATGTCTTGCCGGAACCGGCGCTTGCTTTCAGTATTTTCATCGTCCGCAGAGAGTCTTGAAATTACAATAACTGCACTCCGTCTCCAGACTCGTGCGTCTGAAGCCGATGCCGGGGTCACGCAGCTCGTTCAGCAGATCGGTGAGGCGCAGGTCCATAGCCTCCTTGAACTCCTGATTGAGCACTATGTTCTCCACAGGATTGCAGTGCAGGCGCAAAGGCTGATAAATGCTGTTGTATATGGTGCGCCCCTTGTCCAGGCCGTTCAATGAAACCATACGGTCATAGAGATATAGCTGAAGGGCGATCTTTGGCCTGTCTTTATTGTCCGGAGCAAAGAGCGCTTCGACGACAGAGCCTGCATTGGCCTCGGTAATCACGAAATCGTTGTCCTCTACTTTGCCCGTCTTGTAGTCCACGATGCGTATCGCGTCGGGAGTCAAACTGTCCAGCCTGTCGATGTAGCCCTTGAAATGGAAGCCGTCGATGTCCGCTTCCACCTTCTTTTCAAGGCCCAGAACCCTAATTTCGTCAAGTTCCAGGGAACGCATCATCTCCAGGTCGCGCTTTATGCTGATATACACGTAGCGGCAGAGCAAGTCCCTGCTGATCAGATTCTTTCCACCCACTTCGAAGCAGCCGAGCTCCTCCATAATGAGTTGTTCCGCAAGCTCCACCACCGACGGCACGACAAGATGGGACGAATCGCGGTCCAGCAAGCCGGCGAGATAATCCGCGTCCACCCTGCCTCCGGGACGACGGTAGAGGGTCTGCATAAGCTTGTGGAACACATTTCCAAGCATTCCCATATCCAGGGAATCACTCGCCTCATCCGCCTTCGAGAGCTTTTTCACGGATTGGTAGTAGAACTGCGCAGGGCATCTCAGATATGCTTGCAGGCTTGAAGCCGAAAGCGTGGAATTCAGCAGGATTTCCAGGTCTTCGGCAGTCTTGGCAATTTCCGGCGGGGCTTCGTGGATCTTGAGCGGCGAGTTCAGGCGGCAGCGCGTGAGCGGAGCCTCGAAATGCAGTTCCAGCTGCTTGATGTAGCGGCTTTCCTCCCCATTGCGCAGGCCTTCCGTACGCGTGTCATAAAGTAGCCAGAGTCGCGAGCAGCGCTGTATCATCCTGTAGAAGTAATATGCCCACACGGCGTCCTGGTACTCGTAGGTCGGCATTTCAAAGCCTCTCCTGAGTTCGGCCGGAATGAAGGATGCACTCACATTGCGCCGCGGGAAGAAACCCTCGTTGCAGTTGAGTATCACTATATTGTCGAAGTCGAGTGCACGGGTTTCCAAAGGTCCCATTATCTGCAGCCCCTGGAGCGGTTCTCCCTTGAAAGGCACGGATATGCCGCCCACCAGCTTGTCCAGAAGGCGGAAATATGTGGCAGGTCGCACCGGAAGCCGGAAATTCCTCAATTTCCCGACGGCGAGGTAGTATTCTTTCGCGAAGGAAAGCTCCACGGACAGCTCATTATGCTCCAGCATACGCGACGCAACAAGGGAAATGAGCTTTTGCAGGTACAGTGCGATTTCTTCGCTCCCGTCAGCGTCATTGCGCGACGTATCGGTGACCACAGGGCGGAAAATGCAGGCGCAGAGCTCATCCACGCAAAGCCTGGATGCGGCTATATAGTAGCGGGATTCAGCCTTGATGAGGTCAAGGGCAGCGACGGTCTCGGGTCCGAGCACACTCTTGAGTATGCTGTTGGACAGTATTGACCATACCTGTTTCTGATAGAAGTAGCACTCGTCTTCCCGCACGCGTATATGCATCTGCAGGGCGCTTACATCACTCATCAGGGCACGGAAACTGCTCGCTGCCATAGGGTAGCCCATAGTTACGTTCAGCTCGCCTATTTCCTCCGGAATGGAGTTGAGCACAGTCATAAGCATAGACTCGTCCGGAAGCACTACGGCAGTTTCCAGACCATGCGCTCCCATCTCCTTGAAAATCTTGGGGAGCTGCTTTGCCTGTCCCACGGCGGAAGGTACGCCTAGCACCTTTATCTCAGGCTTCGGCAAGGCTTCTCCCGAATCAGGGATGAAGGCCTGGGGGAACTCAAGTACATTGTCGGCAAGGAAGAAGGAGGATTTGTTGTCGGAGTTCTTTATCCATTCGCTGCTGTAATCCCAGCAGAACTCGGCTATCCCCGCATCCCGCATCTTGCGCATCAGTTTCCTTTCGCATCCGTTGAGCGCATTCATTCCCACAAAAACATACTTGCAGGCATCTCTTCCCGCCGCTGCGAGCATATCCACAACCGGCTCTCCATCAAGCCTTTGAGCAAGATCCCTGTAGGCCATACCCTCATAGCATAGTCCGCGGCTGCCCAGCGTCTCATTGAATCTGCGGTAAAGAGGATAGAGTATGTTCCATATCTTCTTGAATTCATCCTTATAGCGCCCACCTTCCCTGAAATGGGAGATGAAATGTCTGATGGCAGCTTCCTGGCTCTCGTCCAGGTATTCCATACTGTCCTGTATGCTCCTGAAATCCGCCACATTGGCAAACAGGGCCTGCGCCTTGACCAGATATTTGTCCACGTCGTCAAAGTCAGCAAGCAGCACATCTCCCCAGAAGATGAAGTCGTCCAGACTCTCGCAAGCAGGATTCAGCTCCTTGTAGCAGTCATAAAGCAGCAACAACTGCTGGACTCTGTCAGCCTTGCGCAAACTGCCCAGGCTGAAGAAGAACTCATTCATAGTGGTGATTTCCGCAGAGAGCAGGGGCTTTCCGGACTCGGCGGCCGACTCGGCGAAATACTTGCGGAGGAAGGCACAGGAACGTTTGTTGGGGAGGATGAAACACAGTTTGTCCATCTCCCCAAGGGCGAAGTAATGACTTGCAGTCTGTTTCAGGAACGGAACCATCCCTGGACTATTCTTCTCCGAGGAACATAGGATCCCAGCAAGGGAGCTGCACAGGCTTCTGTTCAAGCATCTTTAGCACATCCTCAGGCACAAAGCGCCTCTCTACCACGAGACGGAACATATATTCGTCGAACCACTCGTCGGTCATGATGATGTTTCCCTTGTAGCCGGATGCGGCACCCCAGCTGTTTTCGACCATCCATTTGCACGGCTTACCGTCCTTGAGATCTACGGCAATCAAGGTCATTGCGTGGGAAGAGCCGCTGCTGTGGGTCATTACCCTCTGTTTCTTGTCCATCGAGAGATCCACTCCCAGCAGGGACTCATAGTCAAAATTGTCCAGGTCGGCGACGCCCTTCTTCCGGTCGAGGAATTTTGCCACGTCACAAGAGAAATACATTGCAGTATTGGCCTTGATGGAGGCTATTGCCATCTCCTTGATACGTTCTATAGGGAGGTTGACGTAGAGCCAGTTCTGACCGTCATACAGATGGCGGTCGTACTGGATTTCATAAACTTTTCCGTACTCCCTGCAAGGGTCGTTCATAAGCATCACGTAGTTGCCCTTGAGGTCATAGCCGAGAAGCTCCTGATAGAAGCTCTGAGGGGTATAATTCCTGTCTTTCCACACGAACTCCTTAGGCGGCTTGCCGTATGCGAGTACGAGCAGGCGATATATTTCCTTGAGCATATCCGTCTTGAGACTTTCCAGATGTGCAGGAAGGTTCTTTTTCTTCACCTCAGGGAACTCGGAGCGCAGCTGGAGTCCGTCCTTGCGGAGCAGAATCTTGAGCTGGGTGGTGAAGGCAGAGGTATTGTTGGCAATATAACTTTCAGGCATAGCCGAAGCAGGAACGAGGCCATACTTTGTCACGAGATCGGCAACGCCGGTGAAAGTGCCGCCGTCGCTGAGAGGATTGGAAAAGAGCCAGTCCACTTCGCGGTCTTCGAAAGGCAGTTCCCTGGTGTCGATAACAGCCTGGAGGAAAAGATTTGCCTTTTCAAGCTGATCATAGAAGAAGCAATAGGCCTGGGAGAACTGGAATTCGCCCAGATCCCATTTGTCAATGGCTGCAGCACGAAGCACATTGAGCCCGGTGAAAAGCCAGCAGCGGCCTGAGGACTTCTGGTCGGTGATGCCCTTGGTCCTCACCCTGTCGGAGAAATGCGTGTCAATCATGGCAGCATTGTCGGCATTCTCCGCAAGTACTGCTATCGATGTGGTATTCAATGCATTTCTAATTGCCTTATCCGCCGGAGTGGAGACATAGGAATCCTCAATTTCCTTCAGCATCTCAGAGCTGATGGAGCCTTTCTGCTGAGCCTGGAGACTCAGAGCCGCGCACATTGAGAGCGCCAACAATACGGTCTTCTTCATAATTCTGCTTTATTTTACTATGATTCTTTCTATCCTACGGGGAACGGAGGTCAGGATTTCATACGGTATGGTGCCGAGTATCCGCGCAAGTTCCTCCACAGTCGGGTCGTCCCCGAAAATGGTGACCGTATCCCCGGCCTTCACGTCCACTCCGCTCACGTCGAGCATACACATATCCATACAGATGTTGCCTATGGTCGGCACCCTGTGTCCGTTGACGCTGAACGATGCCGCTCCGCGCCCCAGATGCCTGTCCAGTCCGTCCGCATAACCCACCGGAATGGTGGCAATGACCGATCCTTCCGGGGCTACGTGTCCATAGCGGCCGTAGCCTATGGTGCCGTCCTCGGGACGCAGGTGCTTTACCTGCAGCACCTTGACCTTGAGGGATGCAACGTGCCTGAGTTTCACGCCCGGCAGGGCGCTGATGCCGTATATGCCTATTCCCAGGCGCACCATATCAAACTGATACTGGGGGAAACGCTCTATGCCGGCCGAGTTCAGCACGTGCCACATCGGGCGGTAGCCCAGCGCGTCGCTCAATGCCTGGGCGTTGTCCCGGAACATTGCAATCTGTCCGAGTGTGAATTCATCTTCTTCCGGGTCTTCGGATGCGGCGAGGTGGGAGTACACCGACTGCACGCGTACCTGGTCGTGGGTGGCGAGGAAATCAAACAATTCCGGAAGCTCCGAGCTCATGAATCCCAGCCTGTGCATGCCGGTGTCGAGCTTGATGTGTACGGGATACTGCTTCATCCCCCGTGCGTCCAGCTCGTCGCAGAAAGCTTTGAGCGTGTACAGGTTAGGGATTCCCGGTTCGAGGCGGTTGTCTATGATTTCCGGGAAGAAGTCGGTTCCGGCAGTGAGTACGAGTATTGGCAGGGATACGCCGCAGCGGCGAAGTTCCATTCCTTCGATGGGGAGGGCTACGGCCAGATAATCGGCGCCTTCAGCCTGTAACATTGAGGCAAACTCCACCGCGCCGTGTCCGTAGGCGTTTGCCTTGACGAGCACGAGCATTTTGGTGGAACGCTTGAGCAGGGAGCGGAAATAGCGGTAGTTATATCTGCATCCCGACAAGCTCAGTTCCAGTCTTGAAAAATCATTCGCTCCATTCATATGCTACGACCGATATATTGATAAATTTAGACCGCGTTACGGTTCTTCGTACAAAGTTCAAATATACGAAAAAAGCCCCATAGGGCGGCGAAAAAACTGAAAAAATGCACTACCGCCCCTCGCTGCTGCGGGCACTCCGGCTTTGTGATGCAGCTGCTGTTCCCCTCGCTGCTGCGTGCGGCGACCCGTTTCTCTGGGACCGCTTTCGGGCTTCGCCCGGCGCTTGCAAAG
>CAMEWE010000017.1:0-37977 GCA_945939695.1 uncultured Bacteroidales bacterium
TACGACACAAAGGTAACTAAATTTTCTTTTTGTGCAACTATTTTATATAGTTTATCAACTAAATTATTTAGTTGATGCGGTAATGGATGATGACCGCTTTATTATCGGCCGCAGAGCGGACGTTCCTATCGGCCCACATCTACAAAATCGTTTTTCGGAAAAAGTCGTATCTTTGTAAAGATTCCTTACATTACAATGGCTTCTAAAGTTGGAAAAATACTCGTGGTTGACGACAACTCCGGAATACGCTCGGCGCTGGGGATACTGCTCCCTATGCACTTCGGGCAGGTGGAGCTTCTGCCGTCTCCCGTGACCCTTGTCTCCGCCGTGGAAAAATTCCGTCCGGACGTGGTCCTGCTGGATATGAACTTCAACACCGACATAAACACCGGCAACGAGGGCCTGTACTGGCTCAGCGACCTGCGTAGCCGCTTCCCGGGTCTGGTCGTGGTTCTTTTCACCGCCTACGCCGACGTGCAGCTCGCGGTGGAGGGTATGAAACGGGGCGCGTACGACTTCATCGTCAAACCCTGGGACAATGACAAGCTCATCTCCACCCTGCGCAGCGCCTGTGAGGCTGCGAGTCGCGGACGCAAGGAGCTGTCCCGCGGGAATCCGCAGCCGTCCATTTTCTGGGGCAGCAGCCCCGCGATGCAGGACATACGTCGCATGCTCGCCAAAATCGCGCCGACCGACGCTACCGTGCTCATTACGGGCGAGAACGGCACCGGTAAGGACGTGCTTGCCTCTGAGGTGCACCGTGCTTCAATGCGCGCTTCCCGAGCTATGGTGAGCGTGGATGCCGGCGCGATCCCGGACAGTCTCTTCGAGAGCGAGCTCTTCGGCCACGTGAAGGGCGCGTTTACCGATGCTGTCGCCGACAGGAAGGGTAAATTCGAAGAAGCGGACGGCGGCACCCTTTTCCTTGACGAAATAGGCAACATACCCCTTCCCTCGCAGGCGAAGCTGCTGCGTGCCATACAGTCGCGCACCATCTGCCGCGTCGGGGAGAACAGGCTGATTCCCGTGGATATACGCCTCATCTGCGCTACGAACCTGGATGTGAAGGAACTGGTGGAGAGCGGCCGTTTCCGGGAGGACCTCTACTACCGCATCAATACCGTACACTTCCACATACCCCCGCTCCGGGAACGCCCTGATGACATAGTTCCCCTTGCTGAGCTCTTCCTTTCTTCGTATGCGCAGCGCTACCACCGTGAGGTGGAAAACATCAGCGCCGAGGCTGCCGCCCAGATGCGCTCCTACCCGTGGAACGGCAATGTGCGCGAGCTGCAGAATTGTGTGGAGAAGGCGGTCATACTCTGCGAAGGCAGGACTTTGCGGCCTGAGGACCTCGGCTTGACACCGTCCCGTGCGCCGGCAAGCCCGGTGAGTGGAGGGGAGACCCTCGAAGCGGCGGAAGAAAAGGCGATACGCGCGGCGATGGAGAAGTACTCCGGCAATCTTTCCCTTGTGGCCAAGTCTCTGGACATCAGCCGCCCCACCCTGTATAACAAACTCAAGAAATACGGCATATGATTGCCTGGACCACAGTGGCACTGATTGTAGCCGCGGCCGTGCTGGTCACGACTCTGCTGTGCTACCTGGTCCAGACCAGGCGAATCAAGCGCAAGATCAACTATATGCTCGATGCCCTGGAAGACGGTGAGAGCAACTTCCGTTTCGGGCGCGGTAAGATGCTGGACCGGGGCATCAACCGCACCTTAAACCGTCTCAAGGCCCTGTTCGACAAGGAGTCCCGGGAGATTCACGAAGCCGAGGCCTGGTATGCTCAGATGCTCGACCAGGTGCAGACCGGCATATTGGTGTTCGAGGAGAAAAACGGGCGCGTGGTGTATTCCAACCGCAAGGCGAGGGAACTGCTCGGGCTGTCATCGCTCACATCCATGCGCCAGCTGTCTGTCATCGACAGGGGCTTGGGCGAGGCCTTCCTTGCTGCGGCAGAGGATGGTGAAAGCAAGGCCAGCTTCTATAACGAAAGCTTCAAGAAGAACATTTCCATTTCCTCATCATCTGCCCATATACGTGGCAAAGATGTGAAAATCAATGCCTTCAACGACATCAGCTCCGCCATAGAGCAGACGGAGAGCGAGTCCTGGCACAGACTCATACGCGTGCTCACCCACGAGATCATGAATACCGTTACCCCTATCGCTTCGCTGAGCGAGGCACTGCAGCAGGTGGAAGGGGACGAGCTCAACAAAGGACTCAGGACCATTGCGGCATCTTCGCGCAACCTCATAAAGTTCGTGGAGTCGTACCGCAACCTCACCAGAGTCGCCGCGCCTGTAAAGAAGGCTTTTTATGTCCGCGACCTTGCGGCTTCCGTGCTGGAACTCACCGAATCCCAGTTGCGCAGCGCCGGGGCCACGGCCGCCTTCGAAGAGAAGCAGGATGACATACTGCTCTACGCCGACGAGAGCCAGATCTCGCAGATACTGGTGAACCTTATTCGGAATGCCGTGCAGGCGGGGGCGAAACATATACGCCTGAGCGCAGACCTGAGTGCAGACGACAGTGTGGTCATCAACGTGGGCAATGACGGGGCGGCGATAAGCCCCGAGAGCCAGGAGCAGATCTTCGTGCCTTTCTTTACCACCAAAAGCGACGGTACGGGCATAGGTCTGAGTCTTTCCCGTCAGATTATGCGTATGCACGGCGGCAATATGCGCCTTTTGCGCAGTGACAGCCGGGAGACTGTCTTTTCCCTCATTTTCCGCTAGATGCTTCCTCTCTTGATGTCCTCTTTGCATATTTGCAGGATTATTGATATATTCGCCGCCAAAATAAGTATTGAATATGAAAAAGTTTTTTATCATTCTCGCAAGTGCAATTGTTGTGCTCACTCCGACAGGGTGCGGAGTTCTTGCAAATCTCTCCAATGCTGAAAAGGATGCCCTCATAGGCACCGGAGCCGGAGCTGCATTGGGTGCAGGCGTAGGCGCCCTCATCGGCAACGGCAAGGGTGCAGCCATAGGATCCGCCATAGGCGCGGCTATTGGCGCAGGTACCGGAGCAGTCATCGGAAAGAAGATGGACGAAAAGGCTGCTGTACTCGCCCAGGAGCTCGAAAACGCCCAGGTTGAGACCATTACCGACGCCAACGGCCTCCAGGCCATCAAAGTGACCTTTGCCGACGGTATTCTTTTCCCTACCAACGGTACTACCCTCTCTGATGCTTCCAAGTCTGAGCTCAAGGACTTTGCCAGCCAAATGAAGGATCTTCCTGACACAGACATCACCATCTTCGGCCACACCGACAACACCGGCAGCGCCTCTGTGAACGAGCGTATCTCCAACCAGAGGGCAAGCGCAGTCGCCAGCTATCTCCAGACCAACGGCATCAGCGCCTCCCGCATGACCACCGCCGGAAAGTCTTTCAACGAGCCTGTGGCTGACAATTCCACCGCAGAAGGCCGCGCCAAGAACCGTCGCGTCGAGGTCTACGTCTCAGCTAACGAGAATATGATCAAGGCAGCCGAGAACGGCACTCTGAAATAGAGATTCCCTTGTAATCCGATATTTCCCGGGGCCTCCGCGTCCCGGGATTTTTTTATAGTCCTGGCTGCCGATTGCAATATTGACAGGCATTGTATAAATTTGTGCACAATAATCATTAAGCTGTATGAAAATACTTTAAATTCTCACGATTGCGCGGATGGGCGTGAGCGTAAATGTCGGCGGCGCCTTCGAATACAGCGACAGCGGGATTAACGCATACAGTACGGGAATCTCACCTGCCGTGGGAGTGGACTTCGGCTCCTTCACGGTCAAGATGGGTTATCTCCTGTCCTCACTGCGCCTCAGGAGCGGGGCCGAGAGGCTGATGGAAAGGGAGAACTACCTATACTTCGGGTTCGGAGTGAATTTCTAGGACACAAGAGCCGTTCAGTTACGAAAAGGATGCCTTGAGGAACTGTCAAACTGTTTTTCACCCGCTGATGAAATATGTGGACGTATGCATAGGCAACGAAGAGGATGCGGAACTCTGCCTGGGATTCAAGCCGGACGCCGACGTGGAAGGAGGCAATACGGATGCAGCCGGATATGACGGCAAGGAGTTTTACCAGGGCGGACTCATTCACGGCATGCTCAAGTATCCCGGGGATCAGGCTTCAGCCCTTGAATTCGCGGTTGCCGCTTCAGCGCTCAAGCACGCAATTAACGAGGATTTCAACCTTGTAAGTGAGGTGGAAGTGCTCAGCCTCGTGCCTAAGTACAAGCCTATTGAAATTTAAACTCCATACAAGTTGAGGGTGACCGTAAGGCCACCCTCAACATTTTTTGACAATAATCAGAATTTATTCTGCCGTTTCCTTTACGAAGCGTGAACTGTCCTTGAGCAGCCCGGTCACGGCCACGTTGAGTTCGCTCTCCTGCATCAGGTCCTGGAGATTGAAGTGGATGCGGAACTTCCAGTGGTTATCGGAGTCGGCTGGATAGTTGATTCTCTCCACGTTCCTGTCCGCACGGCGGAACCTCTTGTCGAGGGCCACCCAGTCCTGAAGCGGGAAGATTGCGAGCATGGAAGGCGAAGCGAGGAACTCCCAGAGCATATTGCGTACTTCCCAAGGCTCCGGATCGTGGTTGCACTGCATGCGCAGAGTCTCCATATCGTGGCTTGAAGTGGCGCAGACGCTGAGCTGCTTCCAAGGGCCTTCGTTCTCCATTCCGCGCATCCTCAGGGAAAGGATTCTTTCGTGGTCCATTACACCCGGCACGCAGTCCGGCACCATTCCGAGATCCTCTCCGCAGGCGAGCATTCCGGTAGCTCCGAGAAGTTCAGGAAGTTTCCTTTCCGCGTTCCTTCTCCAGAACTCGTCGTGGCGATGGTAGAAGAAGTCGTTGTAGAGGGCGCCGAACCTCTCCTGCTGCCACTGTGGCAGATTCTGCGAAGCAGGGTTGATGAGAGGCTGATACATTCCCGGATGCCTCGGGTCCTCGTGGAAGAGGCCGTCAATCGGAAGATGCATGTTGTATATTTCCTCGGGGCTGTAAGGCAGGGCAGGGTTGAAGTGACCTGCAAGACCGCTCCTGATGCCGGCAGGAATCTCCCAAATACGGAAGAATCCGAGTATGTGGTCGATGCGGAAAGCGTCGAAATACTGCGACATCTTCCTCAAGCGAGCCTTCCACCAAGCGAAATCATCCTTGGCCATCTCTTCCCAGTTGTAAGTAGGGAAGCCCCAGTTCTGGCCGTCCTTGCTGAAATAATCAGGCGGTGCACCGGCTGTGGAATCCAGGTTGAAAAGTTCCGGATGCCAATAGGCCTCGGCGCTGTCGGAGCTCACACCTATTGGAAGGTCACCCTTCAGGGACACGCCCCTGCCGCGAGCGTACTTTACCTCGGCAGCGAATTGCTTGTCCAGGTGCCACTGCATCCAGCGGTAGTACTCCGGTTCCAGAGAGTCGCGTTTGGCGCAGAATTGCGCGTACTCCTCGAGCCAGTATTCGTTCTCGAGCACGAACTTTTTGAATCCAGGGGTGTCCATGTCCCTGGCGCCGCGGGTCTTGAAGGCCTTGCGTATGTATTTCATCTTGGCCTGGAACACGCGCGGATAGTCCAATTCATCGAGCGCGTTGAGCTCGGCCTGCTCCTTCTTGAATGCCACAGTCTCCCTGATTCCCAACGCCTGCAGATTGATGTAGAGCGGGTGGAGGGCAAAGGAGGATATAGGGCTGTAAGGATACGAATCCTTCCACTCACCCTTGCGTGTGGTGTCGTTGACCGGCAGGAGCTGGATGATGCACTGTCCCGTGGCGGCAGCCCAGTCCACGAGCGGACGCAGGTCCTTGAATTCGCCTATGCCGAAATCGGACTCGGTGCGCAAGGAGAACACCGGAATCGCGGTACCGGCGCCCCTGAATCCCGGGCGGTCAAATTTGGCTGCCTGGTGCTCGCGAGGGAAAGGACAACCCGGAATAGGGCAGTCAATCCACTTGTCTGAAATCTCCCTGGCCATCTTGGAACTATGGTGCTTCCATTCGGTACGCCAGATGAGGCCTTCGCGCATCACCACGTAAGTGTAGTCCTTGAGTGCGGCAGCCGTGCAGTTCTTTACAGTCACGGACCAAACGCCGCCCTCACCCCAATCCATAGGGTATTTCCTGTCATTCAGAACCAGTGCGAGGCTTTCGCCCCACACTGTCTGGTATTCGATTTTGAATGTTACTTGCATCTCTCAAATGAAATTCCGAATCCGCCTCCTGCCGCCATCCTGAGATGGAGGGTGCTGTCGGCATCAACAATTTGTTTTTCAATCACATAAGCCTGTGGGTTGGTCAGATAGTGGGCATCGGCAGCATCGGCATACACGGTAGCCTCATACTTGCCTGGCTCGAGGAAGTCGAGCTTCACGTCGAACTCGCGCGGATTTTCGTCCGTCACGCCGCCGCAGAACCACTGACCGCTGCCCTTCGCCTTGCGCGCCACTATGATGTAATCTCCAGGCTCCGCACAAAGATAGCGACTTTCCTGCCAATCTACAGCAACATCCTTGATAAATTGGAATGCATCCATGAATTTGGAGTAGTGTTCAGGAGTATCGGCAGCCATCTGGAGAGGGGAGTACATGGTCAGGTAGAGACCCAGCTGGTTGGCAATGGTGGCGTTGACGTGGGAGTTGTTGCCGCACCAATCTTTCAGATTCTGTTCGAAGATGCCCGGGGTATAGTCCATAGGACCGCCGTTCAGACGCGTGAATGGAAGTATGGTGGTATGCTTAGGCTGTATGCCGCCGAAGGCCTGGTACTCGGTGCCCATAGCGGATTCGTTGCCTATGAGGTTAGGCCAGGTGCGGCACAGACCGGTAGGGCGCACCGCTTCATGGGCGTTCACCATAATGTGATGGCGTGCAGCCTCGGTCACGGCGTAGAGGTAGTGGTTCACCATCCACTGGCCGTAGTGGTACTCTCCGCGAGGGAGGATGTCACCCACGTATCCGGACTTCACGGCATCGTAGCCGTATTCGTTCATAAGATTGTAGGCTGCCTCCATATGGCGCTCGTAATTGCGGGCGGAAGAAGAGGTCTCGTGGTGCATGACGAGCTTGATGCCCTTGGAATGTGCGTATTCGTTGAGGGCCTTGATGTCGAAGTCAGGGTAAGGGGTCACGAAGTCGAAGACATAGTCCTTGCTGCAGTTTGCCCAGTCCTCCCAGCCTTCGTTCCAGCCTTCCACGAGGAGGGCGTCGAAACCGTGTTCGGCTGCGAAATCTATGTAGTAGCGCACTCTCTCGTTGTTGGCGCTGTGGCGTCCGTTTGGCTTGGCGGTGGAATAGTCGAACTCCCCGAGCTTCACTGAAGGCACGTCAGTGTAGTTCCAGCTGCCTGCGCCGGCAATCATCTCCCACCATACGCCCATATACTTCACCGGATGTATCCAGCTCACGTCCTCGATGGCGCAAGGGTCGTTGAGGTTGAGTATGAGCCTGCTGGCGAGCTGCTCCTCGGCGCTCTCTGCCACCTGTACGGTCCTCCATGGGGTGTGGCAAGGGGTCTGCATATATCCCTTCCAGCCCTGGGCATCAGGGGTGAGCCAGGCGCGCAGCGAGTGCTTCTTTCCGTCCACGAGCAGGTGCATGCAAGGGTAGTTTACCAGCGCCGCCTCGTGGATGTTGATATAGAGTCCGTCCTCGGACTTCATCTGCAGCGAGGTCTGCACACCGCTGGTGCTGAACGGGGTCTGGGAGCTGTTGTCGCGCAGGTTGTTGGCGAAATTCTTCTCGATCTCGGAGAGTTTGCATACCTCGTACTCATACTCCTGAGTGTCGTAGTCTCCCGGAATCCACCACGCGGTGCAGTCGGAAGCAAGTGCGAACTCGGTCAGCTCCTCCTTGATGGTGAAGTAGTTAAGCTCCTGTCCTGCAGGGAACTCGTAGCGGAAGCCGAGACCGTCGTCATAGAGGCGGAAGCGCAGGTTCACGAGGCGGCCGCTGTCCTTCTGACGCAGCTGCACGAGGAGCTCGTTGTAGTGGTTGCGTATCTTTGACTCCTCACCCCAAACCGGTTCCCAGGTCTCGTCGAAAGTATCGGTGCCCGAGCCTATGAGCTCGAAGTTGCGGTCGAACATATAGGAAGGTTTCCTGTCAGTCTTGGTGATGCCGGACGGGGTGATGTTCACGTCCTCGGCCTTGATGGTGCCGCGCAGCTCGAAGCCCAGGCGGCTCGGAAGTACCACGGCCTCACCCTTGTGGGAGAGGGTGTACATAGGCACACCGTCCTGGAGCAGGAAGCTCATTGTGAGTTTTCCTTCCGGGGAGGATAATTCCAGTTTTTCAGCTTCAGCGGGCTTTGTGCCGGAGCAGGCGGCGACAATCAGTGCCGCGATAAGGGTAAGGTATCTTTTCATTTGAATTCTACGATAAGGCTTGATTTGCCGTTGATAACACAGTTTTCAGGCTTGAATGCGCTGCCGTCGGTGACCACCCTGCCGCTTCCCTTGAGGGAACCGGTGATTTCGGCGTAGTCGGCCCAGTTCAGCGTGCGCGGCTCAGGATTGTTGTTTACGAATACGAACACGGCCTCGTTGTCGGTGTAGCGGAAGTATGCGTAGGTGTTGTCCCTGCTGATGAAGTGCTTTGTCTTGCCGTGTTGCACTGCGTCGGAAGTCTGCCTCCAGCGGAAGAGGGTCCTGAAATAGTTGTGGAGGTCGCACTGTACGGGGTTCTCCTCCCAAAGCAGAGGGAATTCCACGCGGAGTCCGCCGTGGCCCTGCCTGCGGTCGCGGGACACTACCATAAGCTCGTCTCCGGCGAAAATCTGAGGGAAGCCGCGGAGGGTTGCCATAAGGGTATAGACTATCTTCATCTTGTTCGGGTCCTTGCCCACAATGTCGCCGATGCGGTCGGTGTCGTGGTTGCCCGGGAATATCATCATATTGTCCACGTCGGTGAAGTAGAGGTCATTGGCGATGGAGTCATACACCTTGGTGATGCCTTCGTCCCAGCTCTCCGAATCACTGTTGATGCTGCCTGCGATGGCGCTCATCAGACAGAAGTCCATGATGGAAGGGAGGTTGGAGTTGAATCCGTCCTTGTTAGGGTTGTCTTTCTGCCAGTATGCCACCTGTGGCACGTTGTTGGACCATACCTCTCCCACGATGTTGAAGTTGGGGTATTCGGTGGTGATGGACTTGCACCATTCTGACATAGGGTATTTCTCGTTGTATGGATAGGTATCCACGCGGAAGCCGTCCAGGTCGGCCCACTCGACCCACCAGGCGCCCCACTGCTTGAAGTACTGGAGCAGGTAAGGGTTATCGAGATTCATATCGGGCATTGAAGTGTCGAACCAGCCGCCGAGCATATTCTCCCTGTCCTTCTCGGAGCAGTAAGGGTCGTTCTGGGCCGAGAAGGCGCAGTTGGAGTGGGTGTACTCCGGCCACTGGTGTATCCAGTCCTCGAAAGGCAGGTCGCTCATCCACCAGTGGTGGGTGCCGCAGTGGTTGGTCACGATGTCCATAATCATCTTTATGCCTCTCTTGTGGCCTTCGCGCACAAGTTCGCGATATTTCCAGTTGCTTCCGAAGCGCGGGTCGATCTTGTAATAGTCGCCGCAGGCATAGCCGTGGTATGAAGACTCAGGCTCGTTGTCGAGCAGCAGAGGAGTGTTCCAGATGGCGGTCATTCCGAGGTCGGCAATGTAGTCAAGCTTGTCTTCTATGCCCTGGATATCTCCTCCGTGGCGTCCGAAGAATGCCTGATAATCAGCCTTTTCGGTAGTGCAGCAGCTGTTGTCGTTGCTGCTGTCGCCGTTCACGAAGCGGTCAGGCATAATGAGATAGATAGCGTCTGCGGTGCTGAAACTCCTGCGCTCCGCAGAACCCTCGCGACGCGCTGAAATCTCATAAGGATAGCTGAAGCTCTCGCCGCCCTTGCTGAACACGAGTTCATAAACCCCGGTTTCGGCGTCAGCCTTCACGTCCACGTCCACAAAGATGTAGTTGGGGCTGTCGGCCTTGTGCACACCGGTGATGCTCACACCCTTTCCTCCGCGTATCGCCACGTCCCAGGAACTGATGTCCTCGCCGTTCACGAGAAGCTGCAGGGAGGTCTTCATACCCACCCACCAGCACGGCGGCTCCACGTGTGCGATGCGGTCGGCAGGACTGCTTATGCTCCAGTTCCAAGGAGCCTTGAGTTCCACGCTGACGGTGACGCAGTCGTCTGCAAGGCTGCGCCTGAACACCAGGGTCTCGTTGTCAGTGGACAGGATCTCGAACTTTGCCTCAGTGCTGCGAAGGGCCGGATGGGCGTCGCGTGCGCTGTTGAGGTAGCGGTAGAACTCGGTGTATGAGTTGGTCTCATAATTGGTGAGATGATCCTTCTCGAAGAACTCGAAACGCTTGTTGTTTCCCACTTCCTGGCCGGTGTAAATCAGCGGCTGGGTGTTTGGAAGTGTCCAACAGAGCACTATCATTGCCTTCCAGGCCTCGCCCATACGCTCGAACTCGGTGCCTGCCCAGGAGTTTTCGTCGTGGTTGGAGGTGAAGCTGAGACGGTATGAGTCGGCAGGGTAGGTGGCTGCGTTCCAGTTCAGGTAGCTGACAAGAGAATCCACTCCGGCCTTGCCCTGGGCGATATCGTTGATGAGGTGGTGGAACTTCCAGGCGTAGCTGGTATTGAATCCGGCTTCGTGCAGCCAGGCCTCCTCACCCTCGGCGAGGAAGTAGAGCGGCCTCGAGTAGTCCTTGCGGAAATCTGCAAACACCTTGGTCCAGAATGACTGTGGCACGATGTAAGCCATATCGCAGCGGAATCCGTCTATGCCCCTGTCGAGCCAGAAGCGCATGCAGTCTTCCATAGCCACTGCCACATCCGGGCAGTCGTAGTTGAGCTTCGCGATATCGGTCCAGTCGTATTCGGTGATGGTCTTGCCCTGTTCGTCGCGCATATACCATTCGGCCGGTTTCTCCGTCACCCAAGGGTGGTCCGGAGAAGTGTGGTTTGCAACCCAGTCGATGATGACCTTCATTCCGAGGGAATGGGCCTTTTTTACAAATTCGTCAAAATCTTCCAGCGTGCCGAATTCAGGATTGACGGCGCAGTAGTCCTTGATGGCATAGTAGGAGCCGAGACTGCCCTTGCGGCCCTCCACTCCGATAGGGTAGAGCGGCATTAACCAAACTATATCCACTCCTGCGTCTTTGAGGATTGGAAGCTTCTCTGCGGCGGCATCGAAAGTCCCCTCAGGGGTGAGCTGACGCACGTTCAGCTCATATACGATACCCTCCGCAAGTCTGTTGTCACTGTTGTCCGTAGCCTGATTGCTGCAGCAGGCTGACAGGACGATGATGCTGAGAATAAAGAGTAAACGTTTCATTTTATTTGCAGTATGATTTGATGCTTGTTGTCCTGACCTGGAAGTAATTGTTGGAGCCAGGGTTCAGAAGCCTGTACTCGGAGTGGTTGCCCCAGGATGCCGGTTTGTCCTCGATGACGCAGTCCTCGCCGGTGTCGTTGTCAATGTAAGGGGAAATCAGCTTATGCCACTGCCTTATCCTGGCAATGCTTGAGTCGTAGTAGAAGAGCTCTGAGGAAGCGTCGCACAGATTCAGGAGGTGCTGGCGGTATATTTCCTTGTACTCGGGTATTTGCAAAACCTTGTAAATCAGAGGATTCTTCCTGGAGTCGCCCCAGTTGAAAGGGTCTTGGCGGGCGGAATCGCTCAACGCCCCGCACTGCAGGCTGGTACCCAGGGTGTTGTCGTAGTCGTAAGGTATGAAATAGAACTTATACGAGTCCGTGGCGGTGGAGTTGAAGTAGATGTAGTAATTGTTGCAGTTGTTCCAATAGTCGTCCCACATACCGCAGGCCACATTTACGGCATAAGTCAGAAGCAGCAGGTCCACGTCGCAGTGCTCTGCAAACCAGGTCTTGAAGTCATTGCCCGAACGCTTGCGTATGTTGGTGATGAAATCCTGGAGCTGGGCCTTGGCGGCACCTAGCTCATCGGTGTTGGTCTTGAGTTCATAGGTGTGCTCCACGCCGTCATCAAGGTCTGCGCCTATGTCGGCGTTGGTATCGTTGAGGGTGGCTCCGTAACGGCATTTCCACAGATTGCCTTTTGCATCCTCGTACTTGTCCTTGCGATCCTTGAGGTAGTCGTCATCTACAGGCTCTATCATATCATATATTCCGTAGTATGCTTCCTCGGTATCCCCTTCGACGTGGATGAAGAGGCGGCAGTAGGATGAATTCGATGCAGTCCAGACTCCGGCCCTGCGGAAGAGGTCGTAGCAGTACAGTTCCCTCACATACATAGGGTCGTCCTTGAACCACTTGAGGGCTATTTTCTTGACGCCCTTGATTTTATGCTCGTCATCCTTGACGAACTTGCGGAGATTGAGCTGGAAATGGCAGTGGTGCCAGTCCGCCTTGTCCTTGACGTGCATCTGGCCATTGCTGCCCTCGGGACGCCTTCTGGAAGTATTGCCTTTGAGACGAATGCCGGCATCGCTGATGTTGAACTCATCTTCCCCCTTGATGAAACGCACGTCGCACTTCACCTGATCGTCTGTATGCGGGTTGACGTCAAATTTTTTCAGCAGGCTGTTCCACTCGTCAAGCCGGAAGCTGAGGTGCATCTCAGGCAAAGCCTCGAGGTCGTAGATATATTCGGTTCCCGTCTTTTCCTCCACCACGGGCTTCTCTTCTTCCTTCGGTGGATCCTGGGTGGGGTTCTCCTTGTTGCAGGAGAAGGCAAGCAGCAGAAGGGCGGCTGCGGCGAGACTTGAAATCAGCTTTTTCATTGTACGTCCTTCATCCAGTCAATACCTTCGTGTAAATTGTTGCCGTCAGTGAAGTCCCAATAGGAGTTGTTCTCCCAGGTGCTGCCGTAGGCCCATTCCGCAGGGTAGGTATAAAGTCCTGTGCCGTGGCCCTGCTCCTTGCCTTCCTGCAGGTCGGGAAGGGATTCCGTGCCCCAGGTGATGAGACCTGCTCCACCGGCCGCCTTAACTTCCTCTGCAAGGCTGCGCAGCCATTCGCGTTGTTTTGCCGGGGTGTAGTTCACGCTGTTGACCGCGTCATCCCAGTCAGGGTAGTTGTAGGCATTGGAACACCAGTCACCCATCCAGCTGCCGTTCACGGTGCCTGTGGTGAAGGAGTAGGCGGTCTCCACAATCATCGAAGGCTTGCCGAACTGCCTCTTCAGGGCTTCGAGCGTGGTCTTTACGCTATTGTAAGGGAGCGTGTGGCCTATATCCTTTCCAGGGTAGTAAGACAGAGCGATTATGTCATAATCCTTTCCGCCGGCGGCTTCTATGCTGCTGATGTAGGACTCTGCCTTGGCCGGGTCTGCGATATGGAGGGCTATGGCGCAGTCCAGGGAATTGTCGGCGGCGAATTTGCGGACAGCAGCAAAGCCCCTTGCAAGCAGGGCACCGGTACGCGAAGCGTCGTTGCTGCCCGCTGAAGGTTTGAGAAAGCCCACGTTCACCTCATTGCCGACAGCCACGACAGCCGGCTGCACACCTTCTTTGAGGAGTTTGTCCAGGGTGTCGTAAACCCACTGGTAGAGAAGGTCCCCGACCTTGGAATCGCTCTCTCCCTTCCAGCTTTCAGGGATGTTGTTGTGCGAAACCGTGCTTTCGCTGTATATGTCATAGTCCGGTTTGAGTGTCAGGAATACATCCAGACCCGCTTCCTTTGCCTTTTTCATATCGGCCAGGACACGGCTGTAAGTCTGCCAGTCTATTGTAAGCCCGTTGTAGTTGTCAAACGGGCACTGGTCAAGCTGCAGCCTGACGATATTGGCTCCGTGCTGCTTGACGGAGGTATATGGGTCGCTTTCGGTCCCGTTTTCCCTATAGACAAGTCCCATATCCTGCAAATAGGACGCAAAGCACATTGTGGTGCCTTTGTAAAACTTGTCCAGGCTCGGTTTGATGACCTCCCCGGTGTTGTCCTCGCCATTATCTGTCTTCCCATCTGATTCCGATGCCGGCTTTGTGCAGGAACACAGCCCAAGCAGCACCATCAATGCCAATAGTTTGATCTTCATTTGAATCTGAGTCATTAAAAGTCAGTGAAAAGTCTGAATTCGCCCGGTTTGAGGCTGATTGTGCCATCCGGGCTTTCTCCACTCTGCCAATCCTTCCAATTGCCGCCCGGCATAGTGTAGCTCATATCCTTGGACCCGAAGTTGCCGACCACGTGGAATGACTTGCCGTCAGCGCTGCAAAGGATAGTCTTGCAGGTGCCTGTAGGGGTCCATCTGAACTCGGCATCCGAGTCGAAGAAACGAGGATTCTCGCGGCGGAACTTCAGAAGCTGTGAATAGGTGTCATAGAGCTCTTTGCGTTCCTTCTGCGCCATATACTTGTCAGTGACGACAGGCTTGCGGCCGGTCCTGTCATTGTAGTTGATGGAGTAGTCATAGCCGATTTCACCGAATTGCCATATCATCTTCGGGCCAGGAACGGTCAGGAAGAATGCTGCACAGGCTCCGGCCCTGCGCATTGCAAGGGCAAGAGCATCTTCATCAGAGCTGATTTCCGGTTCATCCGGCCTCTTGCCCGGAGTCATCAGCCATATCGTGGAGGCATCAGGGCAGAAATACACATCGTATGTACCCGCTGCAGGCACTGCCATATCCTGGGATGACGAGCCGAGCGTCATCACATAGCCCTTGTCAAGAGGAAGTTTGTATCCCTTGCTGGAAGCACCCCAGTTGTATGCATCGTTCCACTCGGAGTTGCCTCTGATCTTGAACATATCGCTTGCGGTGAAGCTTACGTTTTTGGCAACGAAGAAAGGCTCGTCGGCAGTCATCGTTATATCTGCATCGGTGCCCCATCCGGTGAGAGTGCCGCAAATGCCCCAACTTACGTCATCGGCACCGGCAGTTGCGCCGTAGCAGATGCGCTCTTCGTCGTGGCTCTCCATATATCCCACGAACCCTCCGAAAGGAGCTGTGGACCAGATGTTCGAGAAGTTTCCTCCCGAGCCGGACATCGCGTTGCGGTATTCGCCATTGACGTTTCTCCACAGCTGTATGTCGTGCTCCGCAAGCACCTTTTCCTCGTCCCAGTCGGAGAGGTGCTCGAAGATCACGGCAGCATTTGGGTTGATGGAATGAATGTAGTCTGCATAATCTTCAAGTATGTCCACCCTGCTCTGGTCGTACTTGCCCCATTTGGCCACGTCAGGGTCAGTCTGGGTCTGTGTGAATCCCTTTGTGAGGTCAAATCTGAATCCGTCAACCTTGTACTCTTCAAGCAGATAGCCGAGGCTTTCCTTCACCGTCTGCCTTACCATCTGATTCTCGTGGTTGAGGTCGTGATAAACGTTGTAAGGGTGAGTAGGGTACATATTGAACCACGGATTGTTCTCGGCTGTGCGGCTCAGGCTGCTGTCCCACCACATCTTGGCCCAGCTGTGGGACCCGGTGGTGTGGTTGTAAACAACGTCGAACAGCACTGCAATGCCCCTCTTGTGGCATTCATCGATGAACTGTTTGTACTCTTCCCTCGTACCGTAAGCCTTGTCGAGGGCGAACCAGTGGTTGGGATTGTAGCCCCAGCTGTCATTTCCATCGAATTCCTGAACCGGCATCAGCTCTATTGCATTCACGCCGAGCCCGCTGATGTAATCGAGCCTTTCAAGCGCACCCGCAAGGTCTCCGCTTTCCGAAAAGTCACGCAGATGCAGCTCGTATATTACCATATCCCTGCGGTCCTCGATGCTGAAGTCCTGAACCTGCCAGTTGTACTCGTCCCTGTTGATCTTGAATGCCGATACCAGGGCTCTCGCGTCTTCCGGGAATTCCGGAGCCCAGGAAATGTATTTGTCGTTCCACTGGTCATAGACTATTTCGGTGTACGGGTCGCTGAGGCGTATATCGGTGCCGCTCTGCGTACCGAGCCTGTACTGGAAACGGTATTCCTTGTCAGGGTCGAATCCGCTGAGGCTTATCCACCAGCATCCGCTTTCATCGTCCCTTTTCATTGCTGCTTCGGGAACCCTTTCCCAGCCGTTCCAGTCACCGACTATGTAGCAGTATTTGTGGCAGTTGCCTCTTGTGTCCCTGTCATAGAGCACGAAGGTTACGCTTCCGTCCGGCTTTGTGTTGATTCCGTAATGGGCGTCAGCAGGCATCTTTTCCTTGACGACAGGGTCAGGATCGAACTGCTCCGGCTGGTACTTGTTGTCGCTTACGCTGCAGAACTGGTCGTTTTCGTGGCTCTTTGTGTTGCCGTCTTCCGAGCGTACGATGATGGCTATCATATTGACCGGCGTCTCTCCGGAACCGAAATATTCTCTGATGGACGGGGTAAGCTTCAGCTCCCAGTCATTGTCCCCGTTTTTCGTGAAATGAACCTTCTCGTCGCTTACCGCCCAGTCGCAAGGCACGAACATCCACTCTCCCTCTACCACGACTCCAAGATGTCCGTAAATTTCTCCGCTGTGGTTATAGAGCGGATTGCCGGCCTTCGGCCTGAACCTTATGGTACATTCTTCATCGGCATCCGGTACTTCCGGTTCAACGCTTATGCCGGATGCGGGATCCGGATATACGAGTTCCTCAGGAGCCGTTCCCTCTCCCTTCTGAACGACTCTGACAACTGCGGGACTGAGTGACCCCGCATTTATGCTTACGATGGCTTCCCTGAGGTCTCCGCCTATGTTCGACCCGGCCGAGATGGATACGGTTGCGCTTCCGCTTCCCCTGGTCATCGAAGTCTTGCACCAGTCCCCCTCCTGGCTGATTTCAAGCGACCAGTCCCCGTCGCAGCGTACAATCACGTTTGAACTGCCTCCGTATGCCGGGATTTCGACCTCCGAGGGGCTTACTGACAATGATGAGGGTCCTTTGATGCAGGCTGCGCAGAGAACCGCCAGCACAGATAGCGCGATGATTCTTTTCATTTCCGATTTATTTTTATTTACTGGAAATTGGTGGCTCGGTCAAGAGCCACCAATCTATTGTAACGCCGCCGGACTCAGCTGGCCGGCGGCGCAAAAGGATTATCGAAGGGCTGCAGTTCCCGTGTTGGAATCAAGAGTAACGGTGATTGTCTTGTTGTTGGTATCGAGCACGAGTTTGTAATAGCCGTCCTGCGGAACAGCCATATTCTTTCCTCCGGCTACTGCTTCGAAAGGCTCGCCGAGGGCAACAACTGCCGGCTCAGTATTGCCAGGTGCGCCGTAATTCTCAGCCCAGTCAGCATCTTTGCGGAACTTGAATGCATCGGTGGTAGCGAGAGTTGCGTAACCTGTCCAGACACCATTATCCTCACTCATCTTCAAGTCTCCGTTCCAGTTTAAGCCGTGTGCGGCAATGGATCCGGTGATGCCCCAGAATTTCTCACTTACGGTGATTGTACCTGCGTTGGTATCATAAACCACATCATAAGTGCCTGCAACTTGAACGGCTATGTTCTTGTCGCCGGTTGCGAATGCGGTTCCCAGCTCAGGCTTGTAAACATCATAAGGATTAGTAGGATCGATGTTGGACTTGGCGTTTGCTTCCGGACCGCCCACGCTTGTTGTCCAAGCGTGATTCTTACGGATCTTGAATTCGTCAGTTTCGGTCAGGGTAATGCCCTTGTACTTCCACACACCGGTTTCTGCCTCGGTCATGTCATAATCTGTGTTCCAGTCATTGCCCAAGCCGATGATAGACCATGCTTCCTCAGGCTCTTCGCCACCGCTTGCAGGGAGTCCAGGTTCTTCCTTGCCGAACATGTTGGCATCGAACTTATACTCCATTGCATTGAGGTCGAGATAGATTCGGTATGAACCTGCAGGAGCTGCAATGTTGCCGCTGCCACCGGAAAGTTCAGCGCCCCAGTTGAGGGTCCAGGCGTCGTCACAGGTGAACTTGATTTCAGTCGCAGATTCGAAGGTGTAGTCAATGTAGAATCTGTGCTTGTAAGCATTGTACTCCATCTTCAGATCAGGATCGGCCGGATTCCAGTTAGAACCAGGGAGAGCTCCTACGAGGCCCACATTGTCGAAGCCGTAAACCTTCGTAAGGGTGCTAGAAGTCTTGTCGAAGGTCCACTTGTAGAAACGCTTGCTGTAGCACTTGATGTCCTTTGAACCACCGCTGGAGATGAGCACTATCGAACTGGCCTCAGCGTCCTCGGCCTGAGCCTCGCTACCCCAGTTGCAGCTGTCGTCCCAACCGGCGATACCGGTGATCTTCCAACCTGAAGCGGCATCCTTGCCATAGTCGATGAGACCCTCGTAGGTCTTGCCGTCCTTGTTGTAGTCGTAGAGGTACTGGTAAACCTTGTCGTGAGCCCAGCCACCGACGCTGGCGCCGCTTCCGATAATCCAAACGTGCTCGTATACGTCAACATCGTTGATGTCGGCGTTGTACGGAGTAAATGAAGCGGTTACAACATTGGATTTGACATCGGTTCCGGCAATGGCGGCACCCTTGTCAGTGCAGAGGTAACCAACGAGCCAGAAGTCGAGAGAAATAGCCTCGTCTGCAACTCCTCCTAGATTGAGGATAGCGGAGTTGAGGTCCTTCTGCTTGAAAGTGATGGTTCCGTTCTTGATGGTGGAAGCGAGTTTTGCTCCTTCCTCAGAGCCGGTCTGAGCCAGGTAGAAATCGTAAGCCACTGGAGAAGTCACACTGAAAGCGGCAGGATTGTAAGTAGCCGTAAGGTCCTCTCCGTCAGCTGCCAGTGCAGTACCGGCAATCTCACCAAGCACCTGGGCCTGGGTTCCCTCCGGATTGTACACTGCCAGGTTCTCCTTGACACAGGAGCTGATAGCAGCAACTGTGAGGAGGGACATTGCAATTGAATATATCTTTTTCATTTGTATGCTGTTTAGTGATGGAGACTATCTGTATCCTTCGTTCTGGATAAGGTTGCCGTTGGCATTGGTATCACCGGAAGTGAGAGGGTAAAGGTTGTATTTGCTGTCAACAGCCTTTCCTTCATAGACTCCGCCCTTCCACTGCCACAGATACTCGTCAGTGGTGAACTGGCCGTAGCGGATGAGGTCCTGACGGCGTACGAGCTCGAATGCGAGTTCCCTTGCCCTTTCATCAAGAACGTCCTGGAGGGTATAGGAAGCAACAGGGTTGATACCGGCCCTTTCCCTTACTGCATTGAGAGCGCCCAGTCCTTCTGCCTCAGAAACTCCGCCCCTCTTTGCGCACTCTGCGAGCATGAGGTAAGCATCAGCAGCGCGGAATACAGGGAAATCGGTGTCAACGAAACCGTTGGCCTGAGCTGCGGTGCCGTCGTGGTTGATGTTGGAGAACTTGGTGCTCTTGTAGCCGCCTCCGGTAAATTCGGAGATCACAGGAATATCCTTGCCGTATCCGGTGTAGAACATAGCCCTGACATCACCCTCGGCATACTTGTCAACGTGCTGAGGGGTAACGGAAAGACCGCCCCAACCGGATGAAATGCCAACAGTTGCCACATCCATATCACCACCGGTGGAAGCGAAGATGATGTAGTTGGTAGCACCGTATGAACGGATGCTGATACCATCCTGCGGAACGGCGAAGATGATTTCGTCTCCGTTGTAGGTGGTGTTCTTGGTCCAGAGGTGGTTGTCGGCGCAGAACAGGTCGGAGAACTTGTCGTGGAGCCCATACTCTGACATGATGGTCTTGCAGAGAGCGGAGCATTCAGCGAAGTAGTTGGCGTCAGCAGCCTTCCAAACCTGTGCATTGAGATAGAGCTTTGCAAGAATCATCTGAACGCTTCCCTTGTCGATTCTGCCGTATTCGGTCTTGCCGGCCTCAGGGAGATTGGAACCCTCGAGCAAATCCTTGCATTCGTCAACCATCCAATCCCAAAGATCGGCACGGCTGATCTGCTTAGGAGCTTCGGAACCTACGGAATTTTCCTCGGTAAAGAAAGGAACATTGCCGAAGAGGTCGATTGCGTGGTAGTAGCTCAGCAGACGCAGAGCCCTTGCCTCGGCGATGTACTGCTCCCTCTTGTCAAAGCCTTCTATCGTGGTGGCCTTTGCCTGACGGATGAATTCGTTCGCAAGGCCGATCTGGAAGAATACCCTGTAGTAAGCTGCGGCAACGAAAGTGTCAGAAGTTGACCAGCAGAGGTTGTGAATATCGTAGAGAGTCTGGTCGTTCCAGCAGCATACAGCCTCGTCTGTCGAGAGGCACTGCAGATGGAACATGGCACGCAGGTACTGGCCATAACCGCCATCCACACCGGAGATGTCCGGGCTGGAGTCAGGACCGTCGGAAGCCGAGCAGGCGAGACCCTGGTAAACCTTTGCGAGGAGCTGGTTGTAGGCCTCCTGCGAATCGAGCACATCTTCCGGAAGAACCACGTTAGGGTCAATAGGAGTAACGTTGAGGTCTCCGACGCAAGATGTAAGCAGCGCAAGTGTTGCTGCTCCTGTCGTAAGAATTCTGAATATCTTTTTCATTTTGAATCTCCTCCTAATTAAAAGTTGAACTTGACACCGAAGATATATGTACGAGGACGAGGGTACAGGTTGTTGTCGATACCTGAATAGATTTCAGGGTCGATTCCGTTATAGGCTGTCAGACAGGCCACGTTCTGTACGGTCGCAAATACATTGAGTCCCATAGGACGGCTCACCTTTCCGAAAGAGAAGAAGCGTGAGAGGGTGATGTTGTCAAGTTTCAGGAATGACGCATCCTTTACATACATATCGCTGAAGTACTGTGCGTTTGTCCTGAAGTTGGTGTTGAGGGCTCCGGATGTGCAGTTCTTTATGAAACTGTTGGTCCAGAGGTCGGTAAGAAGCTCACCGTTTGAGTGGATGTTGTCATAGACATAGTTGCCCACTGATGCGTGTGCGGATGCAGCGAGAGTCCAGTTCTTCCACCTCAGTTCGGTGTTGAATCCGAAGGTGAAGTCAGGAGCTGCCTTGTGGTAGCAGTACTTGTCGTTGGTGTCGATCTTGCCGTCGTTGTTGCGGTCAACATACAAACCTTCGATAGGCTTGCCCTCTGTGTCGTAAACCTGCTGGTAAACGAAGAATGAGTAAGGGGCATAGCCGGTCTGGTGCACCTGGATGTTGTTTCCGGTACCTCCTGAAATGCCGCCGGTCTCGACTCCGTAGTAGTCTGCACGTTCGTCATCGGTGGTAAGCTTCGTTACGACGGTCTTGTTCCAGGCCAGGTTGGCTCCGATTTTCCAGGAAAGGTCTCTTGTGTCAATGGCGATGGCGTTGAGTTCAAACTCGATACCGGTGTTCTGCAGGTCGCCGATGTTGGCGTCGAGATAGTTGGTGAGGTTTGAACCGGCAGCCACAGGAGTCCAGTTGAGGAGGTCCTTGGTGTAGCGCTTGTAAACGTCAACGGTACCGTAGATGCGGTCGCGAAGGAAACCGTAGTCGAAACCTGCGTTCCAGGTTGTGGTGGTCTCCCACTTCAGGTCGGCATTGTATCCGAGAGGAGTGATTGGAGCGATAAGCTGGTTTCCGAAGAAATACATACTGGCGTTGGTGTTGTTCTTATAGGTTGCCAGGGTAGGGTAGTCTCCGGCATTGAGGTCCTGCTGTCCTGTCTGTCCGTAGCTGAGACGGAGCTTGAGGGCTGAAACCTTGTCGTTGTTCTTGAGGAATTCCTCGTTCTTGATGTTCCATCCGAGAGCAACTGAAGGGAAGAGACCCCACTTGTTGTTCTGGAACCTTGATGTACCGTCCCTACGGAGAGTTGCGGTCACGAAGTAACGGCTTCCATAGATATAGTTGGCACGTCCGAAGAATGAAACGAGGAAGTACTCGCTCTTGCTGGTGCGAGGAGCTGAAAGCCAGTAGTCGCTTGCGGTTTCCGCAGTTCCGTCGGCCTTGTACTGCTCGTTGAACGATTCGTTGTAGTAGTGCTGCCAGGAGTAACCTGCCATAAGGTCAACGGTGTGCTGGCCGAATGACTTGTTGTAGTTTGCATAGAACTCGAGGGTCTGGTCGAGCTTCTTCTGGCTGTAGTTGGTGTGATAACCTGAAGCGTGTCCGTCACCTGCCTGCTGAGAGGTGGAGTGCATAGACTGCTCGGTATTAGGGTTCACGTCAACGGTACCCTTTGAACTGGTGTAGTCGATACCGAGGTTGAGGTTGAGACGGAGGTCTTCAAATCCGTGAACCTTGTAGTCGATCTGGGCGTTTCCGAGGAAGCGCTTTGCGTTTGCGAGATCCTTCTTGTCATTGAGCAGGGCAACAGGGTTCTGGCTTGCCATGGTGTTGCAGTTGCTCACCTTGAACTGGTCTGCACCGGTCTTTCCGTAGTTCCACCAGGTGTAGCCGTTGAGCCCGTTCTCGTCATAGACAGGCTTGGTAGGGTCATACTGTACGGCCTGGGTGATGGCGTCGGTGTTGGCAAACCTCGTGTCCATATTCATACCCTTTCCGTTGAGGTTGAGGGTGAGGTGCTTGTCGAAGAGTGAAGGTGCGAGGTTGATGGAAACGGTCTCGCGGTTCATGTAGCCGGTCTTGAGCGTTCCCTGCTGGCTGAGTGCGCCAATGGATACGCGGTAAGGCATATAGATGTCCTTCTTGTTGATCTTTCCTGAGAGGGAAACGTTGCCTTCGTAGTTCCGTGCGAGCTGGTAGATCTCCTTCTGCCAATCGGTGTCAGCATCGCCGAGAGCCCTGTAAGCATCGGAATCTTCTCCGGCGTAGCTGATTACGGCCTCACGGATCTCAGCTGCATCCATTACGTCTACGAACCTGGTGTTCTGGCTCAGAGAAGCGGTGAAGTCGGCATCAACCTGAAGGGCGTTGGTGGCATTTGCACCCTTCTTGGTGGTGATGATGATCACACCGTTGGATGCACGTGAACCGTAGATTGCAGTTGCTGACGCATCCTTGAGGACGGTGAAGGTCTCGATATCGTTGGAGTTGATAGACGACAGCGCATCTGCGGTTCCGCTGATTCCGGAATTGGAAACAGGCAGACCGTCAATGACGATGAGCGGGTCGTTGGAAGCCTTGAGGGAAGAACCGCCGCGGATACGGATGGTTGATCCGGAACCCGGAGCTCCGGAGCCAGGGGTGATTACCACACCTGCAGACTTACCCATAAGCATTGAGGCAGGGGATGTTACAACACCCTTATTGAGCTGGTCGGCCTTCACAGCCGATACGGAACCGGTCATATCGCTCTTCTTCACGGTACCGTAACCGATAACGACACTCTCGGTAAGGAGGTCGGTATCCTCGGTGAGAACGATGGTAGCCGGCATTTCCGATGCCTTGTAAGAAACGGTGTTATAGCCTATGCAGCTGATTTCCACAACTGCATCACGCGAAGACACCTTGAGGGAGAAATTACCGTCTAAATCTGTGGAAGTACCCGTGGAGGTGCCGGATTCCATAACCGTTGCACCGATAACGGGTCCCAGTTCATCGATAATCACACCCTTGACCTCGTAAGCGCTCTGGGCGCTTACGTTAGCCGACATTGCAACGGACGCTGCAATAGCGGCGAGGAAAGTAAGGATTCTTTTCATTGATAAAAAGGTTAATGATTATTGTTTGGTTTTGTGTGTGTTTACCAGGTAAACGGCAGCCGCACCGCAAATCAGCAGTACGCCGGCCACAACAAGCATTGCTGCCTGTGATCCACCTACCATCCTGAGCACCAGTCCGCCGACGGCAGCTGCAACAATCTGCGGGAGGCAGATGGTGCAGTTGAACAGGCCCAGATAACTGCCCATGTGCTCTCCCGACAGGGAATTGGTCAGGAGAGTGAATGGCAGCGCCAGCATCGCGGCCCACGCGGCCCCTATGAGGAAGAAGGAGCCGAGGAGAAGGTACTGGTTGTGAATGAAATAGATGGAAATGAAACCTGCTGCGCCTATGAGCAGACTCACCACGTAGGAGACGCGGAGAGACTTGAACTTAGGGAGCACGATAGCCCAAAGAATGGAACCCACCGCCTGCGCGGCGAAAATCACGCCCACCCAGTTTCCGGCGGCCTGGTAGCCCGCGGATGCCGGGTCGGTAGTATTCCAGCAGTTGGCGGCTACGGCGCCGTTGCTGTAGGTCCACATATACATGAATGCCGCCCAGCAGAAGAACTGCACCAGTCCGACTGTCCAGAAGGTGCGTGGAGCGTGGAGAAGCAGCTTTACCAGACCCTCCTTGCGCTCGCCCTCAGCACTCTGGGTCTTAGGGTCGATGCCGTGGAATTCGGCGTACTCCTGAGGATTCATCTCCTTCACTTTCAAGAAGGTATAGAGCACGCAGATGATGAGTATGGCGGCGCCGCAATAGAAGCTCCACACCACGGACGGCGGGATGACGCCCTTCGGGGCGGTGTTTGCGATTCCTATCCAGGTAAAGAAAATAGGGAAGAGGTAGCCAACCAGGCTGCCTGCGTTGCAGAGCAGCGACTGGATGGAGTAGGCCTGGGCCTTCTGCTCTTCACTTACCATATCGCCAACCATCATCTTGAAAGGCTGCATGGCCACGTTGATGGAGGTGTCAAGGAAGATCAGGGAGAAGAGGCCGAACCACATCGCCCCGTTGAGCCCCAGCAGCAGACGCTGGGTGAAATTGAAACTGCCGGCGTTCGGAAGCATAAGCATCACGAGCACCGCAACTATGGCTCCGGCAAGGAGGTAAGGCTTGCGCCTTCCCATCCTGCACCAGGTCCTGTCGGACCATTTGCCGATGAGTGGCTGGACTATCATTCCCATCAGGGGTGGAAGTATCCAGAAGAAGCTGAGCTGATGCGGATCTGCACCGAGGGTTGCGAATATCCTGCTGATGTTCGCACTCTGGAGGGCATAAGCTATCTGCACTCCGAAAAATCCGAAGCTCAGATTCCACATCTGCCAGAAGGAAAGCTTTTTGTTTTGCATTTTCGTGTTATTAACGCTGCAAAAGTAAAACAAAGAACATATTTATATAAAATGCATTTTGACGAGCTGTTGAATTTTTAGGATGAACGGTTGAATTTTGAAAATAAATTATTATCTTCACATCACATTTTAATTTCTTTATGTCCGGGACCTACGCGAAAGAAATATGGATCATTCAGGGCTTCGCATTGATGCACGCCCTTGTATCCCTGGCCTGCAAGGCCGCGGGGATCGCGGACGACTTGATGCTCACCCTGCTCACGATGCTTATGGTGCTCATACTCTGCCTCAGGCGCCGTATGGGAATGACCTTTATGGGGGTTGCCGTGGTCCTGGTGAACATCGTGGGCTTTTGTCTGGGTATGGGACTCGCCCGCCTTTTTGGCCTGCTGCCCCTCCCGACTCTGGTAATACATCCCCTCTCCACCTTCATCAGCACTGAAATCATAGGTGCTCTGACCATATGGGCCGCAGCCATCCTCGCCTCCCGCTACAAGCAGAACGCCAACATCAGCAACAAGAATCTCCGCTGGCTGCTCGTCGCCTTCGTGCTGATAATAATACTCCGCCTCTCCATAGTCCTCGCCACCTCCGACAAGATGCTTATGCAGAAGGGTTTCTTCGCCGAGATCATGCTGGACTATGTGTTCAGCTGCCTTGCAGTGGTGGGCCTTGCGGAGTATGCGATACGCTTCCGCAACAAGGCCGAGAAGGCCCGCGAGGAAGCCGACCTCGCCCATTACCGCTACCTCATACTCAAGCAGCAGGTCAATCCGCACTTTCTCTTCAACTCCCTCAATGTGCTGGACTATATGATCCAGGAACAGTCCACATCCCAGGCAAGCGAGTTCACGAGGAAGCTGGCCGACATATACAGATATATGCTCAAATATGAGGATATGAGCCTGGTGCGCCTGCGCGACGAGCTGGCCTTCGTGGAAGATTATGTGGACCTGCTCAAGGTGCGTTTCGGGGATGGCCTGTGCTTCGCTACGGACATTCCGCACGGGTGCCTCTCCCGCAGCGTGGTGCCTTGCGCCCTGCAGCTCCTCGTAGAGAACGCCATCAAGCATAACGAGGTAAGCACATCAAGACCTCTTGACGTCACCATAAGGGCGGACGAAGACAGCATAGAGGTAAGCAATACGAAACAGCCCAAGATGAGCCCGCAGGAGGGCGTCGGATTGGGTATGAAGTACTTGGAACAACAATACTGCGACCTTGCCTCCAAGAGCGTGACAGTGGAGGAGGACGCACTTTATTACACCGTGACATTACCGCTGATATGAAAGCACTGATAGTTGAAGATGAGGCCATTGCACGTGCCCGGCTGGCAAAGTTGATTACTGCCAATTTCAAGGACATAGAAATCTGTGGTGAAACCGATTCCATTAGAGCCACAGTGGAATATGTGGATACGCATCCCGCTCCGGACATTATTTTTATGGATGTGGAGCTTTCTGACGGAGACTGCTTCGAGTTCTTCCGCCAGCGCGACGTGCGCTCGTGCATAGTGATGACCACGGCCTACGATGCCTATGCAATCAAGGCCTTCGAAACGGGGAGTCTGGACTACCTGCTCAAGCCTATAGGCGAGGAGGCGCTCGCAAGGGCCGTGGGACGTTGTCGTGAACGTTGCATCGGGACCCCCCCGGTTAAGAACTATAAGGACCACCTGGTGGTGCGCGTCGGCGAAAAGTACATCCCCGTCAGCACTTCAGTGATGGCGTATTTCCTCTCCGAGGACAAGGCCAACTGGCTGGTGCTCGGGGACGGCACCAGGTACCTCGTCGACTTCACTATGGATGCCCTGGAAAAGGACCTGGATCCGGACCGCTTCTTCCGCATCTCCCGCGGCTGCATAGTGTCGCGCTGCTCGGTCAAGAGCGTGCTCCGCTACATAAACGGCCGCCTCAAGCTCAGTCTCGAGCCGGAGAGCTCCCAGGACCTGCTGGTGGCCAGGGCAAGGGTGGACGATTTCCTCAAATGGTTGGGTTAGAAATGAAAAGATACTTTGCATACATTTGTGCCTGCGCGGCTATGTTTGCCCTTTCCCTCCCCGCTACGGCGCAGCAGGACGGGAAGCGCTGGGCGGTAGTTGACATCTCATCCTGCTTCCTGCGCCTCAAGGCGGATTACGAGTCCTCCAATGAGACCCAGTGTCTTATGGGCACGGTGCTCGAGGTGAAGGGCGAGGACCGGTACTGGCGCCTGGTGGACGCGCCTTTCTACAAGGATTGCTGGACCAATGAACTCGCGCTCGCATTTATGGGCGAAGAGGAGAAGGATGCGTGGGTGCAGGCGCCCAAGTGGATTTGCATCGCTGAGCACAGCCACCTCTACGCCGAACCGGATGCCGCCTCCGAGCGCGTGTCGGATTTCGAGCTGGGCAACATAATCCGCCGCGACGGGACTGCAGGGACGGGTGCGCAGGGCGTGGAAAGCGACTGTCCGTGCGGGAGCAGCGCTTGGGTGAGTGCTGTCACCGCCTCCGGCAGAAGTGTTTGGATTCCGGCCTCCGACGTGCAGGAACTCGAAGCCTGGAAAGCGAGCCGCGTCGCGAACGGACAAACCCTGGTGCAGACCGCAAAACGCTTCCTGGGTACCCCGTACATGTGGGGCGGAAATACGGTCAACTACTTCGACTGCAGCGGATTCGTGGGTTTCGTGTATATGCTTTGCGGCGTAACCCTGCCCCGCAACGCCCGCGAACAGATCGACTGTGGCACTCCGGTGCCCTACGACTTTTCCCTTATGCGCCCCGGGGACCTGGTGTTCTTCGGCCGCAACGCCACAGCCCAGCGTCCGCGCTCCGTCACCCACGTGGGTATGTATATAGGTGGCGGCCGCATCATCCACTCCTCGCAGCGAGTGCGCATCAACTCCCTGGTGCCGGGCGAAGAAGACTATTATGAGAAGGAATGCGTCGGGGTAAGGCGTATTCTTGGAAAAAAGTAGTATATTTGCCCCTTGGAAACACAAAATTTAATTTAATATGAATTTAAGAGACATCAAGAAGGACATTGAGTATGTTCTGAGTGCATTTGTCGAGGATTGCTCCGTAGTGGTAGCCGTAAATGACAAGGTGGACAGCCAGGCCGCCGAGCTTATGGAAGAGGCCATCAATCTCTACAACGAGCTCAGGGACAAGGTCAACGTTAAGGTCGAGGGCTCCAAGAAAGCCTACTACAATGCTCTTCGCAAAGAGATACTGACCCGCACCGACGCGCTCTACGAGAAGCTCAGCGCTGCCGTGAAGGAAGCGGTCAAATGAGAAAACACCTGAGACTTCTTACAGTCGCGCTTCTCCTTTCCGGATGGAGCGCGATTGTCGGTTTTGCATCGGAGCCGAGAACGGAGGCTGAGAAGCGTATTCTGGAAATCTGCGCGCGTCAGCCCCTGAGTTCATCGGCAGTGTCAGTGTTCGCCGTAAGGGCGAACGGAGACACGCTCGCGTGCATCAATCCTGCGCTCAAGCTGGTCCCGGCATCCAACGTGAAACTCATCACCACCGGCCTCGCCCTGAAGGAACTGGGTCCCGACTACCGTTTCGAAACCAGGCTCGCGTATAGCGGCAGCATCAGGGACGGGGTGTTGTGCGGAGACCTGTACATCATCGGCGGGGGCGATCCCAGCACAGGTGCCAATCTGAGCATAGTGCAGCCGGTGGACGCGCTCTTCGCCAAGTGGGCGAGACTCCTGCGCGAAGCGGGCATAAAGTCCATAAGGGGACGTGTGGTGGCGGATCCGCGCTGCTTCCCCGAGACCACGCCCGAGAATCTGGGTTGGACCTACGACGACCTCGGAACCTACTACGGCATTGGTCCGACCGGACTGAATTTCTTCGAGAACGCCCAGAATTTCCTCATTACCCCGGGAGAGTCGGAAGGATCCCATCCGAAGATTTCCCCGCGCTATCCCCTTACCCCGTGGATGGATTTCGACAACAAGGCCGTGACAGGTCCTGCCCGCAGCGCAAACAGCGTGTACCTTATCAACACGCCTCTTGCGCCCAAGGCAATGTTTGCCGGCTCCTTCCCAATCGACCGCAAGGGCTATACCTATGAAGGTTCCAACCGCTATGCTGCATTCACCTGCGCGGATTATTTCTGCAACTATCTGGGGAATAACGGCCTGACGGTTTCCGAAGGTCCTGCCGATGTCAGCTCCGAAGGCTTCCTGCGCAGGCTTCCGGATCTGCAGGAAAGCTCGGAGAGAGCTGAGGCAGCGGAGTCCCTCACAGTTGTCGGAAGCACTTATTCTCCTACACTCTTCGACTTGGTCTGCCAGACCAACTGCGAGAGCGACAACTTCTTCGCCGAAACCCTGCTCAAGACCCTTTCCCTCAGCAAGGGTTCTGCCACGGACTACGACTCCAGCGTTGCTGTCGCCTTGAAGTGCCTGGAAAGCCTGGGCTTGCGAACCAGCAGCCGCTGCCAGCTCTTCGACGGAAGCGGACTCTCCCGCAAGAATTACATCTCCTCCTCCTTTTTTGTGGAGTTCCTCAGGGCAATGCTGCGCCAGGACTGTGCGGAACTGTATATGCGAAGTCTCCCTGTGCCCGGCGGCAAGGGTACACTGGAATACAAGTTCCCTCAGGAAAGTCCCGGGTTCAGGGCAAGAATAAGGATGAAGAGCGGCTCGATGAACGGCGTACGCTGCTATAGCGGCTACATATTGTCTCCGGACGGTGATCCCGCCCGCACCATCGTTTTCTCCCTTCTCACCAATAATGTCACCGCCGATTCCTGGATGGTGAATCCTTCGATTGACGGGATAATCAAGGCGTTGGCATCGGAAAATTGAAAACTCTTTGTTATTTTTGCAGTTTGTACGGATAATTTTTAATACAATGAGGTATCTTGGACTTACGGCTCTATGCCTTTCGATTTTCCTCACCGGGGCCTGCACCCTGGTTTCTTCCGTGCTGCACGATGACGAAGTGGTCGCCAGGGTCGGCGACTCGAAGCTCTACAAATCCGAGCTTGAAAAAGTTATTCCTGACCTTATCTCTCCGGAAGACAGTGCCCGTCTTGCCGCAAGATACATCAACTCCTGGGCTATGGACAGGCTCTATTCCCAGGTCGCAGAAAGGGAACTCTCCAAGACCGAGATAGATGTCTCGCAGGAACTTGAGGCATATAGGCTTTCGCTCGTGAAATACCGTTACGAGCAGCGCTATATCTCAGACAGGCTGGATACGCTGGTGACTGCCGAGCAGATTGAGGAATACTACAAAGCCCATCAGGAGGACTTCAGCATCAAGAGGCCGCTTTTGAAGGTGCGTTTCCTCGACATAATGAAGGACTCGCCTTCCAGGGACAGGATACTCAAGCTTATGCAGGCTGACGACTACAATGAACTCCAGCAGCTCGACACGCTTGCGAGGACTTCCGCCCTGCGCTATTTCGACAACTCCGACACCTGGATGGATGCTGCCGATCTTGCGAGGGAGTTCGGTATGGACTACCAGACCATGCTTTCCCGTATGAGCAATTCAATGATAAAGGTGGAGCCGGAGGACAGGGGAGATATGATAGTAGCCTATGTCTGCGACATACTCAGGAGCGGAACGGCACCGATAGATTATTGCTCTTCTTCCATCAGGGATATAATAATCAGCACCAGAAAACACGAACTCGTGAAGGGTTTGGAACAAGACTTGCTTGACAATGCCCTGGAAAGCAAACAATTTGTAATTTATTGACGATGAAGACATACTTGAAATTCCTTGCCGCAGCGGCAATGCTCGGTCTCTGCATCCCGGCTTCTGCCCAGAAATATAAGAACGTGATAGACAAGTCTATAGCCGTTGTGGGCGGAGAGCTCATCACGCTTTCCGACCTTGAGTCCCAAGTGCGCCTTGAAGGCGGCTACAACAGCTATGCTTCGGATAAGGCGGTGCGCTGCGAAGCCCTGGAGAGCATGATGGAGTCCAAGCTCCTTCTCAACCAGGCCAGGATTGACTCCCTGAGCTACAACAATGAGATGGTGAACGCGGACCTTACCCAGCGCATCGATATGCTCCGTACCAACCTCGGCGGAGACGAAGAGGTGGAGAAGGCTTTCGGCAAGCCTATGTACAAGCTGCGCGAGGAGTGGCAGCTCCAGCTTCGCGAGCAGTCCCTCACCCAGCAGGAACAGCAGGAAATCGCCAAGAGCGTGCCGGAGCTCACTCCTTATGACGTGAAGCAGTACCTCGACACCGCCGACGTCAGCACCCTGCCTATGATACCTACCAAGTACCAGATGAGCCAGATATGCGTGTACCCTGACCGTGAAGCGGCTGCAATTGCAGTGAGGGAGCGCCTGTTATCCATACGCGAGCGCATCATCAACGGGGAGAAGTTCTCCACTCTGGCCCGCCTGTATTCCGAAGACCCGGGCAGCGCCCGCAAGGGAGGCGAGCTCGGAATGGCCTCGAAGAGCATATTCTGGCCGGCATTCTCCGATGCTGCAATGGCCCTCAAGCCGGGCACCATTTCCCAGGTTGTGGAGACTCCGGACGGATTCCATATCATAGAAGTGCTTGAAAAGAAGGGAGATATGTTCAATGCAAGGCATATACTCATCAAGCCGAAGTACACGGACGAGGACAGGGAGAAGGCATTCAAGAGGCTGGATTCCCTGCGTACGGCGGTGCTCGACAGCACCATTAGCTTCGAGCTCGCAGCCCGCTTCTACTCCGAAGACCCAGCGACCCGCACCAACGGAGGTCAGATGTCCGACCCCAACAGCGGTTCCACCTATTTCGAAGTGGATCAGCTGAAGCCTCAGGACTACAACGCAATACGCGACCTTGAGCCGGGGCAGATATCCGAGCCTATCGAGTCCCTGGACAACGAAGGCCGCAACGGCAACACCGTATATAAGATTGTCCGCCTGGACAAAATCATTCCGGCCCACCCGGCGAGTTTCGAGACCGATTACTCCGAGCTCATCGACCTTGTGACCATGAGCAAGAGGATGGAGGCAATTAATAACTTCATAAATGAGAAGATAGAAACTTCCTACATCACCATTGATCCTCTGTTCGGAGACTGTGAATTCAACCGCAAGGGATGGGCGAAAAAAATCGTAAAACGCGACTGATTCTTGCCCTTGGGGCCCTTTTCCAAATGGCCCTGGCGAGCGTCTCTGCCCAGACAACTGAGCAGAGCGATTCGCTTGTGCGTCTGCTCAGCGCGGATTACATAGAGCAGGTGGAAATCGATGAGGACCTTATGCGCAAGGCCGCCAACCCGGTCTTCCTGCATAACGGCACCTACCTCCAGAGCGATACTGCCCTGTGGAGCCAGAACAACAAGATCATCAATTTCTTCGGCAACGTCCGTATGATCCAGGGCGATGCCGAGCTCACCAGCGAGAAGCTGGATTACTACATAGACGAAGACCTGGCCCAGTTCCGAGGGCCTCTTATCGAACTCAGGAACAAGGAGGACAACATACTCCGCACCCGCATTCTCGACTACAATACCAAGGACAGCCTTGCCGTCTTCCGCAACGGCGCCTCCATGCGCAGCTCCGACGGCCAGATAATCGAGAGCGACGAGGGCACCTATTCCAATGCCCTGAGCCTTTTCCGCTTCAACGGCCACGTGAACATGTACACGGATTCCGTGTTTGTGCGCACCACCGAGCTGGATTACGATTCCAAGGAGGAAATGGCCTGGTTCAAGGTTCCGATTTACTTCTGGAAGGACGAGAATATGCTCAAGGCCCGCTCGGGCTGGTACCGCCGTGCAGATGAAACCTTTTTCTTCACCGGCGACGTGCACGGTCTGGGCGAGACCCAGGAGACCTGGAGCGACACGCTTTACTACTACCGTGCCCTCAATGACGTGAAGATGCTTGGACGCGTGCAGATGCAGGACAGCTCGCGCAACGTGGCCTCGGTGTCGAACTATATGTATTACAGGGACTCTCTTGCGCGCGTGACTCTGTGCGATGAAGCCGCCGTCGCTCTGTGGGAGAGGAAGGAAGAGCGCATCGACACCACCTACTGCGGAGCCGATACCCTCGTCTATTATGCCGTGAGACGTTGCGACATACCCCAGAGCGAGCTGGACAATGCATCGAAGCGCCTGGAAAGCATTATGGGCGATCCTGTGAGTGAGTTCCGCAAACGTGCCAGCAAGGAGGCTGAAGCCAACAGGAACAAGGACAAAAACAATTTGCCGGGCGCTGCGCGGCAGGGAGGTGCCTCAAATAACTCCGGCAACGTACCGAAGGCAGGCGCAGGCACCGCTACGCCGGACCGGAAGGATGCGTCCCTTCCCGATACCGCAGCCGGACGGGATTCTCTGAAAACCAATACGCTTGCCGATTCCCTGAAACTGGCGCCTCCGGATTCCCTCTCGATGCGGCTTGACAGCCTTTCCGTGCCGGTGGACAGTCTCGCTGCAGCTGCGGATACCCTTGTGCTTCCCCCGCCGGACACCACCAAGGTCGGTTTCATGTACGGTCGGGGTAAGGTTAAGATTTTCCGCAGCGATATGCAGGTGGTATGCGACTCCGTGCGCTTCAATGAACTCGATTCCATAGCCCGTTTCCATATCAATCCAATAGTCTGGAACGAGGGCCGCCGCCAATACACGGCCGACAGCCTCTTCGTGCTTGTCAACAAGGACGGAATAGACAGGGCAAATCTTATGTCCAACGCTTTCGTGACCGTCCAGGAGGACAGTCTGTATTATGACCAGATAAAGTCCACCGAATTGCTTGCGTACTTCGGCCCCGAGGGCGAGTTGACGCGTTTCGATGCCCTGGGAGGGGTTTCCTGCATCTTCTATCTGGAGGAGAATGGAGAACTTGCCTCTGCGGCAAAGGTGGAGGGCAAGATGATGTCAACCCTGCTTCGTGACGGGGAACTGGACCGGACCTATTATTTCGATCAGCCGAAGAACAATATCTATCCTATTGCCCAGCTTGCGGAGAAGGACCGTTTCCTGAAGGGATACAACTGGCAGCCCGAACTCAAGCCTGGGGGCAAGAAGGACATCACGCCTCTGGAATTGAGGCCTTCCGACAGGTCTTCAATGGAAAGGGAACAGCATCCTGACTTCCCTCAGACGGGCATATACTTCCCTGGCTATATGGCTTCCGTGAGGGAGCAGCTGGCCCTTGCCCGCCAACGCAAGGCGAACAGGGGTGCGGAGGAGAATGTGCAAACGGAAATACCCGCCGACAGTCTTGCTGTCAACCCGGATTCCCTGAGCCTTAATCCGCGCGACAGCCTGCTTGCCACGGATCTCGACAGCCTTTCCCGCAAGCCGCTCCTGGACAGCCTGGGCGTGGACGTCTCCAAGGACAGCGTGGCTGTGACACTAGCTCCGGATCCGAAGGAGCTGAAGAAGGCTGAAAGGGAGAAGAAGCGCCAGCAGAGATTGGCCGAGAAGGAGGCCCGCTGGGCTGAACTCGATGCCCGCGATGCTGCCAAGGCTGCAGAGAAGGAAAGGCGCAAGAACGAGAAGAAGATGCGCAGGGTGCTGCGCAAGCTGGCCATCCAGGCAAAGGAGGAGGCCAGGGACAAGGCCCTGCTTGAGAAATACGTGGAATTCTACCAAAAACAGAAAGAAGAAAATGAAAGAAAACAAGAATCTCAGCCTTCCCGAGAACGCGAACAGGGAGCTGAAGCCGGGGGAGAGGTATCAACCCCTGTTGAGCGCTGACGAAAAACCCCTTGAGGTTACGCCTTATTCAGTGATACTCGGTCTTTTGATGACCGTGCTTTTCTCGGCTGCCGCTGCGTTCCTCGGTCTTAAGGTGGGCCAGGTCTTCGAAGCTGCGATTCCTATATCTATAATAGCAGTCGGCGTGACCGGAGCTCTCGGCAAGAGGGGCGGTCTGGGACAGAACGTCATTATCCAGAGCATAGGAGCGTGCTCGGGAGTGGTTGTTGCAGGCGCAATCTTCACTCTCCCGGCCATCTACATACTCGGTCTTGACGTCAATTTCTGGCAGATGTTCCTCAGCTCTGCCCTGGGCGGATTCCTGGGAATTCTATTCCTCGTGCCTTTCCGCAAGTATTTCGTGAAGGAGATGCACGGAAAATATCCTTTCCCTGAGGCAACTGCCACAGCGCAGGTGCTCGTCAGCGGAGAAAGTGGAGGCAAAAGTGCCAAGACCCTCCTTGCGGCCGGTCTCGTGGGCGGACTCTACGACTTTGCCGTGTCCACTTTCGGAGCCTGGGCGGAAACTCTGAGCACCACAGTGATGCACTGGGGTCAGGTGGTCGCCGACAAGGCCAAACTCGTATTGAAAATCAACACAGGCGCCGCCGTGCTCGGCCTTGGATATATCGTGGGCTTAAAGTATGCCTTCATTATATGTTGCGGCTCCTTCCTCGTCTGGCTGATAATCATCCCTCTGATGAACCTCATCTGGGGAGGGGATGTGATTGACCTGATGAATATCGGCATAACCACTACCGTTTCCGAGATGTCCGCCGACCAGATTTTCAAGGAATACGCCCGCCATATAGGCATTGGCGGCATAGCCACCGCAGGCGTCATCGGCATCATCAAGAGTGCAGGAGTCATCAAAAGCGCCGTGGGCCTGGCCGTGGGTGAATTCAGGCGCAAGGGCGCTGCCGCAGCTTCTTCCGAGCGCACCCAAGAGGATATCCCAATGAAAACCATCGTTTGGGGCATCGCCTTTACCCTGCTTGCAATCTTCTGCTTCTTTGCCTTTGGCGGAGTGGTTCACAATGTCTGGCAGGCTCTGCTCGGATTGCTCATTGTGACCGTGATTTCCTTCCTCTTCACCACCGTGGCGGCCAATGCCATCGCGATCGTAGGCACCAACCCTGTCAGCGGAATGACCATAATGACCTTGATCATCACCGCCCTGGTGCTGGTTGTCGCAGGTCTCAAGGGCAATGCCGGAATGGTGGCCGCCATGGTCATCGGCGGCGTGGTATGCACCGCCCTTTCCACTGCCGGCGGCCTTATCACCGACTTCAAGATAGGCTACTGGGTAGGTACGACCCCAAAGAAGCAGGAGGCCTGGAAATTCGTGGGCGTGGCTGTTGCAGCCGCTACCGTAGGCGGGGTGATGCTCATTCTCAACAAGACCTACGGCTTCACCGGTGAAGGTGCCCTCGTGGCTCCGCAGGCCAGCGCCATGGCCGCCGTAATCCAGCCTATGATGAACGGAGGCAACGCTCCTTGGCTGCTCTACGGCATAGGTGCCGTCATTGCCATACTCCTTACCGTGTTCAAGGTGCCTGCCCTCGCCTTCTGTCTGGGTATGTTCATCCCTATCGATCTCAACCTGCCTCTCCTCCTGGGCGGCGCCATCTCATGGTTCGTCGGTTCCCGCAGCAAGGACAAGGCTGTGAATGCGGCCCGCGTGGAGAAAGGTACCCTCATCGCCAGCGGTTTCATTGCAGGCGGTGCGCTTATGGGCGTGGTTTCAGCCATACTCAAATTCGCCAAGGTGGACTGCTTCCTCAGCTCCTGGAACACAGTCGCCGAAGGTCACGTGGCCTCCGGCGCTGAAATGATTGCCATTCTCCCGCTCATCGCCATCTGCGCATATATGATATGGGCGTCGATGAAAAAGGAGAAATAGCCCGCTTATTTACCTTCTGCGAAGATGGATATGATGTTGAGGATCACGCGTGATGCCTTGACCATATTCTCGACGCTCACCCACTCAAACTTGCCGTGGAAATTGAGCCCGCCCGCGAAGATGTTCGGACACGGGAGACCCTTGAATGAGAGGTTGGCGCCGTCTGTACCGCCGCGTATCGGCTGGATTCTCGGCTTCACGCCGGCCATTTCCATAGCCTTCACCGCCGCTTCCACTATGTGGTAGTGAGGCTCTACCTGCTCACGCATGTTCCGGTACTGGTCCTTGATGGTGAGAGTTGCCGTGCCCTCGCCGTAACGCGCATTGATGAATTCCGCGCAGCGGCGCATCACTTCCTTCTTGTCTTCGAACTTGGCGCTGTCGTGGTCGCGGATGATGTATGAGCTCTCGCACTGCTCTACTGTGCCCTTGAATGAAATGATGTGGAGGAAACCCTCATAGCCCTCGGTATATTCGGGCTTCTGGTCCACCGGGAGCAGCGAGTCGAACTCCTCGGCTATGCGTATTGCATTGAGCATCTTGCCTTTGGCGTAACCTGGATGGACGTTCCTGCCCTGGATGCGCAGGTTTGCCGATGCTGCGTTGAAGTTCTCGAATTCGAGCTCTCCAGCCTCGCCGCCGTCCATTGTGTATGCGTAGTCGGCGCCGAATCTCTCCACGTCGAACTTTACGACACCTCGTCCTATCTCTTCGTCCGGGGTGAATCCTATGCATATCTTGCCGTGCTTGAACTCAGGGTGCGACACGATGTACTGCACCGCGTCCATTATTTCCGCGACTCCGGCCTTGTCGTCCGCTCCCAGAAGTGTGGTACCGTCTGTGGTGATGAGGGTTTCGCCCTTGTGGGCAAGCAGTTCCGGGAAGCTGCCCGGGGAGAGCACGAGCCCCGGCACGCCCTTCAGAGCTATGTCGCTTCCGTCGTAATTCTCTATGATCTGGGGTTTTATGTTTGCGCCCGACGCATCCGGAGCCGTGTCGACGTGGGCGATGAAGCCTATTGCCGGCACCTGTCTGTCGGTGTTGGACGGTATGCTTGCCATTACGTAGCCCCACTCGTCGAGCCTGGCTTCCACTCCCATCTGCAGCAGTTCGTCCCTGAGCATCCTGAGCAGGTCTAGCTCCCTATCCGCAGACGGCTGGCTTTCACTTTCTTCGTTGGATGTGGTCTCTACGGCCACATATCTCAAAAATCTGTCCTGTATCTTTTCCATATAAAATAGGTGTACTTTTCCGTAAAGATAGGCAATAACGGGGAAAAAGAAAATTTTTAAAAAAATCTCAAAAAAAATTTGTGGATTAAAAAATAATGCCTACCTTTGCATCCCCTTTCGAGGGGAACACGATTGAAAGTTCATTGACAATACTGAGAGAGATAACGAGGTAAGAAGTTAAAAGAGATTAATGTCTGTAATATAATTCGAGTTTTTTCGAGTTGCATTAGGGACTACAATTTCAAAGGCAAAACGAGTAATAATATGAGACTTTAAGTCGCATATGATTCACTAAAAAGTACGAGAAAGAGAACAAGAGCGAACGGGGGATGCCTTGGCTTCCGGAAGTGATGAAGGACGTGGTAAGCT
>CAMEWE010000018.1:0-36337 GCA_945939695.1 uncultured Bacteroidales bacterium
AACTTGCTTAACTTGACAGCACGAAATTTGACGAAGAACCGTTTTGAGGATGAAATGACGTTCTGAGCCTTTCGTCCACAGAAAGAGGGGTTTTGGGGGAGATGTATAGATTAAAACACTTGTGATGCTAACGGGTAGGGCTGCCGAAATTGCAAATGGCATTTTGCTCCGGGGATGGCAGGCAAGGGTGCTTGCGGAGAGGCAAAATGCATTGGAAACAGCAGTCTGGTCCCGGGAAAGGCAGATAGTTGCCTGCAGATGGGTGTTCGGGATTGAAAAGGCAGATTTATCCCTGTGTCAAGTCCTGCCAGGCATAGAGAGCAAGACTTTGCGCCGATTATGTTACGATTATGAAAATAAATCCATATATTTGTTTTCAAGAAACATAGAAATGAAAACTATAGTCGTGACCTTACTCGGAACCATTTTGGGACTTTTCGGCTGCAATGCCCAGTCCGCATCTTTCAGGTCTGTGAACGCCAGAGAGTTCGCAGAAGTCATCTCTGACAGCACGGTGTTTGTCCTTGACGTCAGGACTGCTGAAGAATATGCAGCAGGCCACATCGGCAATGCAGTAAACATCGATGTCCTGCAGGATGACTTTAAGGAAAAAGCCGTTGCCCGTATTCCTGAAGGCAAGACGGTAGCGCTTTACTGCCGCAGCGGGAACAGAAGCAAGAAAGCTGCCAACATGCTCTCCGGCAAATATAAAGTGGTCGAACTTGCGACCGGCTGGAGCGGCTGGAATGCTGAATTTGGGAGAAATGAGTAAAACGCAAAGATAACCAAGCAAGCAGGTCAAGCAAGCAAAGCACAGGAAACCAAGCAACGCAGGAAAACCTGGTGAAACAGAAGAATCAGGTGAACCAAGTAAACGATATTAGCAATAACTTTAAAGACAATCAATTATGAAAAAGTATGTATGCGATGTATGTGGCTGGGAGTATGATCCTGAAGTAGGAGTTCCTGAAGCCGGAATAGCACCGGGCACTGCTTGGGAAGATGTGCCTGAAGATTTTGTCTGCCCTCTGTGTTCGGTCGGCAAAGACCAGTTCTCCGAGGAGTAGAGCTTTTTCTGTCAACAGACAGATCGCCGATTTACCATCCAGGAATGACAATTCAACAAAATCGGCATCATGAAAAGCAAATTTCACTATCTATGTATCGTGACCGCAGCGATATGTGCGGTCGCGTGCTGTGACAATCCCGGAGCCAAAGACAAAACGACTGCTGCAGCAGTTGTCCTGCCGGGCGAGCAGGCACCTCTGATGGATGAGGGGCAGAACAATTTCGGCGGTACTGCCGCTGACAGGGATACAGTTGGACGGGCAGCAAGGATGAAGGCTATGCTCGAGGAGATGAACAGGATCCGGACCGTCCACTTCAATGATCTGACGATGAGCGATCCGTTCATTTACCCGGATCCTGAAACTGAAACCTACTACCTCACAAGCTCGGGAGGAAGAATGTACAAGAGCAAGGACCTTGTGATGTGGGAAGGACCGTACAACATCATAGACCTAAGCGGCACCTGGTGCGAGAAGGCGGGTTTCGCAGCAGCGGCTGAAATCCACAAAATAGGGGACTGGTACTACTACGCGGGCACCTGGAGCGACCATAGCGACCTCATTCAGCAGGTCCCGAGACGCTATAACGTGCCGCACAACCAGACCTATCTGCTACGTTCGAAGAATGTGGAAGGCCCTTATCTGCCGTTCTCCGACGAGCCTGGCTACGATTACCAGCCGCGCGAGTGGGACTGCATAGACGGAACCCTATACGAGGAAGACGGCCACATATATATGATATTCGTTCACGAATGGACCCAGATCATTGACGGTACCATGGACTACATAGAGTTGTCATCAGATCTCAGCAAAACCATATCCGAGCATCCTGTGACAATGTTTCGCGCATCCGAACTGCCGTGCTGCGGAGAAATGAACTCCCTAGGGGAGGCCACCTTCGGACGCAAGATGCCGGGCTGGGTGACAGACGGTCCTCAGATGTTCCGGACTCAGACAGGAAGGTTGGGCATGCTCTGGTCCACCTGGGGCAAGGAACGCTACCTGCAGGCGGTTTGCTACTCCGAATCGGGCACCATAGCAGGTCCGTGGATACAGGAAAGCGAGCCGTTCCTGGCCAACAACTCCGGCCACGGAATGCTCTTCCGCACCTTCGAGGGCGAGCTGCGTTATGTGGTTCACCACGCTGAAGGCAACGGCCCGCGCAAGCCTCAATTCTGGACTGTAGATGACTCGGGGGACAAACTGGTGCTGGGAAAGAGAATAATACTCAAGTAGATATGTTTATTGCCTCAAGTAAAAGGTGAAGGTCTCAAGTAAAAGGTGAAGCCTGATATTGACTACATACTGGACAAGTACCACTATTTCAATGACTTGTGTTTCGAGGGCAGGCTTCCTGACGTGCCGGTCCAACTTTGTGACGCAGCGGGATTTCTGGGTAAGGCCTGCTATTCTGCCGTCGAAGACCAGTATGGACTGGTTATTGGGTACACGAAGCTGAAACTGCGGATCAACATCCGATATGAACTGACGGAAAGCGAAGTCGAGGATGTGATTCTGCACGAGATGATTCATCTGTACATAGCGTACCACAATATAAAGGACAGCAGTCCCCACGGACCTGTCTTCCGCAGTCTGATGAAGATGATCAACGGGAAATATTCCCGACACATCTTCATATCCCACAAGGGAGCTTCGGAAGCGGAAGACAAGACTGAGGGGAGAATAGTCATTGTAACCTGTTTCGCAGACTCCAGCCACGGCATTACAATCTGCAGCCCCGAAAAGCTCAGAAAAATCAAATCTTCGCTTTCGAGGCGTTACAGATTCAAGTCAATGAAGTGCTACTTCAGCACTGACCCGTATTTCAAACGCTATCCCCGTTCCATAACAGGCAGAATATGGAAAATCAGCGAAGATGCTCTTTCCATGCATCTGCTTGAGGCTAAGGAGCTTGAATAGCAGTGGCTCTAATACTCGTCCCAGCTCTTTATGCTGATCTCCTCCTGAGGAACGGAGCAGAATGCGCGTATGTAGGCTGTAGCAAGGCGACTGTTGGTTATCAGTGGCACGTTGAAGTCTATGGCAGCGCGACGCATCTTGTACCCATTGCTCAACTCGTTGTGGGTAAAGTTCTTAGGTATATTGATAACCAGGTCGACTTCGTGCTCCCTGATAAGGTCGAGGGCTGCCTTGTGTTCTCCTCCGTTCTCCTCGTTCTCGTGCGGCCACAGCACTCTCGTTGCAGGTATGCCGTTCTCATTGAGGTAGCGGCAGGTGCCGTCGGTCGCGTAAATCTTCAGTCCGCTCTTTGCCAGCATATGACAGGCTCCGAGTATATCGGCTTTCTGCCGCGCGTTGCCGGATGAGATGAGCACACCCTTGTGAGGAATATGGTGTCCTACGGAAAGCATTGACTTCAGCAGAGCCTCGTCCAGATTGTCGCCTATACAACCCACCTCGCCCGTGGATGACATGTCCACGCCGAGTACAGGATCAGCCTGGTTAAGGCGCGAGAAGGAGAACTGGGAGCACTTGATGCCCACGTAATCCAACTCGAACGGATCTGTTGCCACAGGCTGCGGATGCTCGGATAGCATACAAAGGGTGGCGAGTTCTATGAAGTTGATTTTGAGCACCTTGGAAACAAACGGGAAACTCCGTGAAGCGCGAAGGTTGCACTCGATTACCTTGATGTAGTTGTCGGTGGCGAGGAACTGTATGTTGAAAGGTCCCGTGATGTTGAGTTCCTTCGCAATTGCTGCGGTGGTCTTGCGTATCTTCGCGGCCGTGATGCTGTAGATCTTCTGGGCAGGGAACTGGATGGTTGCGTCCCCGGAGTGTACGCCCGCAAACTCGATGTGCTCGGAGATGGCGGCGGCAATCACCCTGCCCCCGTCGGCAACCGCATCGCACTCGATTTCCTTGCAGCGCTGCATAAAGGAACTGATGACAACCGGGTGCTCCTCGGACACCTCTACGGCCATGTCCAGGAAGACCTTCAGGTCCTCGTGGCTGTAGCATACATTCATAGCGGCGCCGGAAAGCACGTAGGACGGGCGCACCAGCACAGGAAAACCTACCTCCCCTATGAATTTGTCTATGTCATCCATGGTCGTAAGTTCCCTCCAGCGCGGCTGGTCAATGCCCAGTTTGTCCACAATCTTGGAGAACTTGTTGCGGTCTTCCGCCCTGTCGATGTCAAGGGCTGAAGTGCCCAGAATCCTGATTCCGCTCTTCATCAGAGGAAGGGCGAGATTGTTCGGAATCTGGCCTCCCACGCTCACTATGACTCCGTAAGGGTCCTCGAGTTCGCAAATGTCCATCACTGTCTCGTAGCTCAGCTCATCGAAGTAGAGCCTGTCGCATATGTCGTAGTCGGTGGAGACTGTCTCGGGATTGTAGTTGATCATTATCGACTTGTATCCACGTTTGTGCAGGGTGGTGAGTGCGTTCACTCCACACCAGTCGAACTCCACACTGCTGCCTATCCTGTAGGCGCCGGATCCGAGCACTATCACTGCCTCAGGACCTTTGCCGAAGCTGACGTCGTCGCTGCTGGCATTGTAGCTCAGGTAGAGGTAGTTCGTTTCGGAAGGGAACTCAGCTGCAAGGGTGTCGATCTGCTTGATGAAAGGTCTGAGTCCCAGACTCTTGCGTCTTTCTCTGACGAGCTGTTCCTTGATGCCGAGCACTCTGGCAATCTGTATGTCGGAGAAACCCTGGCGCTTTACTCTGCCGAAGAGCTCCCTGTCTATTTCAGCAAGACTGCCGCACTGTTCGAGGAGGCGGTAGCTGGCCTCGATATTGTCAAGTTTGTCGAGGAACCACTTGTCGATTTTGGTGAGCTCGTGGATGCGGTCCACGCTGTATCCGCTCTGCAGGGCGGCAGCAATTGCAAAGATGCGTGTGTCGGTAGGATTGCGGAGGGCATCGTCAAGGTCTTCGTCCTTATAAGGTTTGTTGCAGACGAAGCCGTTGGCACCCTGTCCAATCATACGCAGACCCTTCTGAATGGCTTCCTCGAAATTGCGTCCTATCGCCATTACTTCACCCACGCTCTTCATGCTGGAACCGATTTCTCTGGACACACCCTTGAACTTGGCGAGGTCCCAGCGAGGGATCTTGCAGACCACGTAGTCCAGCGCAGGTTCGAAGAAGGCAGGGGTGGTCTTGGTGACGGCATTCTTCAACTCAAAGAGGCCGTAGCCCAGACCTAGTTTTGCTGCGATGAAGGCAAGCGGATAGCCCGTGGCCTTGGAAGCAAGGGCTGAGGAACGGCTGAGCCTGGCATTGACCTCGATTACCCTGTAGTCTTCTCCGTCAGGGCTGAAAGCGTACTGTACGTTGCACTCGCCGACTATCCCCACGTGGCGGACTATGTCTATGGCGGTTTTCCTGAGGAAGTGGAACTCCTTGTTGGACAATGTCTGGGAAGGGGCTACAACTATGCTTTCCCCGGTGTGGATACCGAGCGGATCGAAATTCTCCATATTGCAGACAGTGATGCAGTTGTCATAGCAGTCGCGCACCACTTCATACTCGATTTCCTTCCATCCGCGCAGGGATTTTTCCACGAGCACCTGAGGAGAGAAAGAGAAAGCCTTGGTGGCAACACCGCGCAGTTCCTCCTCGTTCTCGCAGAAGCCTGAACCCAGTCCGCCCAGGGCATAGGCAGCGCGTATGATGACAGGATAACCCACCTGGGCTGCGGCGGCAAGGGCCTCGTCAAGGTTCTCAGCCGCGTGTGAACGTATGGTCTTGACGCCTATCTCATCGAGCCTTTCCACGAAAAGTTCCCTGTCCTCGGTATCTATGATTGCCTGTACCGGTGTGCCGAGCACCTTTACATTGTTCCTTTCCAGCACTCCGCTCTTGAAGAGTTCCACACCGCAGTTGAGGGCGGTCTGTCCGCCGAAGGCGAGCAGTATGCCCTGAGGCTTCTCCTTCAGTATGACCTTCTCTACGAAGAAAGGGGTCACAGGCAGGAAGTATACCTTGTCTGCAACGCCTTCGGAGGTTTGAACGGTGGCAATGTTCGGGTTGATGAGGACTGTGCTTATGCCTTCTTCCCTAAGGGCTTTGAGGGCCTGGGAACCGCTGTAGTCGAATTCTCCCGCCTCACCTATCTTGAGTGCTCCGGAACCGAGCACGAGTACTTTCTTTATGTTCCTGTCGATCATATTACAAGCTTGCTATGAATTCGTCAAACAAAAACTCCGTGTCCACCGGACCGCTGGATGCCTCGGGATGGAACTGGGCTGAGCAGAAAGGTTTGCTGATGTGCCTTATGCCTTCGTTGGTGCCGTCATTCATATTGATGAAGTAAGGTACCCACTGGGAAGGCAGGGTGTCGGAATCCACCGCAAAGCCGTGGTTCTGGGAAGTGATGAAACATCTGTCGCTGCCGCACATCCTCACAGGCTGGTTGTGGCTGCGGTGTCCGTATTTGAGTTTGAAGGTCTTTGCCCCGGCGGCAATGGACATAAGCTGGTTGCCCATACAGATTCCGCATACAGGCTTATCTCCCTGGAGAGCCACCCGTATGTGCTCCACCGCCTTGCCGCAAAGGGAAGGGTTGCCAGGACCGTTGGAAATGAAGAGTCCGTCCCATTCCAGGGTGTTGAAATCATAGTCCCAAGGCACTCGGATCAGCTTTACTCCCCTCGAAATCAAACATCTGAGTATCTGGTGCTTTACTCCGCAATCCACAAGCACCACAGTTTTGTCTCCGTTGCCATACTCCCGCACTTCCTTGCAGCTGACTATTGCCACCTGATTGTCTATGTTGGGGTCGTAGTAAGGGAAGTCCTCTGACACGCCCTCCGGAACTATCTTTCCGAGCATGGCACCCTCTTCCCTGAGCATTTTGGTGAGCTCGCGGGTGTCGATGCCGAAGATGCCGGGGACTTTCTGCTCCTTGAGCCATTCGTCAAGACTCTTGACTGCATCCCAGTGGCTGTACTTCTCGCTGTAGTCCGAGATAATGAGCCCTCTGACGTGAATCTTTTCGGACTCGAAAGCCGTGCAGAGTCCATTCTCGTCAAATTCTTCGGGAGGAATGCCGTAATTCCCTATGAGAGGGTAACTTACGCAGAGTATTTGCCCCGAATAAGAAGGGTCGGTGAGGCTCTCGGGATAGCCTACCATAGCTGTGGAGAATACTACTTCTCCAGATGCAGCCGCGTCATAGCCGAAACTCCATCCTTCCAGCCTGCGTCCGTTCTGGAGGATGAGCGTTGCTTTTTTGCGTGTTTCTGACATATAGTTAAATTGTTTGTATCCAATCTGCTGCGGCGCCCATCAGCTCCGCAATCCTATCGTTTGCAAGATTTCCCAGGCTTCCCGTGTGGCTGTGGTGCAGGTCGCTTGCTTTCAGTTCAGCCGCCTTGCCGGCAGCGTAGCTGAACCTGCCCTCGTTAACCTCTATGCCCACTTGCTTGTACGCGTCGCGGAATGGGATTCCCGAGAGGGTGCGGCGGTTCACTTCCTCCACGGTAAAAAGATACTTATATTTCTCATCCTCAAGTATATGTTCGTTCACTTCGATGTGCTGGAGCATATAGTCGGTCATATTCAGACAATCGTGCATCATTTCCAATACAGGGAAGAGTATATCCTTGAGAAGCTGATAATCACGGTGGTAGCCGTGTGGCATATTGCTGCAGAGCATCGATACCTCGTTCTCGCAGGCCAGTATGCGGTTGCACCTTGCACGTACCAATTCCCACACGTCGGGGTTCTTTTTGTGCGGCATTATGCTGGAACCGGTAGTAAGCTCATCGGGGAAGTGGATGAAGCCGAAATTCGGGCACATATACTGGCAGCAGTCGGCCGCGAACTTGTTGAGTGTGAGAGCTATGCTGCCGAGTGCGGAGGCCACGCAGCGTTCCGACTTGCCGCGGCTGAGCTGTGCGGCAATGCTGTTGAAGTCCGGGGAATCGAAGCCGAGCAGCCTGGTTGTCATCTCCCTGTCTAGAGGGAAGGAATTCCCGTAGCCCGCGGCAGAGCCCAGAGGATTGCGGTTGATTACCCTATACGCGCCGGCGAGCATGTACATATCGTCCACCAGCGCCTCCGCATAAGCCCCGAACCAGAGTCCGAACGAAGAAGGCATGGCAATCTGTGCGTGGGTATATCCGGGCAGCAGCACCTCCTTATAGCGTTCGCTCAGCGCTTGCAAGCTGCCGAAGAGTGAGAGCACTTCCTCGCGTACTTTTTTCAGCTCGTCGCGCAGGAAGAGTTTCAGGTCCACGAGCACCTGGTCGTTGCGCGAGCGTCCGGAATGTATCTTCTTGCCCAGTTCCCCGTACTCGCGCGTGAGCAGGAGCTCCACCTGGGAGTGTATGTCCTCCACGTCGTCCTCGAGAACAAAGCTCCCTTCACTTATGCTGCGGGCAATCTTGTCCAAGCCCTCATCCAGGACCTTGAGTTCGTCTTCGCTGAGCAGACCTATGCTGCACAGCATCTTGATATGTGCCTTGGAACCCTGCACGTCGTATGCTGCAAGTTTGAGGTCCAGTACGCGGTCGTTGCCCACAGTGAATCTGTCCACAATTTCAGTGGCTGCGGTGCCTTTATTCCAGAGTGTCGCCATAAAATGCTTCAATGAATTTGATGTAAGTGTCTATTCCCTGTTCTATTTCGGAGCTGAGTATGTATTCGTCCGCCTTGTGCGAGCGGCTGCTGTCTCCGGGACCCAGTTTGATGCAGTCGCAGTCCATGCGCATCCAGTTGGAAGTGGTAGGGGAGGAGAAGCACTCCAGACCCAGTTTGTCCGCGGCCGCAAGCAGAGCGGATCCTGGACGGGTGGCGGAGGAACGGTTGGAGAGGTTGCGGGCCGTGAGCGTGCTTTTGCACAGAGCCTGCAGCTCGTCGAGTATCTCTGCGTTATCGTATTGCTCGGTGGGACGTATGTCCACGGTGAAACTGCATTTGTCCGGGATTACGTTGTGTGCGCTGCCGGCATTGATGCAGGTCACGTTGAGCCTGACCTTACCCATACTCGGGGAAACGCGCTTGAAGCTGTGGGTACGCAAGCGCTGTATGTCGTCCATCGCGATGTACAGGGCATTTACACCCTCGTCCCGTGCTGCGTGACCGCTGACTCCATATGCAGTGACGTCGAGCACCAGCAGCCCCCGTTCAGAGATGGCGGCCTTCAGGGAAGTGGGCTCGCATACTATTGCCCAGTCCGGATGCGGCAGTTCCCCTTTGGCAAAAGGACCGTTTTCCGAAAAGAGCAGCCGCGAACCTCCCGGACCCGAACGCTCCTCCTCGCAGGAGAGTATGAGCATAAGGTTGATAGGTAGCGGGGTATCAAAAAAATGACGGAAGCTGGCAATTGAAGATACCACGCACCCGCCATCGTCATTCGAGCCAAGTCCATAGACAATATCCCTGTCCGTGCCGGGATCGTGGGGATCACGCGTGTACGAGTCCGCCGCGGGTACGGTGTCAATATGGGCATCAAGCGCCAGAGTGCGCTTCCCGGGATCAAAGCGGGAGCTCAGACAGACTAGGTTGTTCCCGATGCGACGTGGATCCATGCCACGCTCTTCCAGCCAGTGCTGAAGAAAGTCGGCGCATTCCTTCTCCCCGAAAGAAGGGGAAGGAATTCTTACCAGGGAACGCAGCAAATCAATATATGGAACGCAATTCATATCAATCCAATCACTTGCATATCCTTGTACCCGAGTCCTCAAGAAGTGCGTCCGAATTCTTGATTACAACTTCGCAGCTGCCTTCGTCAAGGGCCTTGAAAGCATTTTCTATCTTCGGAAGCATTCCGTCCGCAATCACTCCTTCAGCCTTGAGCTCTTCGAATTTCTCTCTGTCAATCAGGGGTATTACGCTCGCGTCGTCAAATTTGTCGTAAAGTACGCCATTTTTTTCGAAACAATAATATAGTTTCGCAGATAATGCCGAAGAAACTGCTGACGCGACAGTGTCGGCATTGGTGTTCAGCAGCTGCCCGGAGCCGTCGTGGTTGATTGCGCAGAGCACGGGTACCAGTCCCCGTGAGCAGAGCAGCTCCAGCAGCGAAGCATTCACGCTCTCCTTCTTCACGTCGCCTACAAAGCCATAGTCCAGCTTTGTCTGCCCGTCGGAGAGCGTCCTCGGAGCCCTTCTGCTTGCCCTGATGACATTTCCGTCACATCCGCTCATACCTATGGCATTGCATCCTTCGGACTGGAGCAGGGCGGTGATGTGCTTGTTGCACCAGCCTGCATAAACCATTGTCACAACGCGCAGGCTTTCTGCGTCGGTGACTCTGCGGCCTTCCACCATACGGCTTTCTATCCCCAGTTTACCCAGCATACGGCTGGCCATTACGCCTCCGCCGTGGATGAGAACCTTAGGCCCATGCAGCTTGGCAAAGTCGTGGCAGAAAGCCCTCAGGGCCTGTTCATTGTCCACAACGTTGCCGCCTATCTTCACTACGGTAATCATAGACTTTTCAGCATCATCTTCATCACTGTCTGGGCCGAAACCACGCGGTTTGCGGCCTCGGGGATAACCAGGGATCTCGGGCTCTCTATAACTTCGTCGCTGACTATCATATTCCTTCTCACCGGGAGGCAGTGCATAAAGAAGGCGTTGTCGGTGAGCGCCATCTTTTCGGATGTCACCGTCCAACTGAGGTCGCGGCTCAGTACCTGACCGTAATTCGGATCGCCGTATGCAGCCCAGTTCTTGGCATACACAAAATCCGCACCTCTAAGGGCTTCGTCCTGGTCGTGGGTGACTCTTGCCCTTCCGACGAACTCAGGGGCAAGGTCGTAGCCTTCAGGATTGGCTATGACGAAATCGTAGTCAGTCATATTGATGCCCTCTGCAAACGAGTTGGGAACAGCCTGGGGCAGGGCTTTGGGATGCGGGGCCCAGGTGAGCACCACTTTAGGACGCTTCCTGGTCTTATGCTCCTCTATGGTGAGTATGTCGGCAAAGGTCTGCAAAGGATGCCTTGTGGCTGCTTCCATACTGAAGACCGGCTTCCCTGAATATTTGATGAATTGATTGAGTATCACCTCATTGTAATCGTCTTCCTTGCTTTCTAAACGGGCAAAGGAACGCACGCCTATAAGGTCGCAGTAGCTTCCCATCACCGGAATCGCTTCCAGCAGATGTTCGCTCTTGTCTCCGTCCATCACCACGCCTCTCTCGGTCTCCAGCTTCCACGCGCCCTGGTTGACATCGAGCACGATTACGTTCATACCCAGATTGAGCGCCGCCTTCTGCGTACTCAGTCTGGTGCGGAGGCTGTTGTTGAAGAAGACCATAAGCAGGGTTTTGTTGCGTCCCAATTCCTGATCGGCGAAAGGATTGGCCTTCACATATTTTGCTTCTTCTATGGCTTTATTGATGTCTCCAAGCTGGAGTATGGATGTAAATTCGCGCATATCTTATTGATTTGTAAGTTCTTTCCAAGCTGCTACAAAGCTTTCGGCTGTTTCGGGGCTTATGGTGAGCGAAGGCAGGAGGCGTATGACTGATGCGCCGGCAGCTCCCGTGAAGAAATGCTTTTCGAAGAGCAGCCTGTCCCTGAGACCTATGAACTCCGGCTTGAGCTCCAGTCCTATCATAAGACCACGGCCACGGAATTCACGGATGGCGGTATCGCCCCTGAAGGCCTGTGCAAAGTATTCACCGATTCTGGCGGCGTTCTCCACGAGCCTCTGCTGCTCTATCACGTCGAGCACGGCAAGTGCTGCCGTGCAGGCAAGGTGGTTGCCTCCGAAGGTGGTGCCGAGCATACCGTACTCCGCCTTGATGTCAGGGGAGATAAGTACGCCCCCAATAGGGAAACCGTTACCCATACCCTTGGCTGTTGTGATTATGTCGGGACGCACGCCCGAGTATTGGTGGGCGAAAAACCGTCCGCTGCGTCCGTAACCTGACTGGATTTCGTCAAGTATCAGCTTGCTTCCGTATTTGTCGCAGAGAGCCCTTAGTTCGCACAGGAAAGAGTCTTCAGGTACGAATATGCCTGCAACTCCCTGTATGCCCTCGATTATTGCCGCTGCGTATGTGCCGCTGGAAAGCTCGCGCTCGGCGGCTTCCAGGTCATTCAGGGGGATGAAAGTGATTTTGTCGCTTTCATTGAAAGGGGCACGCAGCCGGGGATTGTCAGTGGCGGCTACGGCTCCGCTGGTCCTGCCGTGGAAGGCTTTGCTGAATGCAAGGATACGGCTGCGTCCTGTGGCGAACGATGCCAGTTTCATCGCGTTCTCGTTAGCTTCGGCACCGCTGTTGCAGAGGAAAAGCTTGTAGTCCGGGTAGCCGCTGATTCTGCTCAGCCTGCTTGCAAGCTCCTGCTGGAGCGAGTTCTGCACGGCATTGGAGTAGAAGCCGAGGCGTTGGAGCTGTTTGCTCAGCATCTCCACGTAATGAGGGTGGCAGTGGCCTATGCTGATGACGGCGTGGCCTCCGTACAAGTCCGTGTATTCGACCCCGTCCTTGTCCCAGAGCTTGGTGTCCAGACCCTTAACGGGCTCTATGTCCCAAAGTTTATATACTTCAAATAAATTCATTGTCAATATTTTAGAAGGCACTGGCCTTGAGATTCAGTCCGAACTTCTCGTCGAGCCCGAACATCAGGTTCATATTCTGCACTGCCTGTCCTGAAGCTCCCTTGAGCAGGTTGTCTATCACTGAACTGATGACAAGCTTGCCTGAGTGCTTTTCCACGCTGAGCAGGCATTTGTTGGTGTTTACCACGTCCTTGAGGTCTACTGGGCGCTCGACTACATACGTGAAGGCAGCGTCGGAATAATAGCCTTTGTAGAGCTCCAATGCATCCTGTTGCCCTAGAGGGAAGTCGCAATGCACGCTTGCGAATATGCCTCGGGAGAAGTCACCTCGCATAGGGACAAAATTGATGTCTCCGACAGGGGAGCCCTGAAGCAGTTCCAGATCCCTGCGTATTTCTTTAAGGTGTTGATGCTCAAATACTTTATATACGGATATATTGTCGTTGCGCCAGCTGAAGTGGGTGCTTGGACCGGGCTTTACCCCTGCGCCTGTCGAACCGGTGATGGCGGTGACGTTGATCTCTGTTCCCAGCAGCCCCGCATCCGCAAGAGGGAGCAGTGCAAGTTGGATTGCCGTGGCGAAACATCCAGGATTGGCAAGAAGGGAAGCCTTGCGGATTTTGTCCCTCTGCAGCTCCGGAAGTCCATATACATAGCCTTCGCTTTCGTCCCGAAAATCCTGGGCGAGGTCTATTACCTTCAATTTTTCAGGACGCCTGTTCGCGTCCCAGAACTCCCTGCTCTTGCCGTGGGCTGAACAGAGGAACAGAAGGTCTATGTCATCAAGATTGAAGGAGGAGCAGAAGCGCAGCCCGGTGTCTCCCACCATTCCGCTGTGGACTTCATATAGCTTGTTGCCGGCATTGCTCTCCGAGTGTACGAACACTATCTCCACTCCGGGATGGAAAACGAGCAGGCGCAGGAGTTCGCCTGCTGTGTAGCCGGCTCCTCCCACTATGCCCACGCGGATTTTCTTTGGTGCCGTGTCTTTAGATCTGTTCTTCCTTGTGCTTGCCATAATATACCCTGAGTGGTGTGGACATCAGTTTTATGAAGCCCTTCGCTTCTTCGGCGCTCCAGCCCTTCTGGGTTTCGCCGTACTCTCCGAGCTTGGATTTCACCAGGTCATCCGGGGAATCAACGCCTACGGTAGAGAAGCTGTAAGGACGCAGTTCGAGGGTGACGGTGCCGTTCACGTTGCGCTGGCTGCTTTCGAGCATGGCCTCAATGTCGCGCATCACCGGTTCGAGGTACTGGCTCTCGTGGAGGAACATGCCGTACCAGTTGGCTACCTGGTCCTTCCAGTATTGCTGCCACTTGGACAGGGTGAACTTTTCGAGGAACTTGTGGGCTCCGATGATCAGCATAGGGGCTGCTGCTTCGAAGCCTACCCTTCCCTTGATGCCGACTATGGTGTCACCCACGTGCATATCACGTCCAATTCCGTATGCCGCTCCTATCCTCTCCACTTCCTGAATTGCCGCTATGCCGTCGTCATAGTGCTTGCCGTTGACCGAAGTGAGCACTCCCTTCTCGAATCCCAGGCTCAGGATTTCGCTCCCGCTTTTCTGCACCTGCTTGAGATATGCGCTCTCCGGCAGACCACGGGTGGAGTCGAGTATCTCGCCACCGCAGATCGAGGTGCCCCAGATGCCAACGTTATAGGAGTACTTGAGTTTTGCAAAATCGGCTTTGAAACCATGCGCATTGAGGTAATCCACCTCCTCCTTGCGGCTGAGATTGCCGTCGCGGGTGAGGGTGATAATTTCCATATCGGGGCACATTACCAGGAAGGTCATATCAAAACGGACCTGGTCGTTGCCGGCACCGGTGGAACCGTGGGCAATGGCGTCAGCGCCAATTTCGTTGGCGTAGCGGGCTATAGCCATTCCCTGGAAGATGCGCTCTGAAGACACTGAAACAGGGTAAGTGCCGTTGCGCAGCACGTTGCCGTAAATCATATATTTCAAGCTCTTCTCGTAGTATTCCTTTGTCACGTCGAGAGTTACGTATTTGGTGGCGCCCAGTTTGTAGGCGTTCTCCTCGTTGGTCTTGAGCTGCTCCTCGCTGAAGCCGCCCGTATTGGCGCAGGCCGCGTGGACCTCATATCCCTTTTCCTTTGCGAGATACATCACGGTGTAGGATGTATCCAGACCGCCGCTGAACGCGACGACAACTTTTTTCTTGCTCATATATTCTTTTTTATTCTTCCGGCTGATGGATTTCCAAATGCTCCTTAGGGTCGTAGAGCAGGCCTGTGCAAATGCACATCTTGTAGTCGTGGCTCTGGAGTATGTCGAAATGGCGGCATCCTTCGCAGCCTTTCCAGAATTCAGGGTCGTCGGTAAGTTCGGTGAACGGCACCGGACGGAAGCCGAATTCGTAGTTCATCTTCATCACTGCGGCACCCGTGGTGATGGAGAAGATCTTTGCATCCGGAAAGAGCCTTCGGGAAAGGAGGAAGGTTTGCTCCTTGATGCGTTTCGCAATGCCCATACCGCGGAATGCGTGGGCAACGATGAGGCCTGAATTGGCTACGAAGCTTTTTCCGCCCCAGGACTCTATGTAGGAGAAACCGGCGAAACGACCGTCCTCGGAAACGGCTATCACAGCCTTTCCGGCCCTTATTTTTTCGCAGATGTACTCCGGAGTTCGCTTGGCAATGCCAGTCTTGCGTTCAAGGGAGCTGCTGTAGATTTCATCGCAGATTTCCTCCGCGAATCTTGTGTGGCACTCTTCTGCCACCATTACATTGATTTCCATCACGTCAATACACTAAAAACGATGCAATTTAACTATATTTGCGGAGAAATCAAAGAATTGAAGTTACACGGATGCAAAATTGACACGATGACGCTTATATGAGGACAGGGATTATAGTTGCAATGCAGAGCGAATTGGAATCGTGCAAAAGGGCAGGATTTGGTACCGTGACCCTTTCAGGAATAGGGAAAGTGAATGCTGCGCGTGCAGCTACCGAGCTGATATTGAGCGGAAATGTGGACTGTATCATCAACTCGGGCTGTGCGGGAGGTCTGAGCCCGGAGGTGGGGCTTGGTGACCTGGTAATAGCTGAGCGATGCGCCTGGCACGACGTATGGTGCGGGGAGCCCAACGAGCCCGGGACTGTGCAGGGCTGTCCTAGGTACTTCGAAGCCGACCGGCAGCTGCTGGAGGCTGCGCAACGCCTGTGCCTGGATCCGGAGTCTTTCCTGGGCAGTACCCATTGCGGTCTTGTGTGCAGCGGAGACCAGTTCTTCATAAGTATGGAAGAGGATATGCGCATACGCGGCCTTTATCATGAAGTCCTTGCCTGCGATATGGAGTCAGCTGCAGTGGCGCAGGTGTGCAGGCATTACGGGGTGCCGTTTCTGAGTTTCAGGATAATCAGCGACGTGCACCTGAACGCAGAGGGGCAGAAAGAAAGCTATGCAGCTTTTTGGAACGGGATTTCAGACTGCTCTTTCGGCTTCCTGAAACGTCTGGTAGAGAGTTTATAGCGGTATTGCAGAGAAAACTGGAGTTCCGATTTCCTCTTTATGGAATCTCTGGAATATGCTGTCCATGAGGCTCTGAACCATATTCCGTGTGCACTTCCAAGACTGATGGCAGAATAGCTTGATACAGCATACCCTTTTCCATAATATGCGGGTATTGTAAAATTGCCCGGAGCGTTTCTTTCGTAACAGTATATCCTTCCGTCCCAGTCCTTTATGTCAAAAAGGATGAATCTCAGGTAAGTCTTCAACGGCTTGGATATATAAGCTGCTTCGCAATAGCCCAGCAAACCCAAGTGTTCCATATACGAAGCGTCTGCCCTTACATTCAACTGAAAAGGAGCTTTTGAGTAGTTGAGATCCAGGCGTAATTCTGTTTTGATTTTCTTCTGATCGGGGAATAATCCTGATACCGACAGTCTCGCCTTGGGGGTGAGCCCGCTGTTTCCAAGTGGGGACGGGCTTTTCCATTCCAGGAGATATTTCATCTTCTTCTTTCCCTTGGATTCATTTTTGGAAAGTTCAAGGCTGCTCATAAGTGCACTTGTCCCTATTCCCACAGCTATGCCGCTGTACTCACAGTGTGAAGTGGCATAATACCTCCCTGTAAGAGCCAGACTGAGTCCGTACTTCGGGGTCCATATTACTCCTGTGACAGCCGCAGGTCCCTTGCTGAATTGGATTGCGTATTCTCCGAAAAGGGCGAGGGAGGGGAGAGACCAGCGGAAATCCGCCGAGGCCGATTCAAGATTTGCAGTAATTCCGCAACTTAAGCTTTTACTGTTGTGATTTACGTTGAAAATCAATTCTTTACTCAAATACGACCAGCCCAGGTTGATTTCTGTTTTTCCTAAGCTGGCACTGCTCGCAAGTCCGCACATTTCTGCCCCTGCAGCAGAAGTGGGCGAGAGTCCGCTGCCGCTAAGTGAAAAAGCTGAGATCGAGGAAAATGACTTGAGCCTGAAACCTGTCCAACTCACAAGCCCCTGTCCGAACCTGGCGTTGAAGTGGCCTGCAATGAACTTGATAGGCAAGCGGCGGCTGTAATGGCAGATGCTGAGTGTTCCCGGAAAACTCATCTTCTCGCTGAAGCTGCTGCGCATATTCCACTTCAGCGAACTGCGCTCCGCGTATTGCAGGTCCATCTTGAAACCGCATTTATTTCGCATATCCGGTGGAGAAGGGTAGTCCAGATCCGTCTTTGGAAGCAGGGACAATGCTGAGGAGGCAGTGATGCTGCATTCCAGGTCTTTGCCTCTGCTGGTTCCCGGGGCCGCATCCGAGTCCAGACTGACGAAGTGCCTCAATGCTTCCGCCATAGTCTTGCCTATGCCGTCCACAAATGCGAGTTCATTGAAGGAGAGTATGTCCCCGCTACGTCTGCGGTAATCATCTATCGATGCTGCCTGATATGCTGAGAACAGGCCACAACTGCGCAGGCGCGAGAGGCTGACCCGGTTCAGATACAATGGATGTTCGTTCAGCTCGCGGTAGAAATCAAGGCTTTCCTCGGACAGTTCCTCTATGCAGGATGCTCCGCTGAGACTCAATACGGCATCGTCAAAATCTGGAAGCTGCAATAGCAGCATAAGTAGAAGAAGTGTTTTCATAATCAACAAGTTTAAGAGTTTCAGTTGTTATGGGCAAAAGTAATTATTTGCCTATAGAATTACAATAGGGAAGGGGAGCTGAATAAGAAAAAGGTGGCTGAATCTGAGATCCAACCACCCGAAATTATATATGCTGAAGTCAGCTTATGCTGTGACCTTTTCCATCAGGGCGAGTACGCGACGACGGTTCTCTTCAATTTCAGCTCCGTCACCTATGACTTCATTATACTTTCCCTGCTTCTTGTAATACTCGATAAGCGGTTCAGTCTGAGCGTGATAGGTGCGTATGCGATTGTTGATGGTCTCTTCCGATGCATCGTCTGCACGGCCTTCGATGGCAGCACGGTGCGCAATGCGCTTACGGATAAGATCGTCAGGAATCATAATTGAGACTACAGCAGTCACAGCCTCGCCTCTCTTTTCAAGAATGGCATCAAGGTCAGCCGCCTGTGAGAGGTTGCGTGGAAAGCCGTCAAGAAGGAAGCCGTCAACTCCCTTGATGTTGTCGAAAGCGGACTCTATCATACCTTCAACAACTGAATCCGGCACAAGGGCTCCGGCCTCAATGAGGGCCTTGGCCTGTTTGCCGAGTTCGCTCCCTGCAGCAATCTCCGCGCGGAGAAGTTCACCGGTAGAGAGGTGTTTGAGATTGTACTTTTCTGCTATTACTGTGGCGTGAGTGCCTTTGCCGGCTCCCGGAGGGCCAAATAGAATATAATACTTCATCTTCCTAATTTATTGTTTTTCAGTCTATTCGTCAATAACATAAATATCCTTGCTGTTGCGCCCTAACTCGTCGTAGTCAAGACCGAAGCCGAGAATGAAGGCATTTGGAATTTCTTTGCCGACATAGTCGATCTTGTCCGGCTTGTCATACACTTCAGGCTTGAGCAGCATGGTGCAGATTCTCACGTCCTTGGCTCCCTTTGCAAGAAGCATCTCCTTCAGGGCAGTGATGGTGTTGCCCGTATCAACTATGTCTTCACAGATTATCACACGTCGTCCGGTGATGTCTGCGGTGAGACCTAGTATGTTGAGCACCGTTCCCGTGGATTTCGTACCCTGATAGGATGAGAGCTTGATGGAAACCAGCTCGCAGTTGAAGTCAAGCCTCTGCAGGAGTTCGCCGGTGAACACTATGGCTCCGTTGAGCACGCAGAGTACAACCGGAACGTCTTCGCAATCCTTGAAGTCATTGTTGACCTTGGCCGCAACCTTGTCAATGCAGGCAATGATTTCATCGTGAGAGATGAAAGGCCTGAAGGTCTTGTCGTGGACTTTGATAATATCTTTCATCTTTTCTTTTAAACCGGCAGGAGGATGGAGGTAAGGAGGGCGAGGATGGCGTAGAACTCAGGAAGGGCGGCGTAAATGAGGGTGTTGACCATTACGTTGTGTCCCTGGCTTACACCTACGATACCGTTTGCACAAACCTGACCCTGGCGTATTGCGGAGATGAGGCAGACGATACCTACGCTGATGCCGATGCCGAAATAGAGAGGACCTGCAGCAGCGATATCCTTGCTTCTCCAGAGGATGAAGGCGAGGAAACCGTAAAGACCCTGTGTTGCAGGCAGGGCGGAGAGAATCATATAGGTGGAAGATTTCTCCGGGGCTTTCTTCAGTGCTCCTTCAGCTGCGTTGCCGGCGATGGTTGTGCCGATTGCTGAACCGATTGCTGCTAGACCGAACATAAGTCCGAGTCCGAGATAACCGAGAATTACATTAAGCATAATTTGATGATTTTATTAGTTTTACTTATTTTCTGACAGGGTTGTATTCCACGCCCTGACCCTCATAACCGGCATTCTTGAAGAACTCCACGAAGTTCAGACGCAAAGGATGCACGAAGGCGCCCAGAGCGCAGAGGCCGAGGTTGAGGACGTGACCGACCAACAGTATCAATACGAATGGAATCCATTGCCAGGTAGGATCAGTCCCTTTCACCATATCGGCAATGAGATTAAAAGTCTGTCCAAGCATGCCGCCGGACAGTCCGAGTGCATAAAGACGCACGTAGCTAAGTACGTCACCCATCAGGCCTGAAGCCATATTGTATGTGTCCCAGAGGCCTGAGCCTATGTTGACCAGTGGATTGCGTCCCCATTTGTTGAAGATGAAAATGCCGAGGGCGGAAATGGCGCCTATGCCTATGAGAAGGAACTTCATCGCAGTTTCCGAAATGAGTCCGCTGAGACCTATGCTGAGACCGATGACGGAACCTACAATGAGCAAGGTCCATCCCAGAGTGCCAAGACTGTGTTTGAAACCGTTTCGTTTTACCGCCCAGACAGCCTTGGTTAGCATGGCCAGGCAAATATGAAGCACCCCGATTCCCAGGGAGAGAACCATCTGCTTGGAGTATAGTGCGCCTCCTACAGACATGTCCCCGACTATCATAATCTTCTTGAGTCCAGCAGGCACCCAAGCGGCTTCGTAGAGGTTGATTCCGAAGAATGTGCCCATTATCAGTCCCACTGCAACAGTGCCTGCACCAAGGGTTACGATAAGGCTCCACATTTCCGCAAGACCGCCCTTGCGTCCCTTGAGAGCAAGACCAATGCCTATGAGCAGAATGCCATAGCCTGCATCACCCATACATATAGCAAAGAACAGCAGATAGAAGATGCTCAGGAAGAAGCTAGGGTCAAATTCATTGTAGACCGGCATACCGTACATTCTGGTGAAGGTCTCGAATTGACGCACGAAGGCATTGTTCTTCAACTTGATAGGCGGATTGTCTTCTGCTGTGGCTTCCTCCTTCAGGTAGTAGATGTCCATTCTGTCGAGTGCCTCGCAGAGCTTCTCTGCATTTTCCCTAGGGGCAAAGCCCTCGAAGAGTACAAGGCTTCCTTCAGCTGCCGACTTGGCTGTGGCGCCTGCAAGGTAGAGACTGAGCTCAGAACATTTCTTGTCTATAAGATCCTGAAGCAGAGGAATTTCTCCTTTGCGGGACGAGAGCTCGGCACTGTGTTGGTCAAGTTGGGACTTCAGCCCGGCAATTTCCTCCTCCAACTCTGCGCAATCCTTGGCAGGAAGGCTTATTTCCTTGAGAGGGAAGTCTTTGGCATCCCCTGCAACAGCGAAATAGAGCTTGTTCTTGTCTTCACTGATGATTTCCAGGGCATAGCTTTCATTCCACTCCGGGCAGAAGGCCTTCCTGCTGCAGGAGTAGAGCCTTATGCCGAAACGCTTGATGGCTTCACGGTCGAAACTGCCCCAAGGCCGGACCTCGCTGAGATTCCTGCCGAGTTCGGCGATTCTGGTCTTCAGCGTTTCGCTGAGCTTATCTGAACAGTTCTGGATTTCCCTAATCTGTCCTTTCAAGGCCTCCATCTCGCTTACTATGGAACCTGAAACCTCGTCTATGGCCTTTGAGGAGCGCTTGATGTCCACGACTCCCAGCTCCTGAATCTCATCCAGGAACCTGTCCCTGTCCCCGCTCAGGAGGATGAAGGAATATTTGTCCATCAAAGTAATCATTGTTCTGCCTCCTCTTCTTCCTGGTGACGTGTCTTCACTATTTTTGAAGATGCCTTGGAAAGGTTCTCTTCATCTTCCATATAGCGCTTGATTTTCCTTATCGCTTCCTGGTACCCCGGTATCTGCACCTTTTCGTAGAGGTTTACCTTCTGGGTAGTCTTCTTTCTGTTGTATTCCAGGATGCTGCGTTTCTGCTCGTATATCTCTGACTCTATTCCCAGACGTGTGAGCTCCTTGAGTATCGCCACTCCGTCGGCGTACCACGCCGGCTTGGTGAAAGCGTTGAACTCCTTGAGCCGGTAGTGTATCTCCCCAAGCTTAGGGGTCTTGACTCCAGCCACCTTCACGGTAAGCAGATCCACGTCCGAAATTGTGATGAGCCCGGGCTCGAACTCGTTCCACAACGCGGCAAGGTAATCATACCTGGCTATGGCCTCTTCAAGCTCCTTCTGCAACCTGATGGACTCGGCCTTGGCAGTCTGCACGCTGGAACGCAGGGCCGACTCCTTGTTCTTCAAGGTAGGCAGAGCGTTCTGACGCACTTTCAGCTGCTTGCCGAGATTCGTCAGGGACGTTTTGTTATATTGAAACTTGATTGCCACGATATATTATTTCTTCCAGTATTTGTCTATGAGTGCCTGTTTGATGCCTGTTTCGGCCGGAGAGAAGTATTTTGCGAATATCTCCCAAGCCGTGTCGAGCATCTCTTCAATACCTATGTTGACATCGATGGAAAGCAGCCTGGTAGCATATTCCTTTGCGTAGTCCAGACAGCGCAGGTCGTAGTCCGAAAGGTCGAAACCGTTCTCCATCTTTGTTTTTGCGTTCTGTGCGTCGGCGTATAGACGTACGCCTGCGTTCATCACCTGGGAATGGTCTTCCCTGGTCTTCTTGCCCTGCACGAGCTGCTTGAGTCGGCTCAGAGACCTGAACGGGTCGATGATGACCTTCCCCGAATCCGAATCGGCGCGCAGGAAGAGCTGGCCCTCGGTGATGTATCCGGTGTTGTCAGGGATGGCGTGAGTGATGTCGCCGTCGTTGAGTGTTGTCACTGCAATGATGGTGATGGAACCGCCGTCCGGCAGCTGTACAGCCTTCTCGTAAATCTTGGCGAGGTCGGAGTAGAGCGAACCCGGCATTGAATCCTTGGATGGAATCTGGTCCATACGGTTGGAAACTATGGACAGTGCATCCGCATACAGGGTCATATCAGTGAGCAGCACGAGCACTTTCTCATTCTTGTCCACGGCAAAGTACTCCGCCGCGCATAGTGCCATATCCGGGATGAGAAGTCGCTCTACAGGCGGCTCCTCGGTCGTATTCACAAAGGATACGATTTTGTCCAGGGCGCCGGCGGACTCGAACTCGTTGCGGAAGAAGAGGTAGTCGTCATTGGACAGACCCATACCTCCCAGGATGATCTTGTCCACATCTGCGCGAAGGGCCACGTCAGCCATCACCTTGTTGTACGGCTGGTCCGGGTCGGCGAAGAATGGAATCTTCTGACCGGATACGAGGGTATTGTTAAGGTCTATGCCGGCAATACCGGTAGGAATAAGCTCCGAAGGCTGGCGACGCTTGTATGGGTTTACAGAAGGTCCGCCGACCTCCCTTTCCTCTCCGTCCACCTCAGGGCCGCCGTCGATAGGCTTGCCGTATGCGTTGAAGAAACGTCCGGAGAGCTGTTCGCTCACCTTCAGGGTAGGAGGGGCTCCGAGGAAGGAGACCTCCGCATCGGTAGGCACGCCTTCGGTACCGGAGAACACCTGCAGGGTGACGAGGTCGCCCTTGGTCTTTACTATCTGGGCGAGTTTCCCGCCCACAGTTGCAAGCTCGTCATTGGCGACACCGCTGGCATTGAGGGATACGGTAGCCTTGGTAATGGCCTGGAGCTTGGTGTATGTGCGTTTGTATGCTTTGACTGCCATATTACGAAATCATTTTGTCCAGCTCTTGCTGGTACTCGTTGAACTTCTCGCCTCCGAACTCGGAATAGTTCATCTGGCGGAGTATGTTGATCATCTGCTTGAAGAAGGAACGGCAGTCTTCGAAACTGTCGAAGCTGAACTCGTGGTCGCAGATGTCTATGAGCAGGTCGAGCATATATTTCTGCCTCTCCATAGGGCAGAGTGCATCGATGGCATCGAAGGCATCCTGCTGGAGGAAGGCGAAATCTATTAGCTCTGATTTCCAGAATGCCTCGTGATAACTCATTGGAACGCCGTCGTCGCCAAGGATGTTGATCTGGTCGGACATCTCCTTGCCCCTGCGGACTATATTCTTGGCTTTGAGTACTTTATTCACCCAACCATGCTCGATTTTTTCATCGAGGTAGGAGATGATTTCAGGGTATTCGAGGTATTTGGAGTAAGAGTCTATAGGATTCACAGAAGGGTAGCGCTTCTGGTCGGCCCTGTTCTGTTCGAGGGCATAGAAGCAGCGCGCCGCCTTTTTGGTGGATTCAGTCACAGGCTCCTTGAGATTTCCGCCGGCAGGGGACACGGTACCGATAAAGGTGATGGCACCGGTAGTACCGTTCCTGAGTTCAACCATTCCGGCCCTGGCGTAGAAATTGGCAATAATGGCGGAGAGGTCCACAGGGAAGGCGTCCGCACCAGGAAGTTCCTCCATGCGGTTGGACATTTCCCTGAGGGCCTGTGCCCAGCGGGAAGTGGAGTCCGCGAGCAGCAGACACCTGAGTCCCATTGCGCGGTAGTACTCGCATATCGTCATCGCTGTGTACACGGATGCTTCGCGGGCGGCGACCGGCATATTCGAGGTGTTGCAGATGATGGTGGTACGCTCCATCAGGTGCCTTCCGGTGTGCGGGTCTATGAGTTCAGGGAACTCGGTGAAGATTTCAACCACCTCGTTGGCACGTTCGCCGCAGGCGGCCATCACTATGACATCTGCCTCACCCTGCTTGGCGATGGCGTGCTGCAGCACGGTCTTGCCGCAGCCGAACGGACCCGGGATGAATCCCGTGCCGCCCTCTGCTATAGGATTGAAGCTGTCGATGACGCGTACGCCTGTCTCCATGATCTTTGCCGGTCTAGGCTTGCGCTCGTAGGCCTTTACCGCAACTTTCACAGGCCAGCGCTGCACCATGGTCACGTCCACATCCTCACCCTTTGAATCGGTGAGTGTGGCGATTACGGTGTCGATGTTGTAGCTGCCTGCCGGAGCCAGTTTCTTGACCGTATATTCTCCCTTGAATGAGAACGGGACCATAATTTTGTGAGGAAGCCAGCCCTCCTTGACTTCGCCGAGCCAGGATGCGGCCTCCACCTTGTCGCCGACTTTTGCCAGCGGGGTGTAGTCCCAGAGTTTCTCGTGATCGAGTGGGTCAGTGTATTCGCCTCTCTTGAGGAATACCCCGTCCATGGTGGTGAGGTCGTTCTGAAGTCCGTCATAGACGCTGGACAGGAGTCCAGGTCCGAGCGTGGCCTCGAGCATCTTGCCGAGGAACACTACCTCGCATCCGTTCTTCAGACCTCGGGTGCTTTCGAAAACCTGCACGGAAGCCTTGTCTCCATTCACCTTGATGACCTCCGCGAGGAGATTGGTGTCTCCGAGCACAATGTGGCAGAGCTCATTTTCGGCCACAGGTCCGTCCACGGTCACCGTAACAAGGTTGGACACTATTCCGCTTACCTTTCCTTTAGTCTGCATATTTATTTCTGTTTTTTGTTGTCATATGTGGCTCTGATATCCGTCACCATACGGCGGAAGAGTTCCGCTCCTGTCTGAGGATCGAGCTTGTCCCATCTGTCGATGATCTTCAGTTTCGCCGTGAAGGCCAGAATGGCGTCGATGTCGAAGAAGTCGTGGACCGTTGACTCCTCGATGTGGTTCCACATCAAGAGGTCAAGGCCCCTCTCCCTGGCAATTATGTCGTTGCCTGCAAGTACGGCCTCCACTTCCTCCTTCTGCTCGAAATCCCGGTCTTCCAACTCTTCCAGAATAAGGGTGTCCTTCCCCTCGGGACGTCCAAGCGCTGCATTGAGGTACTCCACGCGGGTGTTGCGAAGCTGAAGGTCGAAGAGAAAATGACTGCGGAGGAAACTGCTCGGACTCTTGAAAGCCCTGCGGTAAAGAGAGGCGTCAAGCTTGTCGGGATTGTATGATTCCAGCAGCAGTTCCATCATCCTGTCATCTCTGTCTGACAGCTGGGAGCGGATTTCTTCTATTACGCAGGAGGCATCAACGCTGCCGCCGGCCCTCTCGTCCAGCTTGATGAGGGGCAGGGAAGCAATGATGTATTCGTAATTGTTCATTTAACCGAAGAGGAGCTTTCTTGTGACAGGTCTGAGATATTCGCTGATGAGCTCCCTGAAGGTCTCATCGCTGAAGCTGACATACCAGCTTCCGTCTTTAGGTCCGATGGTGAAACCGCCTGAAATCTTCTTGGAGAAGGATGCCTCGACCTTCTTGCCCAGGGTCTTCGTAAGCTCGGAAGCTACCCAAGGCTCCAACTTGTTCCTGAGATCCTCGGGAAGTACGAGACTGAGGTCCTCGGATGCCTCTGCGTCGAAACGGGCTGCCACGCTCATAATCATTTCCTTGACAAGATCTTCGTCCTTCAGAGCAGTTGACACCTTGTCTGCACAAATCGAGTTGAGAAGGAGGTCCTCTATGTCCTTCCTGGTAGCCTGGAGACTCTGCTCCGAAGCCATTCTGATGTCGGATTCAGCCTTGCTCCTGAGCTTTTCGGTATTCTCTGCGGCTTCCTTTACGATAGTCTCGGCTTCGCGCCTGGCCGCTGCTAGAATATCCTCAGCCTCCTTTCGGGCGTTTGCCAGAAGAAGTTCACCTTCCTCCTTGCCCTTCGACAGGCCTTCGTTGTAAAGCCTGTCCGTAAGTTCCTTTAATTTATTGGACATATGTCAATTTGTTATTAGTCTTGAAATTCAGTTTTTATCCTTACAAATCTAAACAAATTTCAATCCAAAATCAAGATAAACGGCATAAAAAACAACAAAGTCCCGCTGAATGGCGAGACTTTGCTGTTTATTGCTGAGATTTCGGAAAATCAACCGAGGAATCCGAGCAGAATTCCGGCTGCAACCGCAGACCCGATGACGCCGGCAACATTCGGTGCCATAGCGTGGGTAAGAAGGTGGTTGCCCGGGTCAGCTTCCAGACCGACGCTTTCCGATACGCGTGCAGCGTCAGGCACGGCAGACACTCCGGCATTGCCGATGAGCGGATTGATCTTCTTTCCTTCAGGGAGGAAGAGGTTCATAAGCTTCACGAAGCATACGCCGCAGAAAGTGGCGATGACGAATGAGAGCAGGCCAAGGCCGAAAATCTTCACGGAGTTGCCGGTGAGGAACACGTCAGCCTGGGTGGATGCTCCTACGGTGACACCGATGAGGGTGGTCACAACGTCGATGAGAGGTCCGCTGGCGGTGGTTGCGAGGCGCTTGGTCACGCCGCTCTCCTTGAGCAGGTTGCCGAAGAAGAGCATACCCAGCAGAGGAAGTCCTGAAGGCACTATGAATGCAGTGCAGATAAGACCGATCACAGGGAAGATGATCTTTTCCTTCTGGCTAACCACGCGAGGCTTGTTCATCCTTATAACGCGCTCCTTTTTGGTGGTCAGGAGCAGCATTATCGGCTTCTGTATTACAGGAACCAGAGCCATATAGGAGTATGCCGACACTGCAATTGCACCCATGAGTTCAGGCGCCAGCTTGGAGCTCAGGAAGATGGCGGTAGGACCGTCCGCACCTCCGATGATGCCTATGGCACCTGCCTCGTTGGGAGCGAATCCGAGAACGAGCGCAAGCAGATAGGCTCCGAAAATGCCTATCTGTGCGGCGGCGCCGATGAGTATGAGCCTCGGTTGGGATATGAGGGCGGAAAAGTCCGTCATAGCTCCGATGCCGAGGAATATGAGAGGCGGATACCAACCCTGGCGCACACCCTGGTAGAGTATGTTGAGTACGGAGCCCTCCTCATATATGCTGACGTTCATACCCGGATAGACAGGTATGTTTCCTATGATCATACCGAAGCCGATAGGCACCAGAAGCAGCGGTTCCCACTTCTTGACTATGCCCAGGGTGATAAATACTATACCGATCAGTATCATCACCAGGTGCTGCCAGGTGCAGTTGGCGAAACCGGTGAACTCCCAGAACTGGCTCAGACTGTTGATTACGTTTTCCATTAGCCTATGGTAACGATTTTGGCGTCTTCAGCTACCGTGTCACCCTTTGATACGTGGATTGCGGTGACAGTTCCGTCCACATCTGAAAGTATGTCGTTCTCCATCTTCATTGCTTCGATGACTGCGACTCTCTGGCCTTTCTTCACTGCGGCGCCTTCCTTGACTTCAACGCTGATAATCACACCCGGAAGAGGGGAGACGATGGCCTTTCCGCTGCCGGAAGCAGCTGGTGCCGCTGTCGGAGCAGGAGCTGCTGCAGGGGCCGGGGCTGCCTGTGCGGCAGGAGCCTGTACGGGAGCTGCCGCAGGGGCGGCGTTCTCCATATCTACATCGTAGTTGACACCGTTCACGGTGACATCGGCCTTGTTGCCGTTGATGCTGTTTACGACGACGTTGAATTCCTTGCCGCCGATTTTGAACTTGTATTCTTTCATTGCTTTGGTAATTTTCTGAAATTGAGTTGTTTAGATGCCCACTCCGGACCTGAGGCCCTGCTGATGGTGATGAAGCCCGGCTCCACGTCGTGAACTGAATCGTTCAGACTCAGGTGGAGGGCAAGGGCTATGGCTGCCTGAGTCTGCGGATCTACGCCGGAAATCTCTGCGTCGAGGGCAAGGGCTATTGCCGCCGCAACGAGATCCTGGTCTTTGGACTTGGACTTGCGTGGCTTTGCCTTTCCCTTGAACTTTCCGGAAAAGATTCCGCCGGAGATGCTGTACACGAAGTACAGGATGATGAGAGCCAGGAAGACTACACTCACGCTGATCAGTGTCAGAGTCCAGCCGTGAGGGTCCGTGGCGGCCATCCTGTCGCCTCCTGCGGTAAGCAGAATGTTATAAAGGTAAGTTGTCATGTTTCCTGGCCGGGATTTCCTGGCGTTTGCCGTTCAACGTTTCGAGGGCCCTGATTACGCGGAAACGCGTGTTGCGGGGCTCGATGATGTCTTCGATATAACCCTTCTTTGCAGCCTGGTAAGGATTGCAGAAAAGGTCGTTGTACTCCTGCTTCTTCTCTTCGGCAAGGGCTGCTGCCTTCTGGGGATCTGTCTCAGCCTTGAGTTCCTTGCCGTAGATGATGCCAACAGCTCCTTCAGCTCCCATCACTGCGAAATTTGCGGACGGCCAGGCGTAGTTTACATCTCCGCGGAGCTGTTTGCAGCTCATCACGATGTGGGCGCCGCCGTAGCTTTTGCGCAGCGTGACGGTGACCTTCGGAACGGTGGCCTCACCATAAGCATAGAGGAGTTTTGCGCCGTTGGTGATGATGGCACCGTATTCCTGATATGTTCCGCAGAGGAAGCCCGGTACATCCACGAGAGTTACGATAGGAATGTTGAACGCGTCGCAGAAACGTACGAAGCGGGACGCCTTCCGGGATGCGTTGATGTCGAGGCAGCCTGCGAGCACGCGAGGCTGGTTGGCCACGATACCGACGCTCCTGCCTCCCATATGGGCAAAGCCTACAATGATGTTCTTTGCGTAGTCCTTGTGGATCTCGAAGAACTCTCCGTCATCCACTATTGCTCCGATTACGCCGTACATGTCATAAGCCTTGTTGGGGTTGTCAGGGATGATGTCGTTCAAGCTTTCTTCAATTCTTCCCACAGGGTCTGAAGTTGGCCTGAGCGGAGCTGACTCGAGATTGTTCTGAGGGAGGAAGGAGAGGAGCTTCTTGATTTTTTCAATTCCTTCCTGCTCGTTTGCAGCACTGAGGTGAGCGACTCCGGACTTGGTGGTATGTACGGAAGCACCTCCGAGGGTCTCCTGATCCACAACTTCGCCAGTCACCGACTTCACTACCGAAGGACCGGTGAGGAACATATAGGAAGTGTTCTCGACCATCAGGGTGAAGTCCGTCAGTGCAGGGGAGTAAACGGCGCCACCGGCACAAGGGCCGAATATGCCGCTGATCTGTGGCACTACGCCGCTCGCGAGTATGTTGCGCTCGAAAATCTCGCCGTAGCCTGCAAGCGCATCGATACCCTCCTGGATTCTGGCTCCGCCCGAGTCGTTCAGACCGATCACAGGCGCACCGTTGCGTACAGCCATATCCATTACCTTGCATATTTTCTCGGACATGGTTTTAGAAAGAGAGCCTCCGTTGACCGTGAAGTCCTGGGCAAATACATAGACGAGACGGCCGTCAATTGTGCCCTGTCCGGTCACGACGCCGTCTCCGTCTGTGTGGGATGCATCCATCCCGAAGTCGGTGCAGCGGTGCTGCACGAACATATCGAATTCTTCAAAGCTGCCCTCATCGAGAAGGAGCGCGAGCCGCTCGCGGGCGGTAAGCTTTCCCTTGCCGTGCTGGGCATCTATGCGCTTTTGACCTCCTCCGAGCTTGGCGGAAGCCCTGCGCTCAACCAATTCCTTGATTTTTTCCTGTTGAATGCTCATAATATCTTTGCGATAATAAATCACGCAAAGATAATAAAAAATCTTTAATAATTACTGGTGGGCAGGTCTGAGAAGATCAAGAACTATTTTTACCGGGTTGAAGGTCTCTACAGGCACCTCCACGAAGAGGGTGTTCCAGTCTGACATTGAGCCGTTCCAGAGGCCGGGGAGTTCGAGAGCCTTGAGCTCGCGGCCTTTGTAGCTCTTGGAACTGATCAGTCCCGTTTCCTCATCCACGTGCTCGAGCAGGTTGAACTTCTCTCCCTTGTGGTCGAGCAGACAGCATACCAGATCAACCGGGTTGAAGTGTGTGGCTGACTTGAGTGCTGCTACGGCATCAGGGTTGTTCTTGTCAATCTGGGCTCCCTCCAGTATCTGCAGGGAGGTTGAACCGTCCTTTTCCCTGATGATGAAGGGACCGCCTCCGGGCTCGCCCTCGTTCTTCACCATACCGCATACCCTGACAGGTCTGTCGAGCTTCTTCCTCAGCATTTCGGCCCGCTCGCGGCAGCTTTTGGCTTCAGGCATTTCTATGCAAAGCTCTTCCCTGAGGAAGTTCTCGATTTCGTTGCAGAGTGCCTGGCACTCATCGGTGGCATAAGGATCTTCCTGCACATTGAAGGTGATGAACTGGGCACCGCTGAGCCTGTTCAGTTCGTTGCCGGCGGAACTGATCTGGTCGAGGGCGAAGATGTATCCGCGGATGCGGTCGCGAAGTTGCAGCGCCCTTCCCATAAGCACCTTCTTCCAATGGTATGTTGTCGGTTGCATACGTTCCACGCACACATTGTCGATGTTCTTGATGGATACGAGTTCCTCCTCCATCGCGTTCAGATTGTAGATCAGGGCACCGTGTCCCGCAGGGCGGGTGAGTATGCTGCCGTCCTCCTTGAGGAAAGGCCTGTTCTCGGAATCGACTGCAATCGTGTCGGTCTCCTTGTCCTGGTAGGTGAATCGTATGTTGTAGCGTACGCCGTACTTCTTTTCGTATGGTTCCTTGATTTCTGCGAGAGCGTCCTCGAAGAGCTGGCGGTGCTCCGGGGAAATGGTCACAACAAGGTTTACGCTTCCGTCAGGGTTGCGCATATATGCCTGACCTTCAACGAGATGCTCGGCTAGAGCGCTGCGTACTTCGTCCGGATAACGGTGGAACTTGAGCACTCCTTTCGGCTTGCTGCCGTAATTCAACCCCTCCTCCGTGAGGAGTTTGCGGGCGCTGGTGCAGGGGTCGAACGGAGCCTTGCCGAAGACGTCTTCAGAATAGAATGCGAATTTCTCAAGATTCTCGCCCAGTTTGCGTACGGAGTCGTTGGGCTCCTCCATTCCTGCGAAAATGTCCTTGAACATTCGGGATGCTGCGCCTGAAGCCGGCACGAACTTGCATTTTCCTTTAACCTCCGCGCTTTCTGCGTAGGCTGCGGCCTCTGCAGCCTGCTTCTCGTCAAGCACCTCTATGCCTCGCCCCGGGGTGGCTGACGCTTCGATTTTGAGCCAAGGGAAACCCTTGCGGAAACGCTCGGTCTGAGCTGTGATTTTGGTCTTGTCCATAATTGCCTATGTGGTTTTGAGTTTTGTCGCTTGTGGCATCAGAGGAAGAATTCCCTCCTGTACTGGTAGTTGCTGCGCAACTGCTCGAACTTGGTAGGATTCATCCTGAACATGAAATCGTCGGTGAAAATGGGGTAATTGTATTGCATTATTGCAGCCACCTGGCCCTGTGTCTTGTCGAGTACGTCGATCTTGACGGCCTGGTACTCCATATTGTCCGTGGTCGGGAAATAGTCATATAATTCTTTGATGCTCAAGAACCTGGCTATTGCCCTCACCGCCATTGCCGAGCCGATTTGCTTGCCCTGCAGGGAATATCCGGCTATGTGCGGGGTGGCTATGTCCACCATATTCATAAGGCGGGTGTTTATTGTGGGCTCGTGGCTCCATGCGTCTATGATGACCGGCCCGAGCCTCGGTATTGCTTCAATCAGGGCTTCCTCGTTGACTATGTCGCCCTGGGAGGTGTTTACGAAAAAGGCACCCGGCTTCATCTTGGAGAAGAAGGCCTGGTCCGCAAGCCCCCGGTTCTCGTCGTTCAGGGGGATGTGCAGGGTGACTATGTCGGAGTTCGCCAAGAGCTCATCGAGCTCACAGAACTGGGTGTACCACTCGATGGCTGCCTTGTGGGGGTCGCAGCGCAGTATCTTGAATCCGAGGGCTCGCCCCATCGATTCGACTCTCTGCCCCGTGCTTCCGAGGCCTATGATGCCCAGGGTCAGACCTCCCAACGGAATGCTTTTCTTTGCGGCTGAACCGTAAATGGCGGAGAAGACATAGTTGCTGACTCCGCCCGCATTGCATCCCGAGGCGTTCTTGAAATATATGCCTTTATTCTGGCAGTACGTCACGTCTATGTTTTCCGTGCCGGAAGTCGCAGTGGAAATGATTTTTACCTTGGTGCCCTCCAGGAGCGCGGCGTCGCATCTGGTTCTGGTGCGTATCAGCATAGCATCAGCGTCCAGGAGATCTTCCCTGCAGATCATCGGACCGTCCTTGTAAAGCACTTCTGCATAGGGCTCGAATATGCCTTCGGTAAATGGAATCGATTTGTCTATGACAATCTTCATTTCAGTATCAATTCTTTGACGTAGCCCGTGCCGGGGTCGTCAGGGTTGAAAAGTTCATCTTCGCGGAGCAGCTCGTTGATTCTGGAAAGATAAGAGCCCCTCTGCATCATAAGTTGGCTGCGCACCACGGAAGAGTTGACCGTGATGTAGAGCCGCCCCTGCCTGAAATAGCGCCGCACGGTATATGGACCTGCGCCTGAAACCCGGTCCCAGGCATCGAATATGAGTCTGGAATTCAGTCTGGAGGTGATTCCGTTGCTTGCTATCCAATATTTTATGAGCGAGTCCAGAGACTGCGCCTTTTTCTTTCCCAATCCGCTCACAGTCTGGTAAAGGCGCCTCCCTTCGCCTCGAAACAGGCCCTGTCGCTGCCCAGGGCATCGAGTATGTTCGCCGTCCTCACCTTATCCGAGTCGGTGATGAAGATCTGTCCGAATCCTTCGTCGGAAACCATTTCAAGCAGCCTTGAAATCCTTCCGGGGTCCAGCTTGTCGAAGAGGTCGTCAAGCAGGAGGGTGGGAGCGAAGCCGCAACTATCCTTCATGATGCCGTACTGGGAAAATTTAAGGGCGACGAGGAAGGATTTCTGCTGGCCCTGGGAGCCGCAACGCCTCAGAGGCATACCGTCCAGGGTGAAGATAAAGTCGTCGCGCTGAATGCCTGCGCCGGTGTACTTGAGTATCCTGTCCCTTTCCCTGCCTGCCTTCAGCATCTCGTACAGGCTTCCTCTTGACAAATCGGACCTGTACTCCATACCTATGCTCTCGCCTCCGGCGGAAATGCGTCTGTAACAGTCTGCCGCCAGGGGAAGCAGATCCCTGCAGAATTCCTCCCTGCGCAGGAACACCGGCATCGCCAGGTCTTCAAGCCTGCGGTCGAGGGTGTCGAGGTAGTCCTCGTCCATAAATCCTTCCTTGAGAAGACGGTTGCGCTGCATCAGAAGTTTGTTGTATTGCTGAAGGGAACAGAGGTATTCCCGGTCGAGCTGGGAGAGCACGGAATTCACGAAGCGTCGTCTTTCCTCTCCAGATTCGCTCACCAGGGAACTGTCGGAAGGGGATACAATCACTACGGGAAGCAGACCTATGTGATCGGAGATGCGCTCGCAGACCTTGTCGTCGCGCCTGAGTTTCTTCTCGCCGTTCGCGCTGACGCTGATGCTGATTCTCGACTTCATCCCCGAAGGCATCAGATAGCTGCCGAGCAGGGAAAAACTCTCCGTGCCCTTGCGGAAATTGTACCTGTCCTGCCTTCCGAGGGCGCTCTTCGTCATTGAAAGATACCACACGGCCTCCAGAAGGTTGGTCTTGCCTTCGCCGTTCCCGCCCCCGATGCAATTGATCTTCGGGGAAAACTCCAATTCCTGCAGTTCTATGTTCCTGAAGTCCTGAATGACTATTTTCTCAAGTATCGGCATAACAACAAAGGTAGTCATTAATCTCAATTAAAGCAATACATGCCGCACACTTGTATAGTTAAAGTATTTTTCTTAATTTTGCAGGCTAAATTATCGATTATAATCAAAATTAAGATATGGCTAAGAACAATGTAAACCAAAAGGAAGCGGCGATGCAGGAAAACCTTGAGCACACCGTTTCATCCACTGAAAAATTCTTCACCGAACACGGCAAGCTCGTATGGTCTGTACTCGCAGGCCTTGTGATCGTCGGACTCGCCATCCTTCTGTACAACAAGTTCATCTATCAGCGTCAGTGCGAGGAGGCTATGGAGCAGGCCTATCCTGCCGAGCAGAGCTTCCAGGCTTCCGAGTATGAGATTGCCCTCAACGGTGACGGCAACAATCTCGGCTTTGCTGACCTCATCGACAACTACGGAGCAAAGGCCGGAAAGGCTTTGTATTTCTACGCAGGTGTATGCGAGCTGAATCTCGGCAACTACGAGGGCGCTCTTTCCTACCTGAAGAAGTACAAGGGCAAGGAGCCTGTGCTTGCAGCCCGCGCCAAGGCCTGTGAGGGTGACGCTTATGTCGGACTTGAGGATTACAGGAATGCTGTTGCATGCTTCGAGAAGGCTGTAGCCCTGGCGGACAACGTATTCGCATCCGCTTATCTGGTGAAGGCCGGACTCGCATATGAGGCTCTCGGCGACAAGGCTGCCGCTCTCAAGTGCTACAACAGCGTGAAGAACGACTACCCTCAGTCAATTGAAGCTTACGACATCAACTCATACATCGCAAGGGTAAGCGAATAAAATCAGGAGAGAAAGATATGGGAAGAGCTTTTGAATTCCGCAAGGAAAGGAAGTTGAAGCGTTGGGGTCATATGGCCCGCACCTTCACCAAACTCGGAAAGGAAATCACCATAGCTGTAAAGCAGGGCGGTCCTGACGTAACCGGCAACCCGCGTCTCCGTGCCCTTATGGCTGAGGCCCGTTCAGAGCAGATGCCGAAGGAGAACATCGAGCGCGCCATCAAAAAGGCGACAGAGAGCAAGCAGGGCGACTTCAAGGAAGTGACCTTCGAGGGATACGGCCCTTACGGCATCGCTTTCCTGGTTGAGACCGCTACCGACAACAATACCCGTACCGTTGCCAATGTGAGGAGCTATTTCACCAAATGCGGAGGCTCCCTCGGCACCTCAGGCTCGGTAAGCTTTATGTTCGACCACAAATGCACCTTCCGCATCAAGGCTAAGGATGGCATCGACGTGGAAGAGCTCGAGCTCGAGATGATAGACTACGGCGTGGAGGAACTCTTCGAGATTGAAGAGGAGGACAAGGACGGAAACGTGTCCAAGGTAATCGTCATCTACGGCGACTATTCAGCTTACGGACAGATACAGAAGTATATAGAGGAAAACGGCTATGAGCTCATCTCCGGCGGATTCGAACAGATTCCTAACGTGGAGCTCAAGGAAGTTACCCCGGAGCAGAGAGTCACCCTCGAGAAGCTTACCAATCTGCTCGAAGATGACGAAGACGTTACCAATGTATATTCCACAATGAAGCCGGCTGAGGAATAATCCTCACCGAGATGGTTTATGAGGCGCCCTGAGGGACGCCTCTTTTTTATGTTTCCTAAAATTCGTATATTCGCACAATGCAAGCCCTTGGCTTGCCAAAACACTTGAATAATATGGCAAAAGTAAAAATCTCAACCACTTGCGGTGACATTACCGTTCGTCTCTATGACGAAACTCCCATCCATCGCGACAATTTCCTCAAGCTTGCCAGGGAAGGTTTCTATAACGGCACACTTTTTCACAGGGTAATCAAGAATTTCATGATCCAGGGAGGCGATCCCGATAGCAAGGGCGCTCCTGCGGGAAAGCATCTCGGTACGGGGGATGCAGGATACACCCTCGAAGCGGAGTTCAAGCCGGAGCTCTTCCATAAGCGGGGCGCACTTTGCGCAGCAAGGCAGGGTGACCAGGTGAACCCGGAACGCAGGAGCAGCGGTTGCCAGTTCTACATAGTGTGGGGTGAGAAGTACAATGATTCCAAGATGAACCAGCTCGACCGTCAGTGCGAGATGCAGGCATTGAACTCCACCTTCTCGACCCTTGCCGCACAGCATAGGGACGAAATACTCCAACTCAGGCGCGAGCGCAACCGGGAGGGCCTTATGGAACTTCAGCAGCAGCTCGAGGCGGAAGCCAATGCAATCGTGGTGGAAAAAGGTCTGGGCAGGATGCCGCAGGAGAGAAAGGAAGCCTACAGGACAGTAGGCGGTACTCCTTTCCTTGACGGACAGTACACCGTGTTCGGAGAGACTGAGCAGGGGCTCGAGGTGGTGGAGAAGATACAAAATGCCATCACCGATGAAGCCGACAGACCGCTGGAAGATATAAAGATTGTTTCAATGGCGATAATTGACTGAGATGAGAAGAATTGCAATCACATCTGCATCTGTAAGTCCCTGAATATATTTCGAATTTAAGTTTCGCATGTTGCGAAACTACCGAATTTTGAGACCTTTAGGTCGATAGTAAGTCCCTTCCCCGGGGGAAGGGATTTAGGGATGGGTCCTCGTTAACAGGG
>CAMEWE010000019.1:0-32638 GCA_945939695.1 uncultured Bacteroidales bacterium
AACTTGCTTAACTTGACAGCACGAAATTTGACGAAGAACCGTTTTGAGGATGAAAGTGCAGTATTTGGCAAGTTCCTCCACGAAAAGGCCCTGTTTTGAGGAGAAAGTTCTGATTTTGACAGGTTCATCCACAAAAAGGGGGTGTTTTGTGGACAAAGTGTGCTAAAATAAACGCTGGCGAGACTAACGGGTAATGCTTTCGGAATTCAAAAGGCATTTCCGTACAAACTGGGGCATATAACGAAAAAACCTCGCTGTCTCAGCGAGGTTTTACGGTTAGTTAGTAGTGTATTACCTTATAGAAGGTTAATTATTGTTGGTTAGAGACTCCGGACTGAAGTCCGAAGTAAGAGTTGTTTCATTTCCGAGGACAAAGATAGGCATTTTTTCTTATTTCAAAAAATTTTTTCAAAAAATTTCTAATTTTATTTTTTGATTTTAAAAATATTTAAAAATGCAAAATTTGTGCGCTTTCAACGATGCTTCCATGGCAGTTCTGCTTTACTTGGATAGAGCAATGCAATCCCGAGAGTCAATCCTAACCTACAAGTCAATATTATCCCAAGAGTCAATCCTAACCCAAAAGTCAATATTACCCCAAGGTCAATACTGTCCCAAATAGCTATGCATTTTTCAATGCCCTACTTTTTCTCAAGAAGTTCGGGGCGGAGCTCACGTGTGCGCTCGAGGGCGATGCGGTCCTGCCATTCCTTGATTAGCTTGGGGTTGCCGCTCAGGAGGACGTCAGGGACTTTCCAACCGTTGAATTCTGCCGGCCTGGTATAGACGGGAGGGGACAGAAGGTCATCCTGGAAACTGTCGGACAGGGCAGAGGTTTCATCGGTGAGTGCCCCGGGTATGAGCCTGACAATTGAATCCGCCAGAAGGGCTGCAGGAATTTCTCCTCCGCTGACCACATAATCTCCCACGGAGATTTCCCTGGTGATGAGGTGCTCCCTGATCCTGTGGTCAATACCCTTGTAGTGGCCGCAAAGGATGATGATATTCTCAAGCATAGACAGGGAATTGCTGATGGATTGGTTCAGGCGTTCCCCGTCAGGTGACATATATATAATCTCGTCGTAGTCTCTTTCCGACTTCAGTTCCTCTATCATTCTGAATACCGGTTCCACCATCATGACCATACCTGCATCCCCGCCATAGCTGTAGTCATCCACGTTCTTCCTGGATCCGACTCCGTACTTGCGTAGGTTGTGGACGTGGATTTCCACAAGTCCCTTTTTGATGGCACGGCCTACGATCGAATGGGCGAGCGGGCTTTCCAGAAGCTCCGGCACGACACTGAGTATATCTATACGCATACGAAAACTTTTTCAAAATACTCTGCAAAGTTAGGAACTGTTTTTGAATTTCATTATATTTGTGGATTGTAATTACAAAAACTCTGATATTATGAGCGAAAACATTATTCCTGAAAAGATTCAAGAGGTCATTTCAGACGTAGAAGAAACCGTAACCGATACCGTTGAGGATCTCTCTGACAAGACTTTGTCGGAGCTCTCAGACATCTTTGTCTCAATCAAGAACGGCGCTGACTCGATGATGCGCTCGAAGGAAGCAGAGGCGGTAAAATCGGCTTTTTATAAGCTTCTCTCCAAGATAAAGAGCGAAAATGGCGAGGAGAATCCTCTGAACAATCCTTTTGAGGTCGTGGAGCAGAACTTCAAGGCAATGTATGCCGACTACAAGAAGGAGCGTGCAGATTTCAACCGCCAGCAGGAAGAGGAGCGCGAGGCCAATCTCGTAAAGAAGCAGGCTATTATTGATGAATTGAAGGCTCTGGTGGAGGGGCAGGAGGATGTAAGCGCGCAGTTCCCTGCATTCCGCGAGCTCCAGAACCGCTGGAGGGAGGCCGGTCCCGTGCCTGTGAAGTCATTCAGGGACATAAACGATACATACCAGTTCTACGTGGAGAAGTTCTACGATATGGTGAAAATCAACCGGGATCTCAGGGACCTGGATTTCAGGAAGAACCTTGAGGCCAAGGAGGCACTGTGCGCGGCAGCCGAAAAGCTTGCCGAGAACGAGAACGTGGTCAATGCATTCCACGAGCTCCAGAAGCTCCACGAGCAGTGGAAGGAATTCGGCCCTGTCGCCAAGGAGAAGCGCGAGGACATATGGAACCGTTTCAAAGCTGCCACCTCAGTCATAAACAAGAAATATCAGGCTCATTTCGAAGGTCTCAAGGAGCAGCAGGAAGAAAATCTTGCAAAGAAGAAGGTGCTCTGCGAGAAGTTGGAGGAGATTGCTGACCGTGAGATCGTCAACTCCGCTGACTGGAATACCCTTTCCAAGGAAATCGAAGCTCTTCAGGCAGAGTGGAGAACCATAGGCTTCGCCACCAAGAAGGAGAACCAGAAGATATACGATCGCTTCCGCGCCGCTTGTGACAAGTTCTTTGCAAGAAAGAGGGAGTACTACACCTCCATCAAGGACAATATGAACGAGAATCTTGAGAAGAAGCAGCTCATCATCGAACAGGCTGAAGCGCTCAAGAACAGCACCGAGTGGAAGAAGGCAACAGACCAGTTCATCTCCCTGCAGAAGCAGTGGAAGGAGATTGGAGCAGTGCCAAGGAAGAAATCCGAGCAGCTCTGGAAGAGGTTCCGGGCAGCATGCGATGAATTCTTTGCAAACAGGGATGCCAACGCCAAGCCGGAAAATGACTATTACGGCAACCTCAAGGCCAAGAAGAGGCTCATCGAGGAACTCCGCGCATATGAACTCTCCCAGGACGAGACGGTCAATGCTGAGCAGATGAGGTCATTCAACGAGAGGTGGCAGGCAATCGGCCACGTGCCTTTCAAGGAGAAGGATGCGATAATTGCAGAATTCAAAGAGGCTATGCAGGAGAAATTCCCTCTCTTCGCCTCCAGACAGCGCAGCGGACAGACCCGCCAGGCTTCTGCTCCGAAGAGTCCCAAGGATGTGCTTATTGCAAAATACAATGCCCTTCAGCAGGATATCACTACCTACGAGAACAATATAGGATTCTTTGCCGCTTCCAAGAACAGTGCTCCGCTCATCCAACAGATGCAGCAGAAGATTGACGATGCCAAGGAGGAACTCAAGAAACTTGAGGAGAGAATCAGAATGGAGGAGGACGCATCGTAATGGATAAGAAATCGGTTATAGGATTTATACTCATAGCCTTGATTTTCATCGGCTTCTCGGTTTTCGAAAACCGCAGGGCCATGAAGCAGGCAGAATATATTGCATACGAAGACTCTGTCCGCAGGGCCAATATGCCGGTAGATACAAGTGCAGTCGTTCCTTTTGAAACTGAATCAGGGGAGCTTGGAGCATTGTCTGAAGCCGGCACACGTACGGCTTTCTACAAGGACTCCTGCCTGATGAAGGCAAGTCAGGGCGAAGCACAGTTCAGCGTATTGGAGAATTCCAAGCTGAAAATCGTGTTCAGCACCAAGGGAGCCCAGCCTTATTCCGTGCAGGTTAAGGACTACTACAATTATGACAGTACCGACCTCTACATCTTCCGTCCGGGAGAAGGGGAGTACAGCATAAACCTTTATGCCGGCGAGTCCATCAAGACCTCCAATTTCTATTTCGAGCTCGTCTCCAACAACGGAAGCGAGGTGGTTATGCGCCTGCCTTTCCGCAACGGCGGATACATCGAGCAGAAATATTCCCTTGAGGAAGACAGCTACAGACTCGACAATACACTCTCCTTCGTGGGTATGGACGGCGTAATTCCAAGGAATGTCAGCAATTTCGACATAGACTTCGGAATGGTCATCCCGAGAATGGAGAAGGGATACAAGAACGAGGTTCAGTATTCCAAGCTGAACTACTATTTCGAGGGCGACAAGAAACCTGAGGAACTGGGCAGGGGAAGAAGCGCCAGCAAGCGCGTGGACTCCAAACTCAGCTGGCTTGCCTTCCAGCAGCAGTTCTTCTCCGCCATCTTCCGCGCCCCGAACCAGTTCGCTTCCGGAGAAATGGCCATCAACTTCCGCAGTGAGGACGATCCGGAGCGTAACCTGATGGACTGCTCCGCCAAGATGCGTGCCGAACTTCCTGTGGGAAACAATGTCAGCGTTCCTTTCGAGTTCTACTTCGGCCCTAACCACTTCCAGACACTCAAGAGCTACGATCACAAATATGAAAAGATCATTCCTCTGGGAGGATGGCTGGTAGGTTGGTTTACGAAGTATGCCATCATCCCTATGTTCAATTTCTTCCACAGGTTCATAGGCAATTTCGGTCTCATCATCCTTCTGATGACTCTGGTCATCAAGATTGTAGTGATGCCTCTTACCTACAAGTCCTATGCATCCTCTGCGAAGATTGCAGCTCTAAGGCCGGAGATAGAGAAGCTTAACGCCAAGTACCCGCACCTGGATAACCAGCAGGAGCAGATGAAAAAGCAGCAGGCGACAATGAATCTGTATAAACGGGCGGGAGCAAGCCCGATGGGCGGTTGTCTGCCTACCTTGCTAACCTTCCCTATACTGTGGGCGATGTTCCGCTTCTTCCCTGCATCCATAGAGCTCCGTCAGCAGTCTTTCCTCTGGTGCCACGACCTTTCCACTTATGATTCCATAGTGGATTTCGGATTCCGGGTGCCTTTGCTGGGAGATCACCTTTCCCTCTTCGCCCTGCTCATGGCATTGACCATGTGGTTGTACTCCAAGCTGACCATGTCAAGCCAGCCAAACGCAAACGACCCGAGCGCAGCCTCAATGAGGTTTATGAGTCTCTGGATGATGCCTATTATGATGTTCTTCATCTGTAACAGCCTCTCGGCTGCGTTGAGTTACTATTATCTGCTTTCACAGCTGATTTCCATAGCTCAGACCTGGATCATCCGCAAGAGTATCAAGCCTGAAGACGTGCTCAGGAAGGTACGCGAAAGCGAAGGTAAGCCAATGAAGAAAAGCAAGTGGCAGCAGACCCTGGAGCAGGCTCAGAAAATGCAGGAGCAGCAGCTCAAGGAACAGCAGCGCAAGGCAAGAAGATGATTTCGGAAAATTTACATACGATCAAAGAGCAACTGCCACCGGAAGTGAAACTGGTGGCAGTTTCCAAATTCCACCCTCTTGAAGCCATTTTGGAGGCTTACGGAGCGGGGCAGCGCTGCTTTGCGGAGAGCCGTCCCCAGGAACTGAAGAAAAAAGTCGAGTCTCTGGCAGGGGAAAAAGAAATCGAATGGCAGTTCATAGGACACCTGCAGACCAACAAGCTGAAAATGGTGCTTCCATATGTGGACCTGGTGCAGTCGGTGGATTCCCTCCGTCTCCTGGATGCCATAGACGCTTGGGGAAAGGATAACGGCAGGAAAGTGAATGTCCTGCTGGAGCTTCATATAGCAGCCGAAGAGAGCAAGCAGGGTTTTGTCGAAGAGGAAGTCCTGGACATTCTGTTTAGGGCGGACAAATACAGAAATGTGGCCTTCTGCGGCCTTATGGGCATGGCGACGAATACTGACTGCGAGGAAGACATACGCGCCGATTTCGCGCGCATATCATCTTTTATGGATTACCTGAAGGACCTTTTCCCTGAGCTGGAAGAGTTCCGGGAGCTGTCGATAGGAATGTCGGATGACTGGAAGATAGCCCTGGAATACGGAGCGACAATGGTGCGCATAGGCACCTCAATTTTCGGTCCCAGAGAGTATTGACACCATCCTCGCCGCAACCTTGCGCGATGCACCTTCTCCTCCGAGAGCATCCCTGATGGCGGCATAGTCGGAAAGCATTGCTTCCCGGTATGGAGAGTCTTCCATCAGCCTTCGCAGCTCGTTTGCGAGGGCTTCTGCGTTAAAATCGTTCTGCAGGAGTTCCCGGAAGGCGAGCTTGTCCAGGCACAGGTTCCCCAGGGAAATGTATTTGACGTGGTCCAGCACTCGAAGCACGTATTTCCCGAGGAAGAAGGTGAGGGCCGAGGTGTTCCACCCCACCACTTGCGGCGTGCCGATGAGCGCGGCTTCGAGGGAAGCGGTGCCTGAATTGATTACGGCGGCACGCGCGTACCTGAGTATGTCATAGGTGCGGCCGAACACTACGGACACGTAATCCCTGTCTCCGATGTGCGGAGCATAGTCGGACGCGTCGCGTGCAGGTGCACCGGCCACGATGAAGCGCATCCCGGCATATTGCGGCAGAGCATGAAGGCGGTCGGCAGCCTCCATGCAAACCGGCATCATCCGGGAAATCTCAGCCTTGCGCGAACCGGCAAGTACGGCTATGTATTCCCCGTCCTGCACCGGCTTGAAGTCGTGGGTGTCGATTGCATCCACCAGAGGATTCCCTTCATATTCGTATGCTATTCCCTTGGATCTGAAGTAATCCTTCTCGAAAGGAAAGACTATGAAGAGCCGGTCGACCCAAGCCTTCAGCTTGCGGTTGCGTCCTTCCCTGGATGCCCAGGTTTTCGGGGCTATGTAGTAAAAGCAGCGGATTCCGCGGGAGTGGCAGAATTTTGCTATTTTCATATTGAATCCCGGATAGTCGATGAGTATCACGACGTCAGGCTTCCATTCCAGGATGTCGTTCTTGCATTGTTTCAGGTTCCCCAACAGCCGCCCTGCCTTTGCCAGGACTTCCGAGGCCCCCATTACCGCTCCTTCCCTGTAGTGGCGAAACAGCTTGTGAGGTCTTGGACCGGCGGCATTGTCCATAAGCTCACCGCCCCAATACCTGAATTCGGATGAGGGGTCTTCCAGTACCAATCCTTTGATAAGATTGCTTCCGTGCAGGTCTCCGGAGGCCTCTCCTGCTATAAGATAGTATCGCATAGTCTCTTGAGCTCGTTGAAATCGGTGTTGTCTATGTTCTGAGGGGTGATGCTGATCCAGCCGTCCTCATTGAGGAGATGGTCGGATAAGCGGTCGTTCTCCCCGTCGCTGATGAAATCTCCTGCCATCACAAGCACGTCCTCGCCTTCCGAGCAGGCCTTTTCGCAATAGAGCAGATCCTCTTCCGTCGGCTTGCGTCCAATTTCGTGGAGAAATTCAGGGTAGCTTCGGAACTCCTTTTCCCAATGTGCCATGCCCATATGTCCGAGCTTTACTCCCTTTATCTCCTGAGCCGGAAGTTTTGGGAAATTTATGTTGTAGAAGGCTCCTAAGGGAGCGTCCTTCAAAAGTGGCATAAGCTTGTCCAGGATTCCCGGGAGGAAGGCTTCAACGGCGCTGAAATCGGCGTCTTCGACGTAGCTGTCAAGGCTTACGCCTATGCCCGGAATCCTATTGACCGCCGCTTCCATGGCCGCGCCTATGGTGCCGGAGTACACGGCAGCCGTGGCGGCGTTGCTCCCGTGGTTGATTCCGCTCAGCACAAGCTCGGGCTTGTCCGGCCAGAAGATATTGTCTATGCCGTATTTGACGCAGGAAGCCGGAGTGGCGTCAAGATACCAGCGCCTGAGACCCGGGCTGTTCTCTATCTGCTTAACGCCTATGGGCTTGAGTCCCATGGTTACAGCCATAGACATTCCGCTCTGCGGACGTTTTGGGGCAACTACAGTGAGTTCGCCGAACTGCTTCATTATTTCAGTGAGTACTCTGATGCCCTTTGCCTGATATCCGTCGTCGTTCGTGATAAGTATCTTCATCGCAAGCCTTTATTTTCTTACAAAGATATTGAATTTTTCATACTTTTTTGATAAATTTGCAGCGCCAAAAATTGGAATAGTTTTTTACAACAATTTTTTTAATAAAGATTCAAAAATGGTAAAACTTGGTATCAACGGATTTGGCCGCATCGGCCGTATGGTATTCCGCGCAGCAGTAGAGAATTTCTCCAACGACATCGAGGTTGTAGGTATCAATGACCTTCTCGATCCTGAGTATCTCGCCTATATGCTCAAGTACGATTCAGTACATGGACATTTCCAGGGTGAGGTTTCAGTTGAGGACGGCGCTCTTGTAGTCAATGGCAAGAAGATCCGCATCACTGCTGAGATGGATCCTGCAAACCTCAAGTGGAATGAGGTTGGCGCTGAGGTCGTAGTAGAGTCTACCGGCTTCTTCCTTACCGACGAGTCTGCTCGCAAGCACATCCAGGCTGGCGCTAAGAAGGTTATCATGTCTGCTCCTTCCAAGGACGCTACCCCAATGTTCGTCTATGGTGTGAACCACGAGACCTACGCTGGACAGGACATCATCTCCAACGCTTCCTGCACCACCAACTGCCTTGCTCCTATCTCCAAGGTTCTCAATGACAAGTTCGGCATCGTTCGCGGTCTTATGACTACCGTTCACGCTGCTACCGCTACCCAGAAGACCGTTGACGGTCCTTCCAAGAAGGATTGGAGAGGCGGCCGCGGTATCCTCGAGAACATCATCCCTTCTTCTACCGGTGCTGCAAAGGCTGTAGGCAAGGTTCTCCCTGCTCTCAACGGCAAACTTACCGGTATGTCTCTCCGCGTTCCTACTTCTGACGTCAGCTTCGTTGACCTCACCTGCGAGCTTGCAAAGCCAGCTACCTACGATGAGATCTGCGCTGCAATGAAGGAGGCTTCCGAGGGCGAGCTCAAGGGTATTCTCGGATACACCGATGAGGCTGTCGTTTCCACCGACTTCCGCAACGACTCACGCACCTCTATCTTCGACGTTAAGGCAGGTATCCAGCTCGATCCTACCTTCGTAAAGGTTTGCGCATGGTATGACAACGAGTGGGGTTACTCCAACAAGGTTCTCGAGATGGCTAAGGTTATCACGAAGTAATTAACTCCACGATTTTGATAAAGGTGATGACCGGAGCAATTTGGTCATCATCTTTTTTTATTATATTTGTATCCCGAATACACTTAATTGTTATTGTCATGAAGAAGATTGTCATTACCGCAATTCTCTGCTGCGCGGCTCTCGTTTCCTACGCGCAGCGTCAGCCGTCTGCAGTAGATGATTTCAAGCCTGAATTCACCACCGTCAAGGCAAATCCAATCACCTCTATCAAGAATCAGGCTAACAGCGGAACTTGCTGGGCCTATTCTACCATCAGTTTCTTCGAGTCTGAAGCCATTCGCCTTGCAGGAATCAAGGACGAGGCTGATTACCCTGATTTCTCAGAATTCTTTGTGGTGTCCCACTCATATATGGACAGGGCTGTGAAGTTTGTCAGACTGGATGGCAATCTTACCTTCTCGGCCGGAAGTGAGGCAGACGATGTCCTCCACATAATCCGTGACTACGGTATCGTGCCTCAGGAAGCAATGACCGGAATGAACTACGGCACTCCTCTTCCTGCACAGAGTGAGCTCGACGCCGTGCTCAAGGCATATGTTTCCGCAGTGGCAAAGAACCCGAACAGGAAGCTCACCACGGCTTGGAAGAACGGATTCAAGGGTATTCTTGACGCATATCTCGGAGAGTGGCCTGAGACTTTCACCGTGGGTGGAAAGGAGTACGATCCGTTCAGCTATCGTGATGCCATGAAGATCAATGCGGACGATTATATTACCCTGGGATCATTCGATTATCAGCCATACTATCAGTGGTGTCCTCTCGAAGTGAGCGACAACTGGAGGTGGGACCTCGTTTACAATATTCCTCTTGACGAGTTTATGGCAGTACTTGACTCAGCCCTCGAGAACGGTTATACCGCAGCCTGGGGCGCAGATGTATCACATCAGGGCTTCAACCGCCAGGGGCTCGGCATATATCTTGACAGCACTGCCCCTAAGGCTCCGGGTTCCGACCAGGAAAGGTGGGTAGGCAAGGAGGAGGGCAAGCCTGCTCCTGTAGCAATAGTGGAGAAGGAAGTTACTCCTGAGAGCCGTCAGATCGAGTATGACAACAAAACCATCACCGATGACCACGGAATGCATATCTTCGGCATTGCCAAGGACCAGGACGGAAAGAAATACTATATGGTTAAGAATTCCTGGGGTGAGACCGGAAACTATAAGGGAATATGGTATGTGACTGAGGCTTTCGTGAAGGCTCAGAGTATGGATATTATGATTCATAAGTCCGCACTTCCTAAGGACCTGAAGAAGAAGCTTGGCATAAAGTAATGTCAATAAAGAAATACATTCCTGATTTCATTACCTCGATGAACCTCCTTTGTGGGGTCATCGGGGTAGTGTTTGCGTTCAAGGGCAGGTTCGACCTTGCCTTTTACCTTATGCTTGCCGGTGCGGTCTGCGATTTCTGCGACGGACTGGTAGCAAGATTGCTTGGAGCATATTCTGACCTGGGAAAGGAGTTGGATTCACTTGCGGACCTTGTGAGCTTCGGAGTGCTTCCGTCCGTGATGCTGTACTCCCTGATGAAGACATTTATGTTCGGGGAGAATGTCTTCTGCTGGATCCCGCTGCTGATAGCTGTGTTCAGCGGACTCAGGCTCGCCAAGTTCAACGTGGATACCCGTCAGCACAGTTCCTTCCTCGGCTTGCCTACGCCTGCCTGCGCCATGCTCTGCGCTTCGCTCACATATTTCGTATGCAGTGAGCCCGGCTGCTTCCTTGCCACCTGGATTGCAGGCCCCGTATTTATCCCCATGCTTTCGCTGATTCTTTGCGCCCTTCTGGTGTGCGAAATCCCCATGTTCTCCTTCAAATTCTCGAAGGATGATTCCAAGTCTCTGAAATCCAAGAGAATATGGTATGTTGCTTTGCTTGCTGTTGTGGCTGTATGTTGCCTGGTTTGTAAATTGAACTGGTCGCTTGTTGTGCTTCTTGCAATTGTAATCTATATATTGAAAAATTTCATTTATTTCATTGCCAGGATATGAGAGGATTCCGTCATCTGTCTGCATTGATTCTTCTTCTGCTTCTTAGCCCTTCGTGTGGGGAAAAGGGTGGAGTGAACCGTGAAACGATTCCGCTTGTGAGCCGCATTCTTGAGGACAGGGATTGTGAGGAAGCCGGATTGATTGAATATGCCTCCGATTTCTCCAGAGATGCGGACATATACCTCCTTGGCAAGAGCTATTTCTGCAACGGCTTTGCCGAGCGTTTCATCAATTACGACGTAAAAGACAATGTGGATGCTTCTGCTGCTGAGGATATGCTTCCAGATTTTGCGGGCGAAACCCTCGTCTGTATAAGTACGGAGAATCCTTTCGGCAAGACAAGGCCCTCAAACAACGAAGAATACAGCAGAGACTTCACTGTGCGGCTGGTACTCTCTGCCCTGGATACAGTCTCTCATATTAGTCCTTATGACCTTGACGGTCTGAAACATAAGAATACGGCCAAAATCATCATTTTCGGAGATCCTGCAACAGCTGAATACGGCCTTTTCGATGCAGATACCCTTCTTCGCAGAAAGTCTTGCAATATTCCTTTGGTGAGTCCTGTGGATATGATGCTTGAAAAGGTGTTCACATCCAAGGCAGGCAAGGCAGTGAATGTGGGAATACTGGCAGACCTCGATCAATGCGATGCCTCCGTATATGCCCAGCGATTCAGGGCGAAGGCGGCAGAATGCAATGCCGGTGGTTCAAAGTGTGTGATTTTCCCTACTCATAATAAGGATTCCCTGCTTCACCGACTGCTGGATTCCTATTCGGCGGGCAATGAGAAGCCTCTGGACGCCGTGCTTGTGGATGACATCAGCCTGGATATACGTACCCTGAAATTCGAACTGGCAGACCTTCTTTCCATTCTCAACGAAAGTTCAATGACTTACGGAAGGATGATAGCCGATGGCTTTCTCCTTCTGGACAGCTTCAACACCGTGGCCGACTTCTTGTACAGCTACTTGAGAAGCAATAATCTTTTCACCCACAACATATCCAAACCTCAGGTAGTTACCTATCTTCCGATACCAAAACCCGAGACCGAAGACGGCTCGATAATATTGATACCATCTTCTTATGTTCAAAATTAGCATACAAGCCGACGAAATAGAAAAAATGCCTCTGGGATCCTTTCCCGGAAAAATTCACGTGATAGACAAGCCGGGCTTGGAGTATGCCAAGGCGATTGCATATCTTATGACCCAGAAAGTCATAGGCTTTGATACAGAGACGCGGCCTGTCTTCTCGCCGGGACAGCATCATAACCACGTTGCCCTGTTACAGTTGTCCGGGTCTGATAAGGCTTTCCTTTTCAGAGTTAACCAGCTCGGTATGCGCAAACTGATGTGTTCCGTGCTTTCCAACGAAAGAATCATCAAAGTCGGGGCGGCAGTTCACGATGACGTGAGGGGATTGCAATACTATCATCCGTTTGAGGCGAAGTCCTTCGTGGATCTGCAGAAAATTGGCTGCGAATGGGGGATAAGGGACAAGAGCGTGAAAAAGATGGCTGCAATCATTCTGGGATGCAAGATTTCCAAGAGTCAGCAGCTGTCCAACTGGGAAGCTGAGGAATTCAGCCAGGCACAGAAGATGTACGCTGCCACAGATGCCTGGATATGCAGGGAAATGTATCTGAAACTTCAGAAGTCTGAAAAGCATCCTCTCAGCCCTGAAGAGATGAATCCAAACCAGCAGAATCAAAATGATCAGAATAGTACTCAAAAAAAACCGTGACGAAAGCTTAAGACGCTTCCACCCCTGGGTGTTCAGCGGGGCGATAGCCCAGATTCAGGGCACGCCGTCAGAAGGGGATCTTGTGGCGGTATACAGCTCGGAAGGGGAGTATCTCGCTGCCGGGCATTACCAGATAGGTTCCATAGCAGTGAGGGTGCTTTCCTTTGATGCCGATCCTTGCGACAGGGATTTCTGGAAGATATCCCTGAAACGGGCGATAGATGCCAGGGCGGCTGTCGGTCTGAGACTTGACGGTGACGGCGAGACCAACTGCTTCAGACTGGTTCACGGAGAAGGTGATGGTCTCCCGGGACTTATCATGGACTGGTATGACGGCGTATGCGTTCTCCAGGCTCATTCCGTGGGGATGTTCCGCGCCAAATCCAAGATTTGCGAGGCTCTGCGCGAACTCGTAGGCGACACGCTCAAGGCTGTCTACGACAAGAGCTCCGGAACGGCTCCTTTCAAGGCCGGACTTGAACTGGTGGACGGTTATCTATACAGGCAGGAAGGCTTCGACAGCCCATGTCTTACGGTCAGCGAGAATTCCAGGAAATTCATAGTGAACTGGGAGGAAGGTCAGAAGACAGGCTTTTTCCTCGACCAGAGGGACAACAGGGCCCTCGTAGGCAGGTATGCGGCAGGACGCAGGGTGCTGAACCTTTTCTGCTACACGGGCGGGTTCAGTGTGTATGCCCTGAGCGCAGGCGCAGAACTTGTACATTCCGTGGACTCCTCATCCAAGGCAATAAGGCTTGCAGGAGAGAACCTCAAACTCAACTGCCCGGATGCCGGCAATTATGTAAATTACTGCACGGATGCAATCGATTTCCTTGCAGCCTGCAAGGAGGGAGATTATGACCTGATGATAGTAGACCCGCCCGCATTCGCCAAGCACAGGGGAGCGCTGAAAAATGCTCTCAGAGCTTATCAGAGGCTTAATGCGGCAGCAATATCAAAAGTTGCTCCGGGAGGTCTGATATTTACTTTCAGCTGCTCTCAGGTGGTGGATAAGATCAGCTTCGCAAACACCGTCTTCTCTGCTGCTGCCCAGACTGGACGCAGGGTGAGAATACTAGACAGATTCTGCCAGGGCGCTGACCATCCGGTCAATATATATCATCCGGAGGGGGAGTACCTCAAAGGCTTGCTGCTCTACGTGGAATAGTTCACTCGGACTGGGAAATAAGCTCGACAAGTCTGTCGATGGCTTCATAATCAGGGATATGCTTGAGCACAGGCTGTCCCTTTTTGTATATGGACACTTTCCCTCCGCCTTCTCCTACATAACCCCAATCGGCATCGGCCATCTCTCCCGGACCGTTGACTATGCATCCCATTACCGCTATCACCACTCCCTTGAGATGGGAGGTGCGGGACTTCACCTGCTCGAAGGTGCCCTGGAGGTCATACATCGTGCGGCCACAGCCCGGGCAGGCGATGTACTCCGCCTTGTAGAAACGGCGCCTTGATGCCTGCATTATTTCGTCGCTGAGGTATTCGTCTATTCCCGCTGATGCAGGGATTTCATCAATCTCCCTTTTCAGCAGCTTCGGTCCCCATTTGATTGCCGCATCCAGCATAGGTTCCGAACTGCCATCGGCGAGCGCGCCGTGCTCGGCGAGATAGCGTGCTATCGGCAGTTCTGCCACAGGCGGCTCGGTGAGTGACACCCTTATCGTGTCGCCTATGCCCTCCTGGAGCAGGGTCGCGATACCTACGCAGGACTTGATGCGCCCGCTGTCTCCGTTCCCGGATTCGGTCACTCCCAGATGCAGAGGAAAAACCGTACCCTCAGCCTGCATCATTGCCACAAGTTCCCTGTATGCTTCGGTCATAACTACAGTATTGCTCGCCTTCAGGGAAACGACCACATTGTAGAAATCCTCCTCTTTGCACATCCTCACCCATTCCATTGCCGCCATAGCCATCGCGTGCGGGGTGTTGCCGTACAGATTGGTGATGTATGCGCCCAGAGAGCCGTGGTTGAGGCCTATCCTTATTGCCGTGCCGTGTTCGCGGCATACTCCTATGAGCCTGCGGAACTCCTCCCGTGCCTGCCCGTGATCGGGATGGAAATTGCCCGGGTTGATTCGTACCTTCTCCACTATCGGAGCCACTGCCAGCGCTGTCTTGGATGAGAAGTGTATGTCTGCGACCAAAGGAATATCGCAGCCCTGTGCGCGGAGGCGCTCCTTGATCTGCCTCATCGGCTCCACGTCCTGCAGGCCGGGCACGGTCAGACGTATCATTTGTGCTCCTGCCGCAGCAAGCTCGAGGCACTGCCCAACGCTAGCTTCTACGTCAGAGGTGTGGGTGTTGCACATTGTCTGCACTACTATCGGGGCATTGCCGCCTATCACCAGTTTTTTGCCTATCCTCACCGGAAGGGTTTCAATTCGTTCCATAGACTATGTCGTAAGCTTCTTTCTTTATGTCCTTGATGGTTTTTCCGCGTCTGCGGGTAATCTGGAAATGCAGGCCTACACTGGCATAGATGTCAAGCGGGTAGGCGTATTTGAAGTAGTATTTGCTGTTGTAGTCCGGTTCATAGAGGCTGGACCAGGACCAGCGCACATTGCAGTTGAAGTGCAGCTCTACGGGGTCGAACATCAGCGCGAAACCTATGCCACCCTGCAGACCGTAGTCCAGACGGTTCTCATAGTCGCGGAAGCTGTTTTCGTATGCCGAATCCATTCCCTCGCCGCTGCGGCTTATGTTGTACCTCCAGCCTCCGTACACGCCCACGTTCGCCATAAGCTTGAAAGGGTCGGCGTCAAAATGAATCTGCATCATAGCCGGCGCCTCGATAACCCTCATCGTGCACAGCTGTGCTCCGTCCGCATCCTCTATGTATCCGGTCTCCTTGTTGGGTGTGAACTCGAAGCCTTCCGTACCCGTGGCTACTCCCACCACCAGGGCGAAGAAAGGTATGCTGCCGAACATCTTGCTGTGCTTCGTGTAGGTGATGGAGACATAGTTTGGAGCGAAGACGGGCTTCATATTGTACTTGCTCGGGTTAAAAATGAAGTTCGAGAAGGTCACGCCGTAGTTGACGCCTATCAGGGAATAGTCGTTTATTAGCTTCTTCTTCGCCCTGCTCTCATAGAGGGCGAGGGAGTCGCTTTGGGCGTATGCGGAGATGCTGCCCGCCAGGATTGCTGCCAATATGAGTAATCTCTTCATTTACAATTAGTTTTATTTGAACATTCCGCTTAGGTCTATGTTCTGGCTGATTTCAACTGATTCGGGTATGCTGATGAATTGTTTGCCGTCCATCTCGTAGAACTTCACCTTTTCCGGCTGCCTGTGCTCGAATAGCGATCCTGTATCCGTGATGGAGTTGCGGTTGGCATCTTCAGTGATACGCAGGCAATATTGGCCCTTGCTGAGGTAAGGGAAATCCAGGGTGCAGTCCGATGAAATCACGTATGAGCGAAGGACGGTATTGCGCTTTTCGTTGAGCAGTTCCACGATATATTTGTTGTTGACTCCGCTAATTACGGTGTGCAATGTGCTCAGGGACTCGTCCTTAGGAAGGGTGCACTTGGTCTCGAGGCTGTCCGACCAGTATCCGTTGATGTCGCGGAAGGCGTGGTGCGGAACCTTGATTTTATAATCATAACCCTGGCGCAGCTTGTTTGTAGGGGTGAGAGTGTAACGGCGCAGGTTGAGGCTGTCCCTTTCCACAACGAAACCCTCTTCGGTCTCCACCTGGCGCGGATTGATGGAAGTGAAGCGTATGGAGTCGAATTTCTCGTAAATGATCGGGTACTTGAACTCAAAGACGAAACCGTACTGTTCCACGGTCTTGGAGTCGGCGTTCAGCTTGAACACGCAGGTGGTGTCGTCCTTGCTAAGGTTGCGGCGCGGAGTCTTGGAATAGGTGCGCTTTTCTTTTGCCAAAGGCAGCTTGATGCTCTCGCTGACAGGGGAGAGTGTGCCGGTGGAGTCCGTCTTCATGTATTTGACCTCGATTTTCATCGTGTCCGGAGCGGGCTGACGGCTGTTGATCCACAGCTCCAGACTGTCCATCTCGATGTTGAACTGGCTTATGAGCTGAGAAGCGCGGAAGCCCTCGACAGAGATGGAGTCGATTATGGCATCCGGTGCCATAAAGGTGATGTAGGCGGAGCGCTCGGCTGTCCTGTCCTTGTTGCGGAGGAACTGCCGTCCGGAACGCTGGGTGAAGAGCCGCAGCTCATACTCACTGGTCCTGGCGAGGCAGGAGAGTGTGTCAAGCATATCGTACTTCAGCATTTCGCGCACGGTGTCGTGGGCGGTCATCACAGGGCGCACGAGGCTGTCGATGAATGCGACAGTCTCAGTTTCCGGGTCGAGCAGGTTGTCGTTGTTCGCATCCTTGATTGCATAGAGGCGATAGACGGTGTCCTTTATGTACGGAAGGGCAAAGAAGCCCCAGTCGTCGGTCTTTACGGCGGCAACGGGGCGCGTGTCGAAGACGGCGGAGTCGCGCTGGCTCTTGTGGAGTAGCACGGTGGCACCTTTCACGGGTGTCATGGTGCCGCAGTCCATCACGGTGCCGGTAATCATCATTGAGTCGATGCGCGAGCCGGTGGAGAACACGTAGGTGTAGCCTGCGAACATATTGTTCTCATTCACGTCTGCGATGGCGTCGGTGAAACTGATGGTATAGGTGGTGTTCGGCTCTAGCGGCTCCTCGAAGCTGACTATCAGACTCTTGCCGCGAATCTTGGATTTCGGTGCCTTTTTCAGGGGAGGTGACAGGAAGATGTTGCTGCTCTTCTTGACGGAGACATATTCGTTGAACTTGAATTCGAACTTGCAGCCCTCCAGAGGCACATTTATGGTGCCGGGAAGGGGCTTTATGTCCACGATGTATGGAGGGATGGTATCCTTATCTCCTCCTGAAGGCGACTCGGTGGTGTTCGCGCAGGAGTGCGAGAACATCATCGGGAGGGCCATTATCAGTATGCCCAGTATAAGCGGTGTATATTTCTTCATATCTAAATGTCAGTTCTTACTATGTCTTCTATGCCTTCTATGCTCTTGAGTCCTGCAACCATATTGTCGAGCAGGCTTTTGTCCTTTACCAGCAGTTCTATGAAACCCTCGAAGACCCCGTTTTCCGTGCTGAGGTTCAGTTTCCGCATATTGATGCCCAGGGTCTTGGAGATGAAGCTGGATATCTCGCTGAGCAGGCAAAGTCTGTCTATTCCCTTCAGGGAGATGCGGATAGGGTAGTCCTGCTCCGTGGCAATCCATTGGGGAACAACCATCCTGTTGCCATACTTGCTTGCGAGGCGCTCAGCTTCCTCGCAGGTCTTCTTATGCACTTCTATCGTGTCCGCAGAGATGAAGAAGCCAATGACGGAGTCGCCCGGGATAGGCTTGCAGCAATCCGCCATCCTGTACTTGAATTTGCCGGAATCTATGCCCTCGATGACGAAACGCCCGTCAGGTCCGCTCTTGCGCGTGAGTTTGTCTTCGTTGATGATGGAGTGGAACTGCTCAGGCCCGAGCAATCCCAGACCTACCCTGAAGAAGAGTTCGTCCACGTCACGGAGGTGGCAGTATTCCATGAATTTGCGGGTGAGCTTGTTGTCCGGGGTGAGTCCCATAAGGCGTATGCGCTCGTCGTAAATCTGTTCGCCGCGCGTAGCAATCTCGTCCTTGCGGCTGCGGAAGTATTCGATGATATGAACCCTGGCGCTGCGGGTCTGGGCGAATTGCAGCCATTCCATTTTCGGGTGGGCGCTTGCGGCGGTAATGATTTCCACCTGGTCACCTGACTTGAGCACATGGGACAGGGGCACGAGTTTCATATTCACCTTGGCCGCGATGGCGCTGTTGCCTATGTGGGTGTGGATCAGGTATGCGAAGTCCAGGGCGGTGGCACCGTTGAGTATGGACTTCTGTTCGCCGCGTGGGGTGAACACCACTATCTCGCTGCTCACGAGGTCCTGGTGAATGATGTCCAGGAGCTCCAGTGCGCTCACATCCTTGCTGAAGAGTATGTCCTGGACCTGTCCCAGCCACTTGTCCATCTCGGAGTCGTTCTCGGATATGTAGCCGTCGTTCTTGTAGGCCCAGTGGGCTGCAATGCCCTTTTCTGCGATGTCGTCCATCCTTCGAGAACGTATCTGCACTTCCACCCATACGCCGGCGTGGCTCATGAGGGTGCAGTGCAGGGCTTCGTAGCCGTTGTTCTTAGGGTGTGCAATCCAATCGCGCCTGCGGTTCACGTTTTCGCTGTAAAGGCTGGTGATCGCTGCGAATATGAGGTATGCCTGACTCCTCTCGGTCTGCGGCAGCTCGTCCCCGGGATCGAAGATGATGCGCACCGCGTAGAGGTCGTAAATCTGCTCGAAGGGTACGTGCTTTGTGTGCATCTTGTACCATATCGAGTATGGGGTCTTGATTCTCTTCTTGATCTTGAATTTGAAGCCCGCCTTGCTCAGTGCCTCTTCGATCGGGGCAATGAAACTGTCTATGTCCTTTGCCCTGGTGGCTGCGTCGCGGTTGATGCGCTCGTAAATTTCCCTATACGTGTCCGGCTCCTTGTGCATAAGCCAGATGTTCTCCATCTCCGACTTGACACTGTAAAGGCCCAGCCTGTGCGCAAGCGGGATGAAGATGAACATCGTCTCGGAGAGTATCTTGTCCCTTTTGTGCTCGGGCATATATTCGATTGTGCGGCAGTTGTGGAGACGGTCTGCCAGTTTGATGAGCACCACCCTGACATCGTCGCCCATAGTGAGCAGGATGCGCTTGAAGTTCTCTGCCTGGAGGCTTTCGCTGCTCATGGTCGAGCCCTTCCTGTCCTCATTGTCCAGAACCGTCTTGATCTTGGTGAGCCCGTCAACGAGCGAGGCTATCTTGTCCCCGAAGAGGCTGCGTATGTCTTCTACGGTATAACCCGTGTCCTCCACCACGTCGTGCAACATGGCGGCGCAGATGGACTTGTAGCCCAGACCGATCTCGGAGACGACGATCTTGGCGACTTCGATGGGATGAAGTATGTACGGCTCCCCGGAACGCCTCCTGACGTTTTTGTGGGCCTGATTTGCAAATTCGCAGGACTTGATGACCATCTGGACTTCCTGCTCGTTTCGGCATCTGGTACGGGCTATTTCAAGGAGATTTCTGAACTCCTTTTCAATAAGCCTGTAATCCTCTTTTGTGAACTCCGAGAAACTCATATAGTACTGTCACTTTCCCATTCGTGGGACTTTACGTTTTCGTCAACATACTGGAAGCCGTAGGTAAGCGAGGCTCCATATATAATTATCTGCCAACTTATGTTCATCCATATCAGGAAGAAAGGCAGCGCAGCGATGACCCCGTAGACATTGTTGAGCCTGCCGACCCAGAGCTGGGCCTCGAGGTACAGGTACTGGAATGCCACGAAAGGAATGGCGGCAATCAGGGAGGCCTTCAACGCGTGGCGGTAGCGCACCCTCGTTGCAGGGATGAAGGTGTACATAGCGGATATGGTGAAGGCGGTGATGACGTAGAATACAAGGTAACCCAGTATAACCGTAATCAGCCTCAGGTCGGACACATCCAGACCGAAGAGGTTTGGCAGGTTGGTGTAGAAGGCAATTCCTGTACCGAAGATGATCACGATGAAAGGAATCAGAAGCAGGATGATAAGATAGTAGCCGAAGCGCTTGTATATTTTCCTCGGTATGCGGCTGATGCCCCATACGTTGTTGAAGACCCGCTCCACCTGGAACATGAGCCAGATTACAGCCCAGAGGAAGAGGAAGGCGGATACCATGCCCGTGCCTCCACCCTTGATGTTGTCCAGGAATTCGGATGCCTTCTGGATAATCAGTTCGGCGAAACCGGCGTTTGCAGGGAACATCTTGAATATCAGGGCGCTGATATTGTCAGGCATACCCAAACCTATGCATACGGCAAAGATGAGTCCGAGCAGAGGCACCAGTGCAAGGAGGGTAAAATAGCTCAGAGCCACGCACTGAAAACCCATCTTGTTGCTGAAGAACTCGTCTATGGTCACCCTAACCACGCGAACGGTGCTCACAAGGTTCCTGTAGCCTCGGGAGCATTTCGCGGTGTCGATCTTCCAGAGTTCCTCGGTGAAGAGGTCCGTAAGTTTTTTGCCGGGTCTGAATCTGTTTATCCTATCTCTTTTCAAAACAATGTCAATTCTTCTACTGTTTCCTTATTTTTGGACTCCTGGGGGAGCATGGCCCTGAATTCTTCTTCGCCTATTACCTTGATTCCAAGCTGCTCGCACTTCTTGAGCTTCTCGGGACCGGCCTTCGAGCCGGCCAGGAGGAAGGAAGTTCTGGAGCTGACGGAAGAGACGTTCTTGCCTCCGTTGGCGAGTATCAGTTCCTTGATGGCATCCCTGCTGACGGAGAAATTTCCCGAAATTACTATGCTGAGCCCTTTGAGAGCCTCGGACTCCGTCTTCCCGTCTTCCGTCCTGCTGAACTGCAGTCCCGATGCCCTGAGACTTGCAATCTCCTTGAGATGATCTTCGTTCCTCATGAACTCGTATATGCTGCCGGCGATGACTTCGCCCACGTCATTGACTGCAAGAAGTTCCTCCTTGCCGGCGGCAATTAAGGCATCGATGTTCTTGAAGTGGCGTGCCAGGGACTTGGCGGTGGACTCTCCTACGTACCTGATGCCGAGAGCGAACAACACTCTCTCGAAAGGTACCTTCTTGGAATTCTCGAGACTTTGGAGAAAATTCGTGACGGATCTGTCCTGCCAGCCTTCCAGACCCATAAGGGAATAGCGGCTGATGTGGTATAGCTCCGAAGGCTTGCGGGCTATGCCGCTGTCGTAGAACTGCTCCACCGTCATCTCTCCGGCCAGTATGTCCATAGCCTTGCGTGAGATGAAGTGCATCATACGTCCCTTGATCTGAGGCGGGCAGCCGTCGCTGTTGGGGCAGAACCACCTTGCTTCGTCTCCGTACCTGACAAGCGGCGTGCCGCATACGGGACAAGTGTCAGGGAATTGCGGCTCGGTGCTGTCCACTGGGCGTTTTTTCAGTTCTACTCCGGTGATTTTCGGGATGATTTCGCCACCCTTTTCGACATATACCCAATCCCCGATGCGTATGTCCATCTCCTTCATCAGGCCGGCGTTGTTGAGGGTTGCGCGCTTGACGACAGTGCCGCTGAGCTGCACTGGGGCGAGGTTCGCGACAGGGGTCACCGCTCCCGTCCTGCCCACCTGGTAGTCTATGCTCAGCACTGGAGTGCATGCCTGCTCCGCCTTGAACTTGAATGCCACTGCCCAACGGGGGGATTTGGCAGTGTATCCGAGTGAACGCTGGCTGGAGAATTCGTTGATCTTGATAACGATTCCGTCGGTGGCGTACGGCAGGAATTTGCGCTGCACTTCCCAATGGTCTATGTATGCTTTGATTTCGCTGATATTGTGACAGATGCGCCTGTCTTCAGAGATTGGAAGCCCCCAGGAAGCGGCTGCGTCGAGCGCTTCACTGTGCGAGCTGAATATGTCCAGTGATTCTGCCGGGATGTGGTAGAGTGTGCACCACAGACCCCGGAGCCTCACTTCTTCGGGATCGGCAAGCTTCAGCGAGCCGGAAGCGGCGTTGCGCGGGTTGGCGAATGGCTCCTCTTCCTGCTCCGCACGCTCGCGGTTCAGTTTGTCAAAGGCCTCGTACGGCATCAGCACTTCGCCGCGGATCTCGAATTCAGGAGGATAGTCGCCCTTGAGCCTGGTGGGGAGGTTGGATATCATACGGGCATTGCGCGTGACGTCGTCCCCCTTGACTCCGTCTCCACGGGTGAGGGCCTGAACGAGTATTCCGTCCCTGTAGGTGAGACAGATTGCAGTGCCGTCGAACTTGAGCTCGCAGCTGTAGGTGAATTTCTTGCCTCCTAGTGTCCTGTCCGCGCGGGCTGTGAAATCTTCAATCTCCGCAATGGAATAAGTGTTGCCCAGAGACAGCATAGGGTAACGGTGTGGGCGCTGCACGAAACCCTGGCGCAGCTTGCCGTTCTCCTCCAAATCGGACCCTACGCGGTGGGTTGGGGAGTCGGGGCTGTCAAATTCGGGGTACTGCTTCTCCAAATCTTCCAGTTCCCGCATCAGGGCATCGAACTCGAAATCCGAGACAAGCGGGTCGTTTTCCACGTAGTAACGCCGGTTGTATTCTGCAAGCAGATCCCTCAGGACGCTGATTCTATTTTGGGCTTCGTTCTTTTCCATATATAAATTACAAATTTAATGAAAATGGGAGATTTATGAAATAAAAATTTATGTTTGTGATTTATGCGGATAATGAGTAAATTTGCGAGATTTAATTAATCGAAAATTCTTCAAAATTATCGAATAAAAAATGAAAGATTCTGTTATTATTCTGTGCGGCGGTGGTCCCGCACCTGGTATGAACTCCGTTTCTATGAGTGTTGCTAAAACTTTCCTCTCTAAGGGTTACAGAGTTATTGGGCTTCACGGCGGATATTCCGGTCTTTTCAGCAAGAACGCCCGTACCGAGGATCTCAACTTCCAGACTGCTGACCGTTATTTCAACAGGGGAGGTTCTTATCTGCAGATGAGCCGTTTCAAGCCGACTGACAAGGACTTCGAGGAGAACTTCAACCTTGACCTCTTCAAGGACAACAACATCAAGCTGCTTGTCACCATCGGAGGAGACGACACCGCTTCCACGGCAAACAGAATTTCAAAGTTCCTTACCGCCAAGGGCTATCCTATCGCAAACATCCACTGCCCTAAGACTATCGACAACGACCTTCCTCTTCCTGCCAACGCTCCTACCTTCGGCTACAATTCCGCCAAGAACGAGGGCGCTCACATCGCCAGGACAGCATATGAGGATGCCCGCACCTCAGGCAACTGGTTCGTTCTCTGCGCTATGGGCCGTACCTGCGGAAGCCTTGCGCTCGGTATCGGTGAGGCTACACACTGCCCTATGACCATCATCCCTGAGATGTTCAACAAGACCAGAATCAGCCTTGACAAGATCATCAAGCTCTCCCTCTCCGCCATCATCAAGAGGAAGATCATGGGTGTTGACTATGGCAGCATCATCACTGCGGAAGGACTTTTCCACAACCTCGACATCAAGGAGCTCGAGGATGCCGGAGTACATTTCACCTACGATGACCACGGTCACCCTGAACTCGGCAAACTATCCAAGGCAGTGCTTTTCAACGACCTTCTCGACAAGGAGTTCAAGGCTCTCGGTCTGAAGGTCAAGAGCCGTCCGCTCGAAATCGGATATGACGTGCGTTGCCAGGATCCTATCGCTTACGACCTGACCTACTGCACTGAACTCGCAATGGGCGTTTACCAGCTCTTCCGCGAAGGCAAGACAGGCTGTATGGTATACGTTGACTCCTACGGCAATGTCTCTCCTCTTTATCTTGCCGATCTTCAGGACCCTGAGACCGGAAAGATTCCTCCTCGCGTAGTTGACATCAACTGCGGTACCGCCCAGAATTACTACGAGTATATCGCACATTACGTAACTCCGGAGGATTACGAGGCAGTCAAGGCACTCGGAATCGCGAACCCTGAGGCATACGACTTCAAGAAGATTCTTGAATGGTAATTGGCTTTGTCATTTCCCTGTGAAATGACTATGCGCAATACAGGCCGGGAACCAGTTCAGACTGGGAACCGGCCTGTTTGTTTTTGCAATGTCGCTATTTAGACAAATAATTTCTATATTTGTGATTGAACCACATATCATTTCTTATGTATAGAACTATTTTATTATCTGCAATGGCTGCCGCATCGGCGATTTCGATGTCTTCGCAGGTCAACACTTTCCAAGTGAGAACCAATAAGACAGGAGCTCCTATTCAGCCGACCATGTACGGTATTTTCTTCGAAGACATCAACTTCGCTGCGGATGGTGGACTCTATGCGGAACTTGTCAAGAACCGTTCCTTCGAGTTTCCTTCAAATCACTTCCAGGGTTGGAGCGTGGCCGGAAATGTTGAGCTTCGCAATGACGGACCTTTCGAGCGCAACCCGTATTATGTGCGGCTGAGCAGTGCCGGGCATCCGCATAAGCATACGGCTCTGGAGAATGAAGGTTTCTTCGGAATCGGATTGAAGGCAGGGGAGAAGTACCGTTTCAGTGTCTGGGCCCGCTGCGTGGAAGATGGAAAAGATGCTTCCATACGCGTAGAGCTCTTCGACAGGTCCTCGATGAACGACAGGCAGGCCAGCGTTTCCTCAGAATTGAAGATTAGCTCTGCCGAATGGAAGAAGTACGAACTTGAGCTGACTTCTGCTGTGACCGACCCCAAGGCGGCGCTGCGCATTTTCCTTCGCGGGAACAATGCTGTGGATCTGGAGCACGTGTCCCTTTTCCCGGTGGATACCTGGAAGGGCAGGAAGAACGGTTTGCGCAAGGATCTTGCCCAGGCCCTGTATGACCTGCACCCGGGTCTGTTCCGTTTCCCGGGAGGATGTATCGTGGAAGGTACGGATCTTGAAACCCGCTACCAGTGGAAGAATACCGTCGGGCCTGTGGAGAACCGCCCTCTCAATCTGAACAGGTGGCAGTACTGCTTCGACTACCGTTTCTATCCTGACTACTACCAGTCATACGGCCTCGGTTTTTATGAGTATTTCCTCCTCTCTGAGGATATAGGTGCAGAACCGCTTCCTGTACTCAGCTGCGGACTTGCCTGCCAGTTCCAGAATGACACGGAGGATGCGCACTGTCCTGTTGATCAGCTTGACGAATATATTCAGGATGCGCTTGACCTGATAGAATTTGCAAATGGCCCCGCCGATAGCAAATGGGGCTCCGTACGTGCCTCTATGGGTCATCCGGATCCATTCGATCTCAAGTATATAGCCATAGGAAATGAGCAGTGGAACCAGACCTATGTCGATCACCTCGAGCCTTTCGTCGCCGCAATACGCAAGGCTTACCCTGAAATCAAGATAGTAGGTTCCTCAGGACCTAATTCCGAAGGAAAGCAATTTGACTTCCTCTGGCCGGAGATGAAGAAACTTGGAGCAGACCTCGTGGACGAGCATTTCTACCGTCCTGAAAAATGGTTCCTTTCCCAGGGCGCCAGATATGACAATTATGACCGCAAGGGTCCCAAGGTGTTCGCCGGGGAGTATGCCTGCCACGGAAAAGGCAAGAAATGGAACCATTTCGAGGCATCCCTGCTTGAGGCTGCCTTTATGACCGGACTTGAAAGGAACGCCGACGTCGTATATATGGCAACTTATGCCCCTCTCTTCGCCCACGTCGAAGGATGGCAGTGGAGGCCGGATCTGATATGGTTCGACAACCTCCGCAGTATGCGTTCCTGCAGCTATTATGTCCAGCAGCTGTACACCACCTACAAGGGGACCAACGTGCTCAGCCTGACTATGGACGGACGTGCGGTTAGCGGCGCGGAAGACCAGAACGGCCTGTTTGCCAGCTCCGTGCTCGATGCCGACAGCAACAGCATATATGTCAAGGTGGCCAACGTATCTGACGTCCCTCAGGACATTAATCTTGTTTTCGACGGCCTGAAGAAGAAACAGACCGTTAGGCAGCTTGCCGTCGTTACATACCACAGTGACGACCCTGATGCTGAGAACACACTCGACGAAGCAGAAAAGATTGTCCCTCAGAAGAAGGAAGTATCAGCTGAAGGGCAAAGTTTCGAACTTACCATTGCACCTAAAACATTTGCAGTATACATTTTCAGTAAAACTGGTAGTAGATAAGATTAAAGGTTATGAGATTTTTAGCATCATTATTCCTTTTTGTGGGTGCTGCAGCAGCTGCCCAGAACAATCTGCCTATCTATCAGAACACAAATTACAGCTTTGAAGAAAGGGCTGTGGATCTGGTGTCCAGACTCACCCTTGAGGAGAAGGAGAGTCTGCTTGGCAACAATATGGCTCCTGTGCCCAGGCTGGGAGTAAGACAGTACAATGTATGGAGCGAGGCTCTGCACGGAGTCCTTACGGGTGCAAACCCTGAAGTGGGGCAGCAGGGTCCGACCTCTTATCCTAACAGTGTGGCAATAGGTTCTTCCTGGGATCCCCAGCTTCTTGAAAGGATGGCTTCTGCCATCGCAGACGAGGCCCGTGCAATCTTCCAAACCGGAACCAAGGGCCTTACCTTCTGGTCTCCGGTAGTGGAACCGGTCCGTGACCCAAGGTGGGGAAGAACCGGAGAGTCCTACGGGGAGGATCCTTTCCTTTCTGCGGTGATGTCCGGTGCCTATGTCCGCGGACTTATGGGCGACGATCCGGATTATATGAAGGCCGTCCCATGCGCGAAGCACTATTTCGCAAACAACAGTGAGTTCAACCGCCACGTGGGCAGTTCCGACATGGATAGCAGGGACATGAGGGAATTCTACCTCTATCCTTACAAGGAACTCATTGAAAATGATAATCTTCCGTCGATAATGTCCTCCTATAATGCGGTGAACGGGGTGCCAACCTCCGCCAGCACTTTCTATCTGGACACCATAGCCCGCCGCACCTACGGACTGAAGGGTTACGTGACAGGTGACTGCGCCGCCATCGAAGACATTTATACTGGCCACTACTATGTGCAGACAGCCGAGCAGGCCACTGCGGCCGGACTTAAGGCCGGCGTGGACTCGGATTGCGGCAGCGTATATCAAAGGTACGCCATAAGCGCATTGGAGCAGGGCCTCATCACTATGGCAGACATCGACAGGGCGCTCGTGAACGTGTTTACCATACGTATGCGTACCGGTGAGTTCGACCCCGATCCTATGGTGCCGTATGCACTCTACCCTGTGACTATGGTGAACGAGAAGCGCTACCAGGCTCTGGCTGAGGAAGTTGCCACCCGCACTGCGGTGCTGCTGAAAAATGAAACCGTAGCCGGTACAAGTTCCCGCGCTCTCCCTCTAGATGCAAGAGGGCTCAATAGCATAGCCCTTATCGGTCCTCAGGCCGACAAGGTGGAACTGGGCCCTTATTCCGGCCGTCCGGAGGAAAGCAGCCGCATAAGTCCATACCAGGGAATCAGCTCATATCTTGCCTCCCGCAATCCTGAAGTTGAAGTCAGGCTCGCATCCGGCGGAAGCACGAAGAGCAAGAGCAACCTCCTCTATGTGGCATACTTCGAGCTGACAAAGGCGGACGGAAGCGTGAGCAGGCACGACGCCACACGTTACTCCGCCTCATCCGAGGGCATCACCGTCGGCTCAGGTATGGGTACGGAGGAGCAGGTACGCTCCATAGATGACGGGTCCTGGACTGCATACGAGAACATCGATCTCATCAATGTAGACAAAATTACCATTGGCGTGAACATCCCTACCGAGGGAGGTATCATCGAGGTGCACGTAGGTTCTCCTGACGGCAATCTCATCAGTACGCTCGAGGCTACCAAGGCATCGGGCAAGCGCGTCGGCGGCGTGTACGGCGCCAGCACCCCAATGGAAGCCAAGGTCAACAGGCTCGGATACAACGGACCTCAGACCCTGTACCTGGTGTACAAGGCAGCCGAAGACGAGGAAATCGACCCGGCAACCCTGGAAATGGCAAGGACCTCGGACGTGGCTATAGTTTTTGTGGGTACTGACGAGAATACAGCCACCGAGGAAGCTGACCGCCTCACCCTGCAGCTCCCGGGCAACCAGCTCAATCTCATCAAAGCTGTAGCTTCCGTGAACAGGAATACAATCGTGGTTATGCAGACCCTTGGATGTGTGGAGGTCGAGGAGTTCAAGAACCTTGAAAACATCCCCGGCATACTTTGGACCGGTTATAACGGTCAAGCCCAGGGTGCAGCCATATCCAAGGTTCTCTTCGGAGACGTGAATCCGGGAGGAAAACTCAATGCCACCTGGTACAGGAGCGTAAAGGACCTTCCTGCCATCACCGACTATACCCTTCGCGGAGCTGAAGGCAAGAACGGACGCACCCTCTGGTACTTTGACAAGCCTGTATCTTATGAATTCGGATACGGACTTTCATATACCGAATTCAGCTACTCCAACTTCCGCATAGACCGCGATGAAATCAGGCCTTCCGATAAGGTCCGCATCAGTGTGGATGTGACCAATGTCGGCGATTATGACGGAGATGAGGTGGTGCAGGTCTACGTGAGCACTCCGGAAAGTCCGGCGGAAGCGCAGCGACCTATCAAGAGGCTCAAGGGCTTCAGAAGGGTAACTATCCCTAAGGGTCAGACCAAGACGGTCTGCTTTGAAATAGACTGTGAGGATCTGTGGTTCTGGGATATGGAAGCCGACCGTATGATTTGGGACAAGGGCTTGTACGCATTCGAAATAGGTTCTTCTTCCAAGAATATATCAGGCAGGGTATATGCCAGGATGAATGACAGCAGCTACGTTCCTTATCTCAAGACTGTGGTTGCGGACTGCGGAGTGTCAGTGCTGAAGGTAGGGGAAAGCGCCCTTACCAGCTATACGGCCTGCCTCAGCGATGATTCTTTCGTGGAAGCAAAGGATGTCCGTTATCTCAGCAACAATCCGGCTGTGGTGTCGGTGGATGCTGAGGGCAGAATCTTCGCAAAGTCCCAGGGCGTTGCCACCATTACGGCAACTGTCAGCTACGAAGGAAAATGCGTAAGTTCTTCATATGTGGTGAAGGTTATGCCGGATCTCTCGCTTGCGGAACTCAGACTTGACGGCAAAAACATACTCAAGGCAGGAGTGAAACAGTACTCCTTCGTCCGCAAGGCTTCTTCCGTTGCTCCTAAGCTCAGCGCAAAGGCCGCCGACCCTGAGCTGCGCGTGGAGATACGGCAGGCTGAGTCTGTGCCTGGAACCGCTGTCGTGAAGCTGATTGACGACATGACGGCTGACGAGTCATTGTATTATGTCAACTTTGGAGTGAAAGGCGTTTCCGATGAATTCAATTCAGGGAAGCTTTCTTCTGCCTGGAGCATACTCAGAGAGGATGCTTCAGCCTGGAGCCTGGATGGCACTGCATTGAAAATCAAGGCTGCAGAGGGGGATATCTCCGAGTCGAATGACGGAGCTGGGAACATATTCCTACAGAGCGCCAACAGCGACTGGACAGTCACCACGAAGATCAGCTGCTCCAGAACTCCGGGATTACCTTCCCAAAATGCCGGTCTGCTGGCATATCAGGATGATGACAATTTCGTGAAGTTTGTCTATGCCGCACCGGGCTTCAGAAGAGAGCAGTCCGGAGCCGGTTCTCTGCAGCTCAGCTGCGAGTTGGACGGCAACAGCAAGGCCAACGTTACCGTCAGCCTCAATGATGTCGAGCTGTTCGGGAATACCCTTTGGCTCCGTCTGGTGAAAAGGGGCTCCAGCTACACTGCATATTATTCCGTGGACGGAAAGAAATATGTGGAGGCGGGCAAGGTGGATATTATCCTCAAGGATATCAACGCCGGCCTGATTGCATGCAACGGAGTCATTCCTGCCAGATATGCTTCTTTCATGAGAGGAATGCAGGCTCAGACGGACAATACTCCTTTCGAAGTGTCATTCGATTTCTTCAGAATTGGCAAGTAAACTTCTGTATTGGATTCTAGTATCTCTGGCCGGGCTTATCCCCCGGCCGGAGATTTTCTATGTCGATGCCGTTGAGTACAGGGACGGTTTTGCCGCTCTAACGGATTGCGGAACCGTAGAGTTCCTTGACTCCGCTGGCGTGAAACACTCCGAATATAAGCTTGTCTCCCCGGATGACGCTGTCAGGCTGAGCATATTGGACGGAGTGCTTTGCGCGCTGTATTCAGATAGGCTCGTGGGCTTGCTTGAGACTTCCTCAGGCTCCTGGGAAGAGGTGGATCTAGATTTGCCCAAATCTTTTGACTACATTGATTTTGCCTGCCTTGGCGAGCGCTGCTATGCCCTGGATTCGTCTTCCCGCATCCTGCGTCTTGACGATGAGTTCCGCGCAGAGATTCTGGATTTCAATGAACTGTATTCCGCATACTACGGTCCCGTGCAACTCACAGCACTTGCAGTGTCGCCTGATGCCGTGTGCGTCGCCGGGGTGGAGGAGGGAAGCGGTCGGGCTGTGGCTTTCGTCTCCGAAAAGGGCTCGGTGTGGAGTCGTCGCGAATTGGATTATACTCTGGATGGTAGCAGGTATGTGCTTGAGAACCAAGTGCTTTCGGCTTGCTATAGCACTGCCCGGAATGCCTTTGTGCTCGGATGCTCGGGCGGCGTAATCTTCTATTTGCCCGCCTGCTCGCATTGCAATTACCCTGAGTATACACGGTCCGGGGACGTGCGTGGCATTGCTTTCAACGGAGAGACTTACATAGCGGTCGGGGAAGGAATTTATTGAATTTCTTCGAATAATGCTTGGACTTTAGAAAAACATTTTCTACCTTGCACACGAAAAAGAAATAGAAATGAGATATAATTGCAACATCTGGTGGTGGCGCTTATTACAACTTCCAAAGTCGTAGTAGGTTTCATCCCTGTGTGCATATATTCCATTCTGCCCATACATCCTGCCGCGACTGCGACGGGATTTTTTTTGCAAGTCAAACAAGTTTCAACAGTTAAATATTTATTGCCATGAAAGAGAAAATTCCTTACAAAATCTATCTTGCAGAGAGCGAGATCCCTACCCAATGGTATAACGTACGCGCTGATATGAAGAACAAGCCGGCGCCTCTGCTCAATCCCGGAACAGGCAAGGCTCTGACCCTGGATGAACTCAGCCCGATTTTCTGCGAGGAACTATGCCGCCAGGAGTTGGATAACGACACCCGTTTCTTCGAGATTCCCCGTGAGATTCAGGATTTCTACAGGATGTACAGGCCATCTCCTCTGGTAAGGGCTTACTTTCTGGAAAAGGCTCTGGATACCCCTGCCAAGATATATTATAAGTTCGAGGGCAACAACACCTCGGGCAGCCATAAGCTGAACTCGGCCATCGCTCAGGCCTATTATGCCAAACAGCAGGGGCTGAAGGGTGTTACCACCGAGACCGGGGCAGGTCAGTGGGGCACGGCTATGAGTATGGCCTGTGCATATTTCGGCCTTGACTGCAAGGTGTTTATGGTGAAGTGTTCCTATGAGCAGAAACCTTTCCGTCGCGAGGTGATGCGAACCTATGGCGCACAGGTGACCCCATCGCCAAGTATGACCACCAATGTGGGACGCAAGCTTCTCGAAGAGTATCCTGACACTACCGGAAGCCTTGGCTGCGCCATTTCCGAAGCAGTGGAGGCGGCAGTATCCAACCCTGGCTACAGGTACGTGCTCGGATCCGTGCTCAACCAGGTGCTGCTGCATCAGACGGTGATAGGTCTGGAAGCGAAGACGGCACTTGAAAAATACGGCATCAAGCCGGACATCATCATAGGTTGCGCAGGCGGCGGATCCAACCTCGGCGGACTTGTTAGCCCGTTCGTGGGCGAGATGCTCAGGGGAGAGGCGGACTATCGAATCATAGCAGTGGAACCCGCATCCTGTCCAAGTTTCACCAGGGGTAAGTTTGCATACGACTTCTGCGATACGGGAATGATTTGTCCACTTGCGAAGATGTACACTCTAGGAAGCCAGTTCATCCCGTCTGCGAACCACTCCGGAGGATTGCGCTTCCACGGAATGAGCACAATACTTTCCCAGTTATACCACGACGGCTTCATTGAAGCGCGTGCCGTGGAACAGACCTCGGTGTTCGAGGCGGCGGAGATGTTTGCGCGCGTGGAAGGCACTTTGCCTGCACCGGAGAGCAGCCACGCCATACGTGCAGCCATAGACGAAGCATTGAAATGCAAGGAGACAGGCGAAGAGAAAACCATACTCTTCGGTTTGACAGGTACGGGCTATTTCGACCTCAAGGCTTACGAAAGCTACAACGACGGAACTATGTCAGACGTAATTCCGACTGATGCAGAAATCGCAGAGAGCCTGTCAAAGCTTCCGAAGATATGATAATGGGATAATAAATATTTTTATTAAGGAATAATGGAAAATTTGTAGTTTACATATTTGTAAATTAAAAATTTTTCTTAACTTTGCCTTCGGTTAGTTAGTAGTAATTATATAATGCTTCCGATCAGGAACAATCAGCAGCAGAATCAGCAGCAGGGCCAGCAGCAGTTGGTCCCGGTTCTGTGTTGCTTCTCCGATCGGTAACATAATTGAACGGAAACAGTATTAGTGTTTTTTATAATGAGGTCGGTCCTGTTGGGCTGACCTTTTTTCATTTATCCAAAATTCTTATGAAAAAGA
>CAMEWE010000020.1:0-30068 GCA_945939695.1 uncultured Bacteroidales bacterium
CTTTCTCTGAAAGACGGGAAAACGGCTCAGCGTGTTTCATCTAAAAGGAAGAGGATATGAAGGGAGTAATGACCATCAATGTAGTGTTGTGGGGAGAAGTGATCGGAAGGATGAACTGGGATAATGTGCGCCAGGTTGCAACCTTTCAGTTTTCAGAGCGCTATCATGATCTGCCGTACAATATCATGCCGACCAGACCTGCCAAACCCAGACCCGCTTTCTTAGGAACCGCAGGAGATAAATATCACGGTTTGCCGCCGTTCATCGCCGATTCGTTGCCTGACCATTGGGGAAGCGTCATATTCGACAAATGGGCCAGAGAGAAAGGAATACAACCGAAAGACTGCAATCCTCTCCTAAAATTGGCTTACATAGGCAGGAGAGGGCTCGGTGCTCTGGAATTCGTCCCTGAAATAGATACTGCAAATGACGAAACTGGAGACCTTGCAGACCTGGAATCCATGGCCCAGGAGATATACAGAAAACGTTCAGAAGTCGTGATAAGAGAGGATGACAGAAATACCTTCGAATCATTTGCAAGGCTCGGTTCTCCTCCCGGAGGAGCACACTCAAAGATACTTATAGCAATCAGCGACAGGGACAGCTCAATCATTTCCGGGCAGACTGACCCTAAGGAAGGATTTACGCAGTATATTCTCAAGTTCAAAGAGGATTATGAAGTTCCTTCCTGCGAGATCGAGTATGTCTATTATCTGATGGCGAAAGAGGCTGGAATTAATATGATGCCGTCCAGATTGATTGAAATAAATGGACGGAGGCATTTTCTCACCCAGAGGTTTGACCGTCGTGATGGAAAGAAGCTGCTTACGCAGACAATGGCGGCACTCATCCCAAGCGCAAGCGACTACCAGAACCTATTCTTCCTTTGCAGGACTCTCGGATTAGATGAATCAGCAAGGATCGAACTGTTCCGCAGGATGTGCTTCAATGTGGTTGCGGGAAATACCGATGACCACAACAAGAATTTCTCGTTCATCATGCACGAGGATGGTCATTGGGAACTGGCTCCGGCTTATGACATCACTTTTACTGCTGATATCTGGAAGAGGTCTGATGATGACATCCATTCGCTGGGGATATATACCAAGAAATGCTATTTTAAAGAACACGATCTCATCTCTTTTGGTGAAGATTTCGAGATTCCGGAGCCTATGAAAATTCTTGAGGAAGTCAAAAATGCAGTTTTCAAATTCAGCATTATAGCACAAGAGAATGGGATACCGCAGAACTGGATTAACCGTATTTCAGAAGTTCTAGGAAAGCTCATTTCCATCGAAAGAATCTGAGCAGGACCCAAATCTGACGGGACCAGAATCAGACACGCCGGCTCCAAACCCCTAAACCGGCTAAATCATCAAGGAATTACAGAGAAAAACCGTCCCGGAAGAGATTCAGGAATGGATTGGTCCTCTCTTTTGTCCGTCAAGATCAAGACAAGCCCACTTCTCGAATTGCAGCCAGCTCATCATCGGATCCGCTGTCATAGGGCTGGCAAATGGCCTGGCAGTACCATACCTCAACACCATAGCATCGATCAAGGGCGGGAAGAACGCAGCCACTACCGTGATGCCGCTGATCTCCGCCGCCCTGTACCACCGTTTATCCAGCCCTCTTTGCAGGCTCTTCGACAAGGAAATCAATAATTCCAGTCGTCGGTCCTGAAAGGGACGAGAGGAAGTTCATAGACGCTCTTGACATTGCCTATGCAGAAATCCTTGAAGCAATAACGGACAGCCTTAGGATTCTGTACGTCAGGAGACATCACCATAACACTTTTGTCGTTCTGGTTGATCCAGGCAACTGCAGGATAGAAGACCCTGTCATTTCCGGCAACTTCGAAACCCTCGAGTCCCTTCCAAGGATAGATTCCGTCAGGAGCATCGTTGAGGAAAATTTCCACAACATTTCCTTCGATCTTGTACTCTTTGTAAGAAGGGTTCTTGTACTTGATGTTCTCGTATCCGTAGGTATTGTTCAGTGCGCACCAGGCAAGTCTCTCGCCTACGCCCTGCTTGTTCCTCGGGTGAATCTGGGTATCCTCGTCAGGGTAAACCAGGTCATTGGTGCATACCATTGCCGAGTTTGGAATCTCATTGCTCAGACGGAACTGCATCTCCCTGAAACGTGCACCCTGCCTTCCGTCGCCTCCATAGCGCCACGGGGCAAGCTCAACCCAGTAAATCGGGGCCTCCCTGCCCTGGTCCGCGCGCCATATACCCGCCAGGGTCTTGAAGCGCTCCGCGTAGCTGTCTTCCTTGCCCACGTTGCTCTCGCCCTGGTACCATATGAAACCCTGGACTGTGTAGTCCCTGATCGGGTAGTACATTGCATTGTACATAATGGTAACGTTGCTGTAATGCCACCAGTTGCCCTCGCGGAGATTGGTCTCCTTCTCGAAGTCGATGTCCCCGTAGCCGCGGACCGTTTCCTCCGGGAGCCAGCTTTCTACACGGCTGCCGCCCCAGCTGCAGCTGATGATGCCTACCGGGATGTCCAGGGTGGCGCAAAGCCTCTCACCGAAATAAGTGGCGGTTGCGCTCCACCACCTTACGGTCTCCGGGCTGCACTGCTGCCAGGAACCCTTGACCCTGTCCTCGAGATTATGGGAGCCCGTTTTCGGCACGGTCACCATCCTCAGCCCCTTGTTGTATTGCATTGCATCCGCGATGGTGCGGTTGGCGCCCTCAACCGGGCAGTTCCAGAATCCGTGTATAGGCATTTCCATATTGGACTGACCGCTGGCGAACCATACTTCGCCAATGAGCACGTCCTTGAGCACCACCTTCTCTCCGTCAGCGGAAATGGTGACGGTCTGCGGGGTGTAACTTGCTGCCGGGGTGTCGATTTTTGCAATCCACCTTCCGTCTGCAGCTGCGCGAGCGCTGACTGTTGCGGAACTCCAGGATGCCTTGACCCTAACGCTCGCACCCGGTGTTGCCCAGCCCCAAATGTTGACTTTCGTCTGCTGCTGGAGAACCATATTGTCTCCGATGATTTCAGGCAGGCTGAGTTTCGCCTGCATCTGTGAGCTCAGGAGCACCAGCCCGAGAGCCAGAAAAATACGCTTCAGTGTCATAATATCTGGATATTAGTTCTTTCTATCAGTTCCATACACATCCTTCCGTTGTGGTAAGGGCATTTCCAGAATCCGGCCTTGTCGTCCTCACGGTTGACGCTGCCGTCGGATTTGATGCTCCAGAACCACTCCCCCTCTTCCCTGTCCACCAGGCTGTCCTTGATGAATTCCCAGCAGCGCTGCGCCTTCTCCAAAGCCCCGGCGTCTCCGCTGAGCTGCCACAGATTGAAGAAGCCGACTACGCACTCGGCCTGCACCCACCAGTGCTTGTCCTTGTCTGTATGCCCGTCCTTGCGCTCGTAGAAAAGGGCGCCGTCACTGTCCAGTCCTTCGGATGCGGCCTTGCAGATCTGAGGGACACGCTCACGCACAGCTGCTATCAGTTCCCCATTGCCAAGCACTAGCGCCGCCTCGTCCAGGAGCCAGGATGTCTCTATGTCATGGCCGTATGAATGGATGAGGTAAGGGCAGCGCCAGTCATCGGTGAAGAAGAGCCGCAGATGGCCGTCAGAGCCTAGGATTCTGTCAAGGAAGAGTCGTATCAAATTCTCCAGACTTGCCGCGAGGGTTTCATCCTTCCACACGCGATACAGGCCGGTATATGCCTCGAGTATGTGGAGATGGGTGTTCATGGTCTTGCGCTCGTTGGCGTCCTTGTCGCTCAAGCGCATATCGCCGATTTCACTCCAGTCCCTGGCGAAAGCTTCGAAATAGCCGTTGAGGGAGGAATCGAAGCTATGCTCTTCTATGTCGCGAAAGAGGCTTTTCGCCAGATCGAGGGCAGTCGCGTCCCCGGTGGCACGGTAATACTCCGAAAGTCCGTAAATGGTGAAAGCTATGGAATAAATCTGCTTCTTGGTCTCCTTCGGGCTTCCGTCCGGATTCAGGGACCAGTATGTGCCGCCGAAGTCCTTGTCGTAGAACCTATTGAATATCAGCTCCTTTGCCTGCGTTGCCATATCCAGGTACGAAGCCTCGCCCAGAATGCGGTAGGCGCTGGAATAAGTCCAGAGTATCCTGGCACACATAATACCTCCGACTTCAGCGTCGGGACAAGCCCTCCCCGTACCGTCGATGCGCCCCAGGAACATCCCATCAGGCAATTTCACTTTGTCGATCCAGAACGGAAGGATATTGTTGCGCAATTCGGATTCCGCCTGCTTCGCGAGCATCTTCACACTTTCAGTCATATTTCAACCAGATTATACGCAAAGATACTGAAATGTTTCGAGAAGAAAGCTTCAAAAACAAGATGGTACGATTGATACAAAAAATAGTTAAAATTGTATCATTTTTGCTATTATTGTGTATATTTGCATAAACACCACATATCCATGAGTTCCGTATTCACAGAAATAACCAAGCTGTCCGGACAGGACTGTTTCTACATAGTAGAGCGTCACAAGAGCGAATTCACCTATCCTCTGCACAAGCACAGGGAGTTTGAACTGAACTTCATTGAAAACGGAAAGGGCGTCAGGCGAATCGTGGGTGACAGCGTGGAGGAAATCGGAGACTACGACCTGGTACTGGTAGGAGCCGAAGACCTGGAACACGTGTGGGAGCAAGGAAACTGCCACTCCAACGATATCAGAGAGATAACCGTGCAGTTCTCCCCCGGGCTCTTCAGCTCCGACATACTTTCCAAGAACCAGTTCGCATCCATAAGCAGGATGCTCAAAAAGGCGGAACACGGGCTTGCCTTCCCGATGTCAGCTATAATGAAGGTTTACAGCGATCTCGACAAACTTGCGGCCCAACCTGCCAGTTTCTCCCAGTTCCTGAACTGCCTTCAGCTGCTCTACGACCTCTCCCTTTGCGACAACGCCAGGGTCCTTGCCTCAAGCTCCTTCGCAAGATCGTCAAGGAACACCGAGAGCCGCAGGGTGCAGAAGGTGAAACAATACATCAACGACCACTACAGCGAGGTCATCAAGCTGTCCGATATGGCATCCCTGGTAGGGATGAGCCCTGCCGCATTCAGCCGTTTCTTCAGGCTCAGGACAGGGCGCACACTGTCGGATTATATCGTAGACATAAGACTGGGAAATGCCGCCCGCGCCCTGGTAGATACAAGCAGGAACATCTCCGAGATTTGTTACGAATGCGGCTTCAACAACCTCTCAAATTTCAACCGCACCTTCAAAGCGAAACGTGGCAGCACCCCGAGGGAGTTCAGGGAGATGTACAAGAAACATAAAGTCACAGTATAGATATTGAGCATGAATTAAGCAATAATCGGTTAAAATTGTATTTGTTTAACATAGCGCTTTGGCCTAATTTTGCAATCAAATAATAGCGCTATAACAATGAACCGATTAACCACATTATTCTTTCTCTCCATCAGTATGCTTTTGTCCTCCTGCAAAGCGGGACAGGATTTCGCATGCGTTCAGGACGGAAGATTCAGGAACGTAGAAAGCCCCTACTTCATAGGCACCAATTTCTGGTACGGACCCATACTCGCTTCAGACGGCGAGGGCGGCGACATGGACAGGCTCCAGCGCGAGCTTGACTACCTCAAATCACTAGGAGTCACCAATTTACGTGTGCTTGTCGGATGCGACGGACAGGAAGGCGTAGCTACACGCATCCAACCTACCCTCCAGACGGAGGCGGGAGTGTACAACGAAACGCTGCTGCGCGGACTGGACCGTTTCCTTGTGGAGCTGGGCAAGCGGGATATGCAGGCAGTGCTCTTCCTGAACAATTCCTGGGAATGGTCGGGAGGATACGGGATGTATCTGGAATGGGCGACCGGGGAAAAAGCCCTCATTCCGGCAGAGGTCGGATATCCGGCGTACATGGAATGGGCAGGCAGTTTCGTCAGCAACGATAAAGCCAAGGACTTGTTCTACGAGCACGTGAGGGCAATAGTATCCAGGACCAACAGCATCACGGGCAAGGCATACGCGGACGATAAGGCAATATTCTCCTGGCAGATAGGGAACGAGCCTCGATGCTTCAGCTCCGACCCCAAGGTGCAGGACGATTTCGTGGATTGGATGTGGGAGTCAGCCGCGCTCATCAAATCCATCGACAGGAATCATATGGTCTCCAGCGGCAGCGAAGGCAAGTGGGGTTGCGAGGGCAGCATCGAGCTCTTCGAGAGGATACACAGCTGTCCTGACATAGACTATCTCAACATCCACATCTGGCCGTACAACTGGTCCTGGGTAAAGGAAGACAGCCTGGACAGCAGGCTGGAAGATGCATTCGGCAACACGGACCAGTATATAAACGAACATATCGAAGTAGCGGAACGTCTCGGAAAACCTATAGTTATAGAGGAGTTCGGCTACCCGAGAGACGGATTCATTTTCACCAAGGGCAGCCCTACCGTGGGACGCGACGCATATTATAAGCACATCTTCAACAGGGTGCTTGTATCAGCCCGTGAAGGCGGCCTGGTCGCAGGCTGCAATTTCTGGGCATGGGGCGGTTTCGCCGGCCAGGCGGCAGACCATGTCAACTGGCTCCCGGGCGACGACTACTGCGGAGATCCTGCTCAGGAGCAGCAGGGTCTGAATTCCGTCTATGCAGGAGACAGCACCACAGAAATCATTTCTGAGACCAATTCACTTCTCAGTGAAATCAGTTTTTAAACCATTAAATATTAACTAAAAAACCATTACAATGAAGAGTAAGCTATTTACTTGTTTGGCGATGCTCCTCGTGAGTTTCTCGCTTCTGGCTCAGACCAAGCGTGTCAGCGGTACAGTAGTTGACAACATCGGTCCCGTCCAGGGAGTGAGCGTCGTTGAAAAGGGCACCAACAATGGTGTCGTTACCGATTTGGATGGCAATTTCAGCATCAGCATCCGCAAGGGAAGCGTGCTGTCGTTCTCATCCATCGGCTTCAAGACTGTGGAAATCACAGTCGATGACCGCAACGTTTACAACGTTACTCTCGAGGAGGACCAGTTCCTTCTCGACGACGTGGTAGTTGTCGGTTACGGTACAATGAAAAAGAGCGACCTTTCCGGAGCTTCTGCATCCCTTAAGGAAAATGATCTTAAAACGACCATCGTTTCTTCTCTCGACCAATCCCTCCAGGGTCGCGTAGCAGGTGTGCAGGCAGTGCAGACCTCAGGTGCTCCGGGCTCCTCATCAGCAATCCGCGTGCGCGGTCAGGCAACCATCAACGCCAATGCTGAACCTCTCTACGTCATCGACGGAGTCATCGTTCAGGGAGGCGGCAACAAGGGTTCGGACTTCGGTCTCGGAGATGCACTGGGTAACGGTACAGTTTCCACCATCTCCCCTCTGTCCACCATCAACACCGCCGATATCGTGAGCATGGAAATCCTCAAGGACGCATCCGCAACCGCAATCTACGGTGCTCAGGGCGCCAACGGTGTCGTACTCATCACCACCAAACGAGGAAAGGCCGGCGAAGGCAAGATTTCCTACGACGGCATGTTCGCAGTGAGCCGCCAGACCAAGAGACTGGATATGATGAACCTGCGCGACTACGCCGAGTACTACAACGACCTCCTTTCAATCGGAGAGATCGGCACCGCACAGCCTCTCTACGCGGATCCTTCCCTGCTCGGAAAGGGTACCAACTGGCAGGACGCCATCTTCCAGACCGCGCTCCAGCATCAGCACCAGCTGAGCGTGAGCGGCGGTAGCGACAAGGTCCAGTACTACGTCTCCGGCTCGTATATGGACCAGGACGGTACCATTATCGGTTCCAACTTCAACCGTTTCTCCATGCGTTCCAACATCGACGCACAGGTAAAGGACTGGTTCAAGCTCGGCGCCAACCTTTCTTATACCGTCACCAACGATGACCTCAAGCTCGCCGACTCCAACGAGGGTCTCATCTACTACTCCCTCGCTTCCCTTCCTGACATTCCTATCTACGACGTGGACGGCAACTATTCTTCAACCGTACGCGAGGGATACACCAGCCCTAACCCTATCGCTCTCGCGATGATGGACGACATCCTTCTCAACCGTCAGAAATTCAACGGAAGCATCTTCGCTGACATCAGCCCTCTCAAGAACCTTGTATGGCACTCTGAGATCGGATTCGACTTCGGCAACAGCAAGGGTGAGCGCTACAAGCCGCTCGTGGATCTCGGAGGCTGGGTGCGCAACACCAACGAGAGCAATATCTCCAACAACAAGAACATCTACTGGCAGCTGAAGAACTACCTCACCTACTCCAACACATTCGGCAAGCACAGCATTAACGCCATGGTTGGTCAGGAATGCTGGGAGTCCAGGTGGGAGTCATCCAACATATTCAACAACAACCTCCCTTCAGACGAGGTTCACAACCCTGCTCTCGGTACCGGCAAGCCGACTATCAGCTACGGCTTCGGCTCTGCTGCAATGGCTTCATTCTTCACCCGTGAAACCTACAACTACGATGAGCGCTACTACCTCACCTACACCTTCCGTTATGACGGTTCCTCCAACTTCGGTCCGGACAACCGTTGGGCAGGTTTCCACTCATTGGCAGGTTCCTGGCGTTTCTCCAACGAGGAATTCATCAAATCCAACTTCAGCGCCCTCAGCAACGGACGTCTCCGTATAGGCTGGGGACAGACAGGTAATGCCAATATCGGCGGATATGCCTGGGGTTCAGCCATCAGCAGAATGCCGAGCGGCCTCGGTATGGGTTATCGTCCTGCAAACATTCCTAACACCGCAATACGCTGGGAGAAGCAGGAGCAGCTGAACCTGGGTCTCGACCTCGGCTTCCTCAACAACAGGATCAACCTCACCATCGACGCATACAGGAAGATTTCTTCCGATATGCTTATGCAGATGCAGCTTCCTTCATATATGGGAACCCAGGGCAACGGCTCTTCAGCCCTCGCAGCTCCTAAGGGCAACTACGGAAGCATCGAGAACAAGGGTATTGAAATCACTCTCGACACCCACCCTATTTCCGGTAATTTCAACTGGGACAGCAACTTCCAGATTTCTTTCAACCGCAACAAGCTCCTCTCCCTCGAAGGCACTTCCAATGCCGCCCTCGTAGGTTACGGACAGTGGACCGACGTAGTCTGCGTCTCTGAAATCGGACAGCCTCTCTATAATTTCTACGGCTATGTTGTCGATGGTGTTTACACCGACCTCAACGACCTTATGAACAGTCCGCTTCCGGCAAAATTCATGAATGCCGTCGTTGACGAGAACGGAAATGTCACCTACGAACACAAGGATGCCAGCGAATTCAACAGGACCAATACCACCTGGGTCGGAGACATCAAGTACAAGGACCTCAACGGTGATGGCGCAATCGACGAGAACGACCGCACCATCCTCGGCTCTCCTCTCCCTAAGTTCACCTTCGGCTGGACCAACAGCTTCAGCTGGAAGAACTTCGACCTGAGCATCTTCATCAACGGAAGCTATGGCAACAAGGTTCTCAACTACAACGCCATTGCCCTTACCCATATGAACTCTCCTTGGACCAACCAGCTCAGGTCCGTAAGCGACAGGGCCCAGCTTGTTCCTATCGATTACAGCGGGGACAACTGGTTCAACGATGTCAGCAACGTAAAGGTGGCAAACCCTGACACCAGAACTCCACGCGCGAGCATCAATGACCCTAACGACAACGACCGCCTCAGCGACCGTTATATCGAGGACGGATCCTACATCCGCATTAAGAACATCACCCTCGGCTACACTCTTCCTAAGAGCCTTCTCACCAAAATGAAGATTGAGAACTGCCGCGTATATATGAATGTTCAGAATCTCTACACTCTCACCGCCTATTCCGGCTACGATCCTGAAGTCGGTGCTTCTACCCAGGACTCAACAGGTTTGAGCTACGGCGTGGACAACGGACGTTATCCTTCTCCTACAATGTGTTCTTTCGGTCTTAACATCACCTTCTAAATTCGGGAACAATGAAATTCAACAGAATAATAAAGTTTATGTTTGCGGGCGCACTTGCGCTTGGACTGTCTTCCTGCAGCGGGTTCCTCAACCGTCCGAACGAAGACAACTACAATACTGCAAACTTCTATCTGAACGACGAGCAGTGCCTCCAGGGAGTGAATTATCTCTACAATTCCCCTTGGTATGACTTCCAGCGCGGATTCATCAAGATCGGCGAGGTAATGTCAGGCAACATGTACTGGGGCAGCTCTCCATATATGAACTTCTCGACCAACGGCACCGACCAGGACCTCGTGAACATGTCCTACTCCCTGTGGGCAGTAAACGGCCACTGCAACACCGTTATCAAGAACATTCTCAACTCTGCGGGTGACATCACTCCTGCCGTGAAGAATCAGGCAATAGGTGAGGCTCTGACCCTCAAGGCTTTGGCATACTTTTTCATGGTACGCTCCTTCGGCGAAGTTCCTATAGTCCATGACAACAGCGAACTCCTCGGAACAGGCGAGTACAATGAAGTGAAGAAGGTTGTCAGAAAAGACGTTTATGAGTACATCATCTATACCCTCGAGACTGCGATGAACCTTCTCCCGAAGAAGACTTCAGGATGGGACAACCGCATCGACTACTATGCCTGCGAAGGCCTTCTCGCCAAGGTTTACCTTACCAAGGCAGGTCTCGGCGGCAGCATCGACAACAATGCCGTGCAGAAAGCGGCAGAGTATGCTGAGGACGTAATCAAAAACTCAGGACGCAGCCTTACCCCTGTTTACTCCGACATCTTCCGCCTGGCACCTGCAACCTACAACCAGACCGGAGAGCCTATGATCAGCTGGATGTGGGCAGCAGCCCGCGATCCTTGGACCCAGCAGAACACTCTCCAGAGCGACCTCGGAATGAACGGTTTCTCAGAGACCGGTGACCTTTGGGGCGGCTGGGGCGGTCCTTCCGTTGACCTGATGGACGCATTCGGAGTTGACCCGCTCGAGGATCCGCGCACCCGTGCAGATTACGACAGCCGACGTAAGGCAACCATTATGATGGCCGGCGACACCTACAGCTACTTCTGGACCGACAAGGGCGGTTTCGACCTCCTCCGCTTCATCTATGACGAAGAATACGGCAAGGGCGGCCCTAACGGCGTATTCCAGGGCCCTTGCGGAGCACAGAACGTCAAGCACCTCTATGGCGACACATACGACCACGAGCAGGCTACCGGCCTCACTCCGGGCAATATGTGCTACCAGCTCCCTACCCACATTCTCCGTCTCGGCGACGTTTACCTCATCTATGCTGAGGCCAAGTTCAGGCTCGGAGACAAAGACACCGCTCTCGAATTCGTGAACAAAGTGCGCGCACGCGCATACGGCAGCAACTTCGAGAACTTCGGAAAGCTCACTTCCCTCACCCTCAACGACATCTTCAAGGAGCGCCGCCTCGAACTTGCAGGCGAAGGCGACAACTGGTACGATTACGTGCGCCGTTCATACTATGAAATGGACGTAGTCATAGCTGAGATCAAGAGCCAGCGCAGAAATGAAATGTATTCTTACGGTGAGCCTTGCAAGAAGTACTTCGAGACCGGTTTCAACCTGGAGACCAAGAAGTGGGATCTCTCCGCTGCCGAGTGGACCATTGATCCTGCCACCACCCTGTACAACAGTGATACACCTGCTCCTAACGTTACAGAACAGAGCTTTACCCTCCCGTTCCCTACCGAGGACGTGGTGTTCAACCCTAACCTCGCATCCAACGCTCCTGCTGTGGAAGTGGACGTACGTGAAACCTATAAATATAACTTTTAACAGTTTTGGACAATGAAATTCGCTAATTATATAAAGTGCGCCTGCCTGGTTCTGGGTTTCTCCGCAGTCCTCTCTTCCTGTGAGGACCAGCCGGATGCCTTCAAGCCTACCAGCGGCAAACCGCTCGTGCACTACGTAAGATATGCCGATCAGGATATAATCATTGACAAGGCATATATGGAAGAGTCCGTATGCCTGGTCGGAGAGAACCTCCGCAGCGTAAACGAGCTCTTCTTCAATGACCAGAAGGCCATTCTCAATACCAGCTTTATGACTGACAATACCCTGCTTGTCAGCGTTCCGAAGAATATGGCTACCGTGACCACCAACAAGATTTATCTCATCACAGCAGCCAAGGATACCGTCAAGTATGACTTCCAGGTTCTCCCTCCTGCTCCGGTAATCAAATCCATGAGCAACGAGTGGGCAGCAGTGGGAGAAGTTGTCAGCATACTCGGCGATTACTTCTTCGCTTCCGACACCGAACCTGTCCAGGTCAGCTTCCCTAACGCCGAGGTAACCGAGTTCATCAGCGTGGAGAAGACAAAGATCAGCTTCAAGGTTCCGGAAGGGGCAGTCGAAGGCAAGATCAAGGTCAGCACCATGTCAGGTACCGCCCAGTCCGTATTCCACTACAGGGACAGCCGCGGCATCATCACCAACTTCGACGGTGCGACTGACGTTGTGCCTCAGGGATGGAACATTGCAGCCACCTATTCTTCTGAAGGCGGACTTGACGGACAGTACGTGCAGCTCGGTCCAAGTGATCTTGACGAAACCGGCGCCTGGAACGAGCAGCTCAAGCTTCCGTTCTGGTGCGGCAACTGGAACGGCGACCCTATGAGCATTACCTCAGGTCCCGGCATTCCTATCTGCAACTTCATAGACTTCACGAACTTCAAGAATATGGGCATCAAGTTCGAGCTCTGCATTCCTGAAAGCAATCCTTGGTCTTCTGCAGCAATGCAGGTGATATTCACCAGCGCTGAGGTCTGCGCAAATGACTCCTGGCAGAACAACACTTACATCCATACTGATAAGGGCCTCTGCCGCGGTATTTACAGACCTTGGGAGGCAAGCGGTTCATTCCACACCTCAGGCAAGTGGATTACTGTCACCATTCCGTTCTCAGAATTCGTCTACAATGCTGACGGATCCAAGGGAAGCGTTCCTCTCCAGAGCCCTAACGACTTTGCAAGCCTCATCATCTGGCCTTGGGATGGCGGTGTAGCAGGTACTGCCTGCACCCCTATCTTCAGGATAGACAACATTCGTGCAGTCCCTGTCAAATAATTTAAAAGGAAGTAATTGATATGAAACATAAATCATTGTTTTCACTCGCGCTTGCCTGCCTGACCATCCTGGCTTCCTGCGTCAAGGAGGACCAGCTCTCCACCGAGCAGTTCAGCGACACGCAAGTCAGATTCTCTGCTTTCGCCCCTAACCCGGTGGCCAGAGGAGGAGCCCTCAGAATTTTGGGTAGCAACCTCCAGAAGGTCAGCGAGGTAGTGATTCCGGGCGTGGATCCTATCCATGACATAGAAGTCATCTCAGAAGGCAAGATTTCCGAGATTCGCGTCATCATCCCTGTTGACGGACCAGAGGTAGGCCTTGTATCGGTCGTTGCCGACAATGTGACATACACCAGCAAAACTGAGCTCACATATTCAGAGCCAATTGAATTCACCGGATTCTCCCCGCTCGAGGCTATGCCTGGTGACATCATCACCGTCAAGGGCGATTATATGAACAATATTCGCCAGATCACCTTCGCGGGCGGCACCGTTGTCACCGAATTCGAGAAGCAGAGCCGCTACGAACTCCAGGTTTGCGTACCTCCTACCGCTGTCAGCGGCAAGATCATCCTCGGAGATGTGGACGAGAACAACAATCCTGACGGACTCGTTTCCAACCTCTTCTACTCCGAGGAGGAGCTCACCATAGGCGACCCTACAATCAAGGACGGAGAGATAGGCCTCATCAAGGCTGGTTCCGAAGTGGTTGTGGAAGGAGAGTACCTGAATATGATCAAGAGCATCAGTTTCGGCGAAGTAGGTGCAGCATTCAGCGTAAGCGAGGATGCGACCAGCCTCAGCGCCACCCTGCCTGAGACCGCAGTGGATGCCAAACTCACCCTCACCAGCTACGCTGGCAAGACCTTCGAGTATGCGGACTACAGCACCGTGGTTCCAAGCGAACTTGCAGTGAGCGCAGAACGTTTCAAGGCCGGCAACTCAGTCAGCGTGAGCGGCAAAGACCTCGACCTCGTGACCGCTGCAAACCTTTCAGGCGTATCCGTTGACTTCGTATATGATGCCGAGAGCTCATCCCTCTCATTCACCATCCCTGCAAAATCCGCAAACGGTCCTGTAAATCTCGGCCTCGCAAACGGCAAGGGGGTCTCCACAGATGAGCTCACTCTGGTTGTCCCTGTCATCAGTTCTCTTTCACCTCTGTCCATCTACGCAGGTGACGGCAACATCACCGTCAGCGGCGAAGACCTTGACCTCGTGGTTTCAGCCACCCTCGGCGGAAGCCCTGTCGAGATAGCAGAGGGCGCAAGCGACACCCAGCTCGAACTCGTCACCACCGCTACCAGCGTGGGCGGCAAGGTGGCATTGACCCTCGAGAACGGAGTTGTTGTGGAATCTGAGCAGAGCATCGAGATGCAGTACCACGCACTTGTAGTCGTATCCGAGATGCCTGCCGCCCAGCATATTGGCGAGGAGGTAGTATTCAAGGGCTCCAACTTCGACCTTGTGGAGAACGTGTTCATAGGCAACGAAAAGGTTACCAGGTACATCTCCCGTACCGCCGAGGAACTTCGCTTCCTCATGCCATACAACAAGATCGGTTCTTACCCAATCAGTTTCCATCTCTTCAACGGTGATGTAGAGACTCTGGCTAACCCTATTGAGGTTCAGCTTGAGCGTACCTTCACTACCGCATGGGAGGGCGACATCTCCATTTCCTGGGGCGATGGCGGCAGAGTGGCAGTTCCGGTCAAGTACTTCGAGGGTGTGGAGCCGGGAGCAAAGCTCCGCCTGCACTACAGCCAAAAAGACCAGACTTGGGCTCAGGCTCAGATCAACAACGGCTCCTGGGCTCCAATCAGCTTCCCTGAGTGCTCAGGAACCCTCGTTCCTACCGACATTTACGGCTGGTTTGCTGACGGCATACTTGACCGCATCACAGACCTTACCCTCACAGCCGAGGTTCTTGACAATATCAGGAGCAATGCCGGCGACTACGAGGGAGTAACGTGCGGTATCATCATCCAGGGTTCTGACCTCCGCTTCACCAAGGTTGAAATAGTAGGTGAAATTTCCCAGGAAACCACCCTTTGGGAAGGCGAAGCTATTGCAGACGACTGGGCGAATCAGCCTTTCTTCGGAAGTGACACTGCTCCTGAGTTTACAGAGAACGGAGTTACCGTGGGACAGACCCTCTATTTCTACATCACTCCTCTCGAGCAGGACTGGAAGCTTCAGATTGTAGAAGGCCACTGGGGCCCTAAATATGCATCCATATGCTCAATAGGCAATGACACCGAGGGCGGCACGTTCACCGAATATGATCTTGAAGCCAACGGAGGCAAGTACGCGCTCAAGCTTACCCAGGAGATATATGATGCTGCCTTGACACAGCAGTGGTGGGGCGGAATCTTCGTCTTCAACGGAGACAACGTAAAGATAACCAAGGTTACTGTTCTCTAGCATTTTTCCCGGGCGGGCCTGACCGCCCACCCGGGAACCAATCATTCAATAATATGAGTTTCAAACATTTACTGTCATTATTTGCAGGAATTACACTACTCGCAGTCTCCTGCGGTGAAGATCCTGCCGAACCTCCTCAGATAGAAGTGGCTGCGCCGAAACTTGTATCCACCCAGCCTGAGGAAGGCGTGGATGCCGAAATCAAGAACGGGGGATGTACAGTTGAACTTACTTTCGACCAAAGCGTTATCTGTCCTCAGGCAAAAAGGTCGGAAATAAGCGTTTCGCCAAGTACGGCCAATATTTCCGGGATAAAAGCCCTCTACAGAAAAGTCAGCATCAGCCTGAACAATCTGGATTATTCTTCGGAATACAAGATTGTCATTCCGAAAGGCTGCGTCACGGGCTACAAGGATAATGTCGCTGAAGCTCTCGAGTTCTCCTTTACCACTGCAGAAGATCCGAGGCAGGGTATGGTATCGGACCCTGACCGGTCCCTCAGCAATCCATCCCCTTCAGCCAATGCTAAGAAACTCTACGAAAGCCTGCTGTCCATATACGGAAAGCATTCCCTTTCCGGGACGATGGGAGGCACCGCTTGGGAAACCAGCTGCGCCGACTACATATATAACCAGACGGGCATATACCCGGCAATAGTAGGTTTCGACTATATCTTCAACAACTGGCCGCCAAAGTACTGGGACGCCTGTCCAGACTACAATGACATCTCCGTCATCCGCGATGCATGGAAGAAGGGCAATGTCATTCAGATAGGATGGCACTGGTGCATGCCTACTGCCGAAGGGATTACAGACCCGAACAAATACAACTACAGCAACGCAGTGAAGGCGGAGCGTGCAGTGACCGAAGGGACCTGGGAAAATGCGGAAATGAAGAAGCAGGTAGCCCAGATTGCATCTTTTTTGCAGTTGCTCCAGAAGGAAGACATTCCTGTGCTCTGGCGTCCTCTCCACGAAGCGGCCGGCGACTACAAGTGGGGCGCTTGGTTCTGGTGGGGCAACGGCGGCAGCGAAGTGTGCAAGAAACTCTGGCGCTACATGTACGACTGCTTCACAAACGAATATGGTCTGAACAACCTTATCTGGGTATGGACGGTGCAGACGAGTTATGAGGGCAAGCCTGCCGATGTGAGCTATCTCAAGGATTGGTATCCGGGAGACGACTGCGTGGATATAGTCGGTGCAGACCTCTACCTTTCCAAGGGAGTAAGTTCCGTTGACCAGTTCAACCTGGTCAACCTGTCCGTGAAGGGAAAGAAAATGGTTACCATGTCCGAGTTCGGCAATCTGCCAAATCTGGATGACTGTTATGAAAACGGCGCCCTCTGGCTCTACTATATGAACTGGTGCGCCTTCGACGAAAACGGAAAGCCTGCGCTTTACAGCAAGAAATCAGACGGCACTTACTCCTGGAACAACAGCGTCCAGGAATGGAAAACGATTTTACAGAATACATTGACATACAATAGAGGAGATTTGAAATGAAACGCCTATTCTCAGCAATAGCCACTTTGATTTGCATAGCATCCTGCTCTTCTGTCAGACAGGAGGGCAATGTCATCACCGTACGCCCCGAGGAGGGACCGGCCAAAAAAGTCAGACTCGAAGTTATCTCTGAAGGTATAGTACGAGTCAGCGCCACACCGGAATCCAAGTTCTCAGGGAAGCCTTCCCTTATGGTTCTGGACCAGCCTGAATTCAAGGATTTCAGTGTGGAGAACAAAGACGGGCAGTTGTGCGTCAGTACAGCTGCGCTGCAGGTAAAACTAAGTCTCAAGGACGGAAAGGTTTCCTTCTACAGGGCAGACGGGGAACTGATACTCAGTGAGAAAGACAGGAGTTTCAAGGATATAGTAGTGGACGGCAGCCACGGATACACCGTCACCCAGACTTTCAGCAGCCCGGATGAAAATGAGGGCATCTACGGCCTGGGGCAGCACCAGAGCGAAGAGTTCAACTACAAGGGCAAGAGCGAGGAACTCTACCAGTACAACACCAAGGTCAGCGTGCCTTTCGCAGTTTCTTCAAGAAGCTACGGAGTGCTTTGGGACAGCTACAGTTTCTGCCGCTTCGGCAATCCCGGCGACTGGCAGGACCTGTCAGTTCTTGACGCCAAAATCACCGGCACCTACACTGCACCCGGTCACGAGACTCTCGTAAGGGAAGAGAAGAACCTTGACTTCGACCATCTCATCACCGGGGATCTCGACCACGTGCACGGACTGCCTCAGGACTTCCCTATGTTCAACGCAAATGTGTGCTACGAAGCTTACATCTATCCCAAGGAGAGCGGCATCTATGAATTCAGTCTCTATTATGCAGGCTACCAGAGCGTGGAAATTGACGGCAAGGAGGTAGTTCCGGAGCGTTGGAGGACGGCGTGGAACCCAAACACCTACAAGTTCAGCGTAGAGCTGGAAGGGGGCAAGGAAGTGCCGATCAAGATCAACTGGGTACCTAACGGCAGCGTATCCTACTGCGCCCTGAAAGTGCATCTTCCTGAAAGCGAGGAAGATAAGGCATCTATGCGCTGGTGGGGAGAAATGCAGCAGCAGATCGACTACTACCTCATCGCGGCAGACAGCAGCGACGGAGTCACGGCAGGCTACCGCAAACTCACCGGCAAAGCCCCGATTATGCCGAAATGGGCAATGGGATACTGGCAGAGCCGCGAGAAATACAACACCCAGGAAGAGGTCCTGGACGTGTTGAACGAGTACCGCAAACGCGAGATCCCAATAGACAATATAGTATTGGACTGGCTCCACTGGGAGCAGGATTCGTGGGGCAGCCATGAGTTCGACCGAGCCCGTTTCCCTGATCCGAAGCAGATGGTGGATTCCATCCACGCGATGGACGCAAGGATCATGATATCCGTATGGCCAAAGTTCTACGTCACGACCGAGCACTACAAGGAGTTCGACGAGCATGGCTGGATGTACACCCAGGCGGTGAGGGACAGCATACGCGACTGGGTAGGCCCGGGTTACCTGGGTTCGTTCTACGACGCATACAGTGCCCCGGCGCGCAAGCTCTTCTGGCAGCAGATCTACGACCATTACTACCCTCTCGGCTTCGATGCCTGGTGGATGGATGCAAGCGAACCGAACATACGCGACTGCACGGACATGGATTACCGCAAAGCGCTTTGCGGTCCGACTGCCCTGGGCACATCAACCGAATACTTCAACGCATACGCCCTGATGAATGCGGAAGCAATCTACGACGGACAGAGAGGTGTTGAACCGGACAAGCGCGTATTCCTGCTCACCAGGTCGGGATATTGCGGGCAGCAGCGTTACAGCACCGCCACCTGGAGCGGAGACATTGCCACGAGATGGGAGGATATGCGCGCCCAGCTCACCGCCGGACTCAACTTCTGCGCCACGGGCATACCGTTCTGGACAATGGATATAGGCGGCTTCTGCGTGGAGGACAGGTACGTACGTGCGCAGCGCATCTACGAGAGTACCGGCAAGGAAAACGAGGACCTGAAGGAATGGAGGGAGCTGAACGCCCGCTGGTTCCAGTTCGGCGCATTCGCCCCGCTCTACCGTGCCCACGGTCAGTTCCCGTACAGGGAAATATACAATCTTGCGCCGGAAGGACACCCTGCCTACGAGTCAATGACCTACTACACGCGCCTGCGCTACAGGCTCATGCCTTACCTCTACTCTCTCGCAGCCGCCTGTCACTACGACGACTACACCATGATGCGTGCGCTGTATATGGACTTCCCGGATGACGCAACCGCACTGAATGCCGCCGACGAGTATATGTTCGGACCTGCGTTCCTTGTGGCCCCTGTATGCGAATACAAGGCTCGCAGCCGCGAAGTCTATCTCCCTGACGGGACCTGGTACAATTTCTACGATTCCCGCGCCACCACGGGAGGACGCAGCATCTGCGCAGACGCACCATACGGCCGTATGCCGCTCTTTGTCCGCGCCGGCAGCATCCTGCCTATGGGGCCTGTCGTGCAGAACAGCGCCGAAAAGGGCGATGGACCGCTCCAGATACGCGTTTACGCCGGGAAGGATGCAAGTTTCACCCTCTATGACGACGAAGGCGTAAACTACAATTACGAGAAAGGCCTCTGCTCCCGCATAAGTCTGGTATGGAATGAAGCCGAATCCACCCTCACCATAGGAGAGAGACAAGGCAGTTTCCCGGGTATGGAAGAGAGCATTGAGATGGAGATCGTAAAGGTGGATTCCAAGGGAGAAGGAAAGGCCGTGAGACTCAGCTACAATGGAAGCAAATCAGTGATAAACTTATGAAAATGGACAATATGCATATTTTAGCCCTTACTTTGCTGGCAGTCATCCTGACTGCAGGTGCCTGCCAGAAGACTCCTTCCACGGAGATGCCGGACAACACCCCGTTCAGCCTGAGTACTGAAACGGTGGAAGCCGGTTCTGAAGGCGGAAGCAGCACCATCACGATAAACTCATCTGAGAAGGTCAACATAGTGGGACTCTGCGACTGGTGCAAATATGTCCTGAGCCCGTGGAATGAAGGAAAGAGCGAACTCGAGCTCACAATTTCCGAAAACAGAAGCACGGAGAGCAGAAGTTTCAGCTTCAGCATAATATGCAAGGAAGAGAAAAAGGTGCTCACGGTGAATCAGGCCGGCAGGGAAATCAAGCCTATAGAGGAGAACGGAGCCGTGCTGTTTGCGCGCAGCCTCGGTATGGGCTGGAACCTAGGCAACCAGATGGACGCCATAATCAACGGCGTGTCTTCAGAAACTGCCTGGGGCAATTCGAAATGCACACAGGAAACATTCAATGGCCTGAAGGAAAAGGGCTTCGGCGCAGTACGCATACCTGTCACCTGGACAGGACACATAGGCGAAGCTCCGGAATACAAGGTGGACGAGGACTGGCTCGCCAGGGTCAAGGAAATAGCAGGATATGCCCATAAGGCCGGTCTGAAAGCTATAGTCAACCTGCATCACGATGAAGGCTGGCTGAACATCTTAACCCTTTCCAAAGGCGGCGAACAGGCCGAAGAGATCAAGGCACGTTACTCTGCCCTCTGGGCTCAGATTGCCGAATACCTCAAGGACGAGGAGGACTGGCTTATGTTCGAAGCTTTCAATGAACTGCACGACGGTTCCTGGGGAGGCGGAAGCAACAATAACGACGGAGGGGCCCAGTACAGGGCGATAAACGAACTCAACCAGCTGTTCGTGAACACTGTGCGCAAGACGGGAAGCAAAAATGCCGACAGGTACCTCGGAATTCCGGGATACTGCACCAACCCGTCACTCACGGTAAAATATCTCGAACTTCCTGAAGACAGCGCAACGGACAGGCTTATGGTGTCAATACATTATTATGACCCTTCAGGCTTTGCATTAGGCCAGAACCCTGACTATACTGAATGGGGACATACTGGAGCAAGAGGGAAGAAGGATCCTTACCACAACGAACAATCCGTGCAGGAGTGTCTTGGCAGCGTTCGTGAGAGGTTCATAGACAACAACATACCTGTTTACTTCGGAGAGACGGGCTGCGTGAACCGCAGCGATGCAAGGTCCCGTGCATTCCAGAAATACTGGATGGAATACGTGTACAAATGCGCATCCGACAACGGAATCGCAATGTTCCTCTGGGACAACGGTTCCAAGGGAAGCGGCGAGGAGAGTTTCGGATTCATCGATCACGGGAACGGGTCGTACATCAACAATTCAAAGGAAATCATCGACGTGATGCTCAAGGCACTTGACAGGTCCGACAGCTCATACACATTGGAAACAGTTTACAATTCAGCCCCATAAATAATGGCGACACAATACGGACATTTCGACGACAGCCGCAGGGAATTCATAATCACTGACCCGAAGCTCCCGTGGCCGTGGATAAACTACCTGGGCACGGAGAACTTCTTCTCCCTGATTTCAGCCACAGCAGGAGGATACTCTTTCTACAAGGACGCGAAGTTCAGAAGGCTTACCAGATATCGTTACAACGGTGTTCCTGCCGACAACGGCGGAAGATATTTCTACATAAACGACGAGGGATGCGTATGGAATCCAGGATGGAAGCCGTGCAAGACGGAACTTGATTCCTACGAATGTGCCCACGGTATGGGATACACCCGCATCAGCGGAGAGAAAAACGGACTGAAGGCAAGCGCTCTATTCTTCGTCCCTCTGGATTGCAATGCTGAAATCCAGAAGCTAAGCCTGACCAATCTGAGCGGGAAGACAAAGAGATTCAAGCTGTTCTCATTTACGGAATGGTGCCTGTGGAACGCGTCCACGGATATGGAGAATTTTCAGCGCAACCTTTCCACCGGCGAGGTGGAAGTCGAAGGCAGTGTAATCTATCACAAGACGGAGTATCGCGAACGACGCAACCACTATGCCTTCTATGCCGCCAACCGCCCGGTGCAGTCCTTCGACACGGACAGGGAGAGTTTTCTTGGAATGTACAACGGTTTCGATGCTCCCCAGGCCGTGTTCAACGGCAGATGCTCCAACTCGGTAGCCCACGGCTGGAGCCCTATAGCTGCACATTGTATGGACATTGAACTCTCAGCCGGAGCTTCTGCTGACGTAATCTTCATTCTGGGTTACGCCGAGAATCCTCAGGAGGAGAAGTTCACCCCCGACGGATTGATCAACAAGAGCGTAGCCAGGGACATTATTTCCCGCTATTCCAGCGTGAAGGAAGTGGACAGGGCTTTCCGCGATCTCGGAGCCTACTGGGACAGGCTTCTTGGCAAGTTCCAGAGCTCGACAGGAATTGAAGAGCTTGACCGTATGGTGAATATATGGAACCAGTACCAGTGTATGGTCACCTTCAACATGAGCCGCAGCGCCAGTTATTTCGAGAGCGGAATAGGCAGAGGTATGGGATTCAGGGACTCCAACCAGGACCTCGTCGGCTTTGTACACCAGATACCTGAACGCGCACGTCAACGCATACTTGACATCGCAGCTACGCAGTTCCCTGACGGCAGCTGCTACCACCAGTATCAGCCGCTCACGAAGAGAGGAAACGACGGAATAGGATCAGGTTTCAACGACGACCCTCTCTGGCTGCTCTTCGGCTGCTTCGCATATCTCAAGGAGACAGGCGACTACAGCATACTCGACGAGCCGGTGACCTTCGACAATGTTCCCGGAAGCGAAAAGAGCCTGCTGGAGCACCTGCGCATCAGTTTCAACTATACCGGCACGCATCTCGGTCCTCACGGCCTGCCGCTCATCGGCAGGGCGGACTGGAATGACTGCCTCAACCTCAACTGTTTCTCTTCCAACCCGGACGATTCCTTCCAGACCACCGAGAACCGCAGCGAAGGGAGCAAGGCGGAATCCCTGATGATTGCAGGTTTGTATGTCGTTGTGGGAAAGGAATTTGCAGAGCTGCTGAAGCGCCTTGGAGAGAATGCCTCTTCTGTAGAAGCCTCAGTGGCAAGTATGGAAAAGGCAGTGAAGGACTTCGGCTGGGATGGAGAATGGTTCCTTCGCGCATACGATTATTACGGCAACAAGATAGGCAGTTCCTCGAACGAGGAAGGAAAAATCTTCATTGAGAGTCAGGGATGGTGCACGATGGCACGAATCGGAGCAGATGAAGGAATGTGTGCCAAAGCTCTGGACTCCGTAAAGAAGTTCCTTGACTGCGAGCACGGAATAGTCCTCAACAACCCTGCATTCAGCCACTACTACATAGAGATGGGAGAAATTTCATCCTACCCTCCGGGCTATAAGGAGAATGCGGGCATATTCTGCCACAACAACCCTTGGGTTATTATCGGGGAAGTGCTCGAAGGACGCGTGGACGATGCCTGGGAACACTATTGCAAGATTTCCCCTGCCTTCATAAAGGACCAGGGCCTGCACAAGGTGGAGCCTTATGTTTATTGCCAGATGGTATCGGGCAAGGATGCCCCTACCCCGGGAGAGGGTAAGAATTCCTGGCTCACCGGAACTGCCGCCTGGAACTGGTATGTAGCCAGCGAATTCCTCCTGGGAATCAAGCCTTGCTGGGACGGCCTTGAAATCAAGCCTGCCCTGGGATCAACTCCGCGCCGCTTCACCGTCACCAGACGTTTCAGGAATGCGACATACAATCTTACAATCAACTACAGCGCCACAGGGAAGTCAACATATATCCCTTACAGCGAAGGGCTGCATAATTTGGAACTCGATTTATAATGAAAGCGATCTGTTTATTTGCAATCAGCACGCTGTTGTGCTCCTGTGCAACGCGCGAACTGACATCCTCAGAGGGACTTGAAAAGCGTCTGAGGCAACACATGGACAAGGGTGAGATATTGATAGGACACCAGGATGACCTGTTCTACGGCCACAGTTGGAAGGTATCGGAAGACGAGACTCTCTTCGAACGGTCCGATATAAAGGAAGTGTGCGGACAGTATCCAATGGTGCTCGGCATCGATCTTGGAGGCATAGAACTGGGGGCTGAGTGCAACCTCGACGGCAACCGTTTCGACCACATACGCGCTGCTGCGCTCAAGCATGCGGAAAGGGGCGGAATCATCACCATTTCCTGGCACATACGCAACCCATTCACCGGTGGCGACTCCTGGGATGTAAGTTCGAAGGAAGCCGTGAAATCGGTACTTGAAGGCGGGTGCCGACACGAACTTTTCCTATCCTGGCTCGATGCGGCCGCAGACTACATCTCCGGCTTCACTGATGCGAAAGGCAATCTCATTCCTATTATATTCCGTCCTTGGCACGAGCACACCGGATCCTGGTTCTGGTGGGGTGAAGGCCTGTGCAGCGCAGACGAGTACAAGGCACTGTGGAAGTTGACCTATGACTACCTCAGCAACGAACGCGGGCTGGACAATCTGCTCTGGTCTTATTCCCCGGGTGCAGGCAATCTTTCAGCCGAAAGGATAGGCGAGCGCTACCCTGGCGACAATATGGTGGATCTTCTCGGTCTGGATGTATACCAGTACGGCAGTTCAGAAGATTTCCGCAAAGAACTTCTGGCTTCAGCTTCCGAGATTGCAGCATTTGCCGAGGCCAGGAACAAGATGTATGCCCTCACCGAAATCGGATATGAAGGCATACCTGAGGAAAACTGGTGGACGGAAGTAGTTTACCCTGCCATAAAGGAGCTCAGCCCATCCCCTGTATATGTGCTGTTCTGGCGCAATGCCTGGGACAAAGAGGGCCATTTCTACGCTCCTTATCCGGGGCAGGTTTCGGCTGATGACTTCTGCGCTTTTGCAGCGAAAGATGATATTATTTTGAACTGATATAACGACTGATATAAAATATGGATTTCAATTCTAGACTGGCATTGCTGCGCGACAGGCACGAGGCCTTGATTACGAGGAAAAACATTCCCATTGAAGGGAACGGCATCTATGAAAGGTACGAGTATCCTGTTCTGACAGGAGAACACGCTCCACTATTCTGGCGCTACGACTTAAATCCCAAGACAAATCCCTTCCTGATGGAAAGGTTCGGCATACACGCTGCTTTCAATAGCGGTGCCATCAAATGGCAGGGCCGCTACATACTTGTGGTCAGGGTTGAGGCGGCTGACAGGAAGTCTTTCTTCGCTGTGGCCGAAAGTCCGAACGGAGTCGACAACTTCCGTTTCTGGGATCGCCCTGTCACAATGCCGGAATATGGCGAAGTAGCAACCAATGTCTACGATATGCGCCTGACGGCACACGAGGACGGCTGGATTTACGGCATCTTCTGCGTCGAGCGCAAGGATCCTGATGCACCGGAAGGAGATTTGTCAAGCGCCGTTGCAGCGGCGGGTGTGGCAAGGACAAAAGATTTCATAAACTGGGAACGTCTCCCGGACATCGAATCCAAGAGCCAGCAGCGCAACGTGGTGCTGCATCCCGAGTTCGTGGACGGCAAATACGCGCTGTACACCAGACCGCAGGACGGCTTCATTGATGCCGGCAACGGAGGCGGCATAGGCTGGGCTCTGGTGGACAGTATGGAACACGCGGTGATACGCGAGGAGAAGATCATCAATCCCCGCCACTACCATACCATTATGGAATGCAAGAACGGGGAAGGTCCGCACCCGATAAAGACGCCTCAGGGCTGGCTTCACCTCGCCCACGGCGTACGCGGCTGCGCCAGCGGACTGCGCTATGTGCTGTATATGTATATGACTGCACTGGATGACCCTACAAAAGTGATTGCCAGCCCGGCAGGTTTCTTCATGGCGCCGGAAGACGGCGAGTACATAGGTGACGTGATGAATGTGCTCTTCTCAAACGGATGGATATGCGACGACAACGGGACCGTTTTCATCTACTATGCCTCATCGGATACCCGTCTGCACGTGGCCACGTCCAGCGTGCAAAGACTCGTAGACTATTGCCTCAACACCGAGAGTGACGGGCTCCGCACCGGCCTGACCGTCGAAAGACTCAACAAACTCATAGACAAGAATTCATGGCTTCGCTAAAAGAAAAAATCGCTTACGCACTGGGAGATGCTGCCGCCGGCGGCATTACCTGGAAAGTGATGTCAATCGCCTTCCCGCTGTTCTTCACCAATGTCTTCGGACTCACCGTGGCTGACGCTGCGACCCTGATGCTCGTGGCCAGGCTCTTCGATGTGGTGACAGACCCTCTTATGGGCTCCCTTGCAGACCGCACCAGGAGCCGCTGGGGCACATACCGTCCCTGGCTGATTTTCGGCGCAATTCCTCTGGGGCTCGTGTTCGCCCTGCTCCTCTATACCCCGGACTTCGGTCCTGTGGGCAAGAGAATCTGGGCATATGGCCTGTATCTGCTGATGATGGCCGTATATACAGCTGTGAACGTGCCTTATGGTTCGCTGCTCGGCGTAATGACGGACAATGATCACGAGAAGAACCAGTTCTCCTCTTTCCGTATGGTGGGAGCATACGCAATGGGCTTCATCACCCTGCTTTCCTTCCCTTACCTGCAGAAGTTGATCGGAGGCACGGAAGCTCATCAGTATGCCGTAATAGGTGCGGTACTCGGAGGGCTCGCAGCCCTTATGACTCTTCTGTGCGGACTTCTTACCAAAGAAAGGCTACAGCCTGTGAGAGCAGAGAAATTCTCCTTCAAGCCTTTCGCCAATCTCGTTCGCAACAAGCCTTGGATTTGTCTGACCCTTGCAGGAATATTCAGCAACTTCTTCAACGGCTTCCGCTATGCAGTCGCAGGATACCTCCTTACCTACTGTCTGGGAGGAGAGGTGACTATGGGAAGTCTCATCATCAACTACACCGTTTTTATGACCTTCGGTGAGGTGACCTGTATGGTTTTCGGAGGGCTCTCCCCTCTCTTTACCCGTATGGTAGGCTCAAAGAAGAAGGCATTCAGCATCGCTGCACTGATATGTGCGGCAAGTTCCGTCGCATTCTTCTTCATTCCGAGGGACGCTTCCTATATTTGGCTGATGATTGTCAACGTAATCATTACTTCAATAGGCATAGGCTTTTACAGCCCGCTTCTCTGGTCCATGTACGCTGACGTAGCCGACTACTCAACCAAGACCTACGGCACCTCGTCCACCGGGCTCATCTTCTCCTCCGGCACTATGGCCCAGAAGCTGGGTTCCGCAGTGTCCGGCGCGCTTGTAGCCCTCCTGCTCGGAATGGCAGGCTTCATCTCGGGGTCGGATCCGGTAAGCGGAGAAGCCGTAGTCACCATAACCAACGAAGTAGGGGTATCCAATATGGTATGGGCCCTGTTCTCCCTCTTCCCGGCAGCCATAGCACTGCTTATGCTTCTCTGCGTAAGAATCTATCCTATTAAGAAATAGGACGCTATATCAGTTCCAGATCGGAACTTAACATCCATCCTTGACGCCCGTCAGCAAGCTCTATGTTGAGCCACTTGTCCACGGTGTCAAGGATTTTCACTTTGGTACCTTCGTGCAGGACAAAGAGATCCTTGGCGTTATCGCCCGACGGAGCGCTCTTGACCGTGCAGACCGGAGTCATCACTACAGCCGAATCGCTGCGCAGGTAATTGCTCTTCTGGCGGGATGCCAGAAGGAAGCAGCTCAGCGAGAGCAGCAGGGATACGATTGCCACGACGAAGCCCGTCCTGTTGGCGGCACGGCTCCTGGCAAGCAGGAAGAGCAGAACCATAGCAAGACCAAGGGCAAGCAGGGCAAAGGCAAGTCCTGCCCAGGCATTGGAACTGCACAGGGAGCTGAGAGTGTCCACCCACCTCTTGAGGAAAAAGTCGGGAATTTCCACTATCTGGTCCTGAATCCCGGCGCGAGCGAATTCCAGATTGTAGGCCGCATCATCGTTTGACGGGTTGAGTTTCAGCGCACGCTCATAGCAAAGTATGGCCCGGGCATTCTCCTCCATCTTGAAATATGCATTGCCGAGATTGTAGTAAAGCTGGTCATCCTCTATTCCGAGGTTTACCAGGGTATTCCAATTGTTTGCAGCATCCTGGTAACGGGAATTGGAGTAGGCCTCGACGCCGGCGTTCCACAGGGAATCAGGGTATTCGGCAGCGGAGGCATCAATTGCCGGGATGGTTGCAGTTAAAAACAGCGCGGCAATTGCGGCGGCCGCAGCGCCCCTGGATTTCTTTTTCATACTGTCATCAATTCCGGAAATCACCCCAAGCGCCTTCTCATAAGTGGCGTTCATGGCTTCGTGTCCGGCATCAGGAGAATAACGGGCATACTCACACTCGTCCAGCAGGGTGAGATAGTCATTCACAAGGGATTCGGGAACCATCCTGGAGCGCAGGTGTTCTGCAATATTGTCCCTGTTGAGCGCGGATGCATCCAGGGTCAGCTTGTCGGAAACATAGCCGAGAAGGGCCTTGTGCAACTCCTCATAGAAGGCGGAGTAGAGTTCTTTCTTCAGGAAAGCATCGGCACGCGCAAGCCTTTTGCGGGCCATCTTGGTGGCTCCTCTTGTCTTGGAGCCGACCACGTCGAGACGGCGAGCTTCCACGAATCTGAGGAGGAAGTAAATCAGAGCGGCAACAGCCACCAGCGCCACGAGCAGGCACCAGAAAGCCGCCGAGCCTATAAAGAACGGAGCCCTGGTCTTCAGGACCGGAGCCTTTACGCTGATGAATCTGATATCGCTGGCGAGGTCCTTCACGTCCTTGCGTCTGTTGACTTGCACAGGCACGACGTGCAGGGTATCCTCCGACGATGCGCTCCCCTTCTTGACCGAGAGCGGCAGCTCACCGCCGGAAAGGGTGACATATTTTCCGGACTCTGTATCATAGTAGCTGAACTCGACCGGAGGTATGGTAAAATCGCCATAACTGCGGGGTATGAAAGGGTACTCGAAACTCTTTCCTCCCTTGATATCGGTGGTTTTCACGTCATATTGCTCGAAATCAGGAGGGAAGTTGACCTTCGGAGCCTCTAGCAGGGCGACATTGCCGGTGCCGGTGACGTTAAGCTTCAGGGAAGCGGCATCGTGCACGTTGAGCGAATCTTTGGATAGAGACACGCTCATCTTGAACTTGCCCACCGCCCCGGTAAAAGATGCGGGAGCGCCTTCCGGGAGCTTGGATACGTGTATGGTCAACGGATCGGTGGTAATTCTCTTTCTCAGGGTACGGTAGTCATCCTGGAAGAAGTCATCGAAAATGCTGCCCGTGGAAGGACTCTGGGTCTTGATGTTCACAACACACACCAGCTCCGACGGGTCTATGACCAGATCGCCTGCCTGCTGGGGGATGATGTTCCAGCTGCGCAGCGTAGCTACATTGTAGATTTTGTCGTCAATGCTCTCACGATGGAACTCGATGGTGTTCGGAGCATAGGTCTCCTGGCTCCAGAACCCGTGAAAATCAGGGAACTTCGCATTTTCGTAGCCCCTGATGTTTACGCGCTGGTAAAGCTTCAGGGTGGCGGTGAGCGGCTCCCCGACTACTGCCCTCCTCTTGCTGACGCTCAGTTTCATAAACACGTCGCTGTCGGACACTGAGCCCGTCTGACGCTGGCTTTGGGCTTCGGACTGGTTCCTGGACTGGGATGCGCTGTCGCTCACCACCTCTATGCTGTGGGCCCGGCTGGAGTATTTCCTGCCCTTGACGGAGAATGTCGCCTGCGGAAGATTGAAAGAGCCGGTACCGGTCGGCATCAGCACGTATGCATAGGTGTACTGTGAACTCTTGGTACGTTTCCCGTTGACTATGGTAGTGGATGTTGAACGCCCTGTGGTCGGTCCCCAGACAAGCTTGAAGTCAGAACCCGGATTCCAGTTGAAATCAGACGGAGCATCTTCTCCTGAAATAACGAAGGTGACTGTAAACTGTTCCCCGACTCCGACCAGATTCGGAGCCTGAACGTTCACTTCCTGCGCCATAGAAAGGACGCTTACGGCAAGAGCCGCGATTATCATAAACAATTTCTTCATTACCAATTCTTTTCTTTCTGCCTTGATTTCAGAGCTTCCGCCTTTTCCTTCTTCACCTTATCCTGGGTTTCCTTCTCTTTGGCCTGGATTGCATTCAGCATCTGTCGGGCCTGCTGCCTGGAAATGGCACCTTCGGACTGGTTCTGCTGATTCTGCCGGTCCTGGTCCTGCTGGTTCTGATCCTGATTCTGCTGATTATCCTGGTTCTGCTG